>DHJG01000010.1:0-10068 GCA_002404215.1 Desulfosporosinus sp. UBA4726
ATTTTATGTCTGCGGTACTGACACAGTCATAACTGCAACAGTCTTAGCGCTGCTATCCTTAAAAGGAACATAGACCTTCAGATACCCACTACTTAGCGTACTCGTGGTCGTGCCACTCTTCATAACCTCGCCAACCGTAACCGGGGTAGGATAATCCTTCAAAACTCGTTCGCCAGTATCTTGGCGTGTAATGTTGGAAGAGATTCTTTCTTCACCAACGAAAACAGATACTCCCATTGTTCCCGGAAACAATGCTGCAACCTCATCCGCCATCTTATACTTGCCATTTTCAGTATAGGAGCCCTTACTTAAAGTGCTTCCAGAAACTTTCCAGTCGCCGGGATAATTTTTCTTAAACAGGTCATTTATTTTGGTTTCTACATCTGCCTGGCTCACTTTGCCGCCTGGCTGAGCTGGAGTCTCAGGGGAATGGCCTTCCACCGCTGCAGGTGTGCCTGCCTGAGGTACTACAGGAGTGGCAGGGTTTTTCGCACAACCAGCAAAGGAAACCATCATCGCCATGATAGCTAGTACAACAAAAACTTTCTTCTTAAACATGTTTTCCTCCTTATATATGCATGAACTAGTATGATATATTCATATTATACTATTGCCTGAAAAAAGCAAAATAGTCTCTGTATCCATTTTGGGACATTTTCTAAGGAGAGGAATCTATGGATCATAATCCGAAGAGCCTATTTCAACTAATTGAAAAGGACAAGCTGGTTCGAATTATCGAAACCTTTACTAAAGCGACTAACATTACCATTGATATTAATGATACCATGGGTTCCCCTGTGGTCCAGCATGATTATTTTTATGGATTTTGCCGTAGCATCCGCTCTACAGAGGCCGGTTTAAAGCGATGTATTGATTCTAATGCGCAACTAGGTTTTAAAACTGTAAAGCAGAGTAATATCTCATGTATGGGCAAATGCCATGCTGGTGTTATGCTAATGTCCGTACCGATTATGCTAGATGCTCAATTTTATGGGTCCATCACCTGCGGTCAGATGCACCTCGCAAAACCGCAGGCTCAAGAAACAGCAAATATGCTTCAAGCTACTGCTGATTTGGGCCTTAATCCCGAACACCTGACCCAAACTTTTGAGGAAATTCAAGTAATAAGCATGGACAAATGCCAAGCTGCCGGCGGTCTTATTCAATTTGTGGTTAGTTATATCGTCGAGCTTATCTACCGGGCTAAGATGCAAGAAGAGTTAAGCAGAGAGAAACTTAAAGCAGCTGAGGATGCGCGAATTATCGTAGAACTTGAACATACCTTACATAAGGCCGAGTTGGAAAACTTACAGGCCCAAATTAAACCCCACTTTTTATTCAACACTCTAAATACGATCATCAGTTTGGTCACTCTCTCTGAAAATGAAAAAGGATTGAATACACTTTTCGCCCTGTCTGATCTACTGAGACATAATCTAGATCATCCTGGAGAACTGGTTTCGTTGTTGGAGGAACTACATTATATAGAAAGCTATCTCCTTATTCAAAAAAACAGGTTTGGAAATCGACTGGAAATATCTATTGATGTTCCAGCAGACCTCCAAACTATCCAGATCCCTTTTTTAAGTTTGCAACCGTTGGTTGAGAATGCCTGTATCCACGGACTAGAGCCTAAAGAAGGTATTGGTCACCTCTGGATAAAGGGTAAAAAAGTACACAACAAGATGGAAATCTCGGTAATCGATGATGGAGTGGGCATGCCCCAACACTACTCTACAATCGATTTAAGCGGGGAAGATCCGATTATAGGGATTGGTCTGCGCAATGTTCATAAACGCCTGCAACTTCACTTTGGTAAGGAATTCGGGATTAAACTGGTGCCTGAACGAGGACTTACTACAGTTAGTCTCTTAATCCCCCAGCCTAAAAACCAGAGGGAACTTCCGTAACGTCTCTCAACGGAGAGTACTCTTGATTGAGCGCTTCTGCTACTGCTTTATAGGTTAATTTACCGTGAATTACGTTTACACCGCGAGCTAGCGCAAGGTCTGTTCTGATTGCCTCAACATAGCCCAAGTTAGCGAGCATAAGCGCATAAGGTAACGTGGCATTGGTCAAGGCGAAGGTTGAAGTACGAGCAACTGCTCCAGGCATATTAGCGACACTATAGTGAATAACTCCAAACTTTTCATAGGTTGGTTCTTGATGAGTGGTCACATGATCAATCGTTTCTACGCTCCCCCCTTGATCAATAGCAACGTCGACGATAACGGAACCCGGCTTCATGCCTTTAACCATTTCCTCAGTAACGAGCTTGGGAGCTTTCGCACCAGGGATCAGCACTGCTCCTACCAGCAAATCGGCTTCTGCTACAGCGTGCATAATATTGTAGCTATTGGACATTAACGTTTTGATTCGTGAACCAAAGATATCATCTAGATAGCGAAGACGGGCATTGCATACATCCAGAATTGTAACATCTGCACCAAAACCGATAGCCATTTTGGCAGCGTTAATCCCAACGATACCACCACCGACAATAGTGACTTTAGCGGGAGGGACCCCAGGAACCCCGCCCAAGAGAATGCCCTTTCCGCCGTGTGGCTTTTCTAGGAACTGAGCACCGATTTGAATTGACATACGGCCAGCCACTTCACTCATAGGTATAAGTAGAGGCAGACTACCGTCAGCAGGCTGAACTGTTTCGTAAGCAATCCCTACGACACGTTTCTTCAGTAAGGCTGCCGTTAATTCAGGCTCAGGGGCCAAGTGAAGATAAGTAAACAGCAGTTGCCCGTCTTTGAACAGCTCATACTCTGCAGCCAAGGGCTCTTTAACTTTCATAATCATTTCAGAACGATCATACACTTCTGCCGAAGTATTTAAGATCTGAGCACCAGCAGCAATGTATTCCAGATTACTGATTCCACTGCCAACACCAGCGTTATCTTCGATTACAACTTGGTGACCGGCTTTGCAAAACGCCACAACTCCAGCAGGCGTAAGCGCCACACGGTTTTCGTTGTTCTTAATTTCTTTCGGTACTCCAATAATCATTTAAAAAACTCCTTTCAATATAGGACTGTATTAATGACATAATCATCTCACAATTTCGTCATTAAACCAGACAAAAAGATATGCAATAATGACAGAATATTGCACATCCTTTTGAATAGCTTATTAAAATTTTTACCTTTAGTATAACAATTTTATAGTATAATTATCTAAATCATAGATTCATATCTTCGCTAGCTGATCTAGAGGATGGTAAAAGGATGTATAAAGTATTACTGGTTGATGATGAGGAATTAGAACGCAAGGTTTTATCGTTTACCTTACAAAATTCTGGCCTCCCTATCACAATATTAGGTGAAGCCGCCAGTGGGCGAGAAGCCTTAGACAAAGTTCAGCACACACGCCCCGATTTGATTATCATGGATATCAAAATGCCAGGTATTGACGGAATAGAAGCAACCAGGCAAATTAAGGCACTTTACCCAGCGACAGAAATCATTATTTTAACCGCTTATAGTATGTTTTCCTATTCTCAACAGGCTATTAAAGCTCAAGCCACAGATTATTTACTCAAACCGATTCAACCACTTCAACTAATCGAAGCTGTTAAATATGCTTTAGATAGAATTTCCCTCAAAAAATTTCAACCCGGCCCTGCCATGGATTTGACAGGACTCGAGGAACAGGTAAAAACAAGGAATCTTAAGGAAGGAAAGCGACAATTAACGTTGCTTCTTGAACTTCTTGTTACTTCAACGCGCACGCCTGTGAGCTCTCTGCTTAATTCTTTTGGCTTACGACTAATGGTCATCGTTGTACAAACTGCCTTATCCGCAGGTGCCGACCCCACTGAGATAACCTTAATAGAGAATGACCTAGTCCACGATTTATCCCATATATCGTCCCTCGAAGGTATGAAATCTTGGGGAGAGATTATGTTAGAAAGATATATCGGTTTATTGGGTCCAAATCAGCAGATCAATCAAATCCAAGTCCTGGTGCGACAGGCCATGGACTATATCGAATCCAACTATCCCGAGAATATTTCACTTAATTTGGTGGCAAATCATGTCCACCTCAGCCCTGCTTATCTAAGCCGGATATTTAACGATAAAACCGGGGTCAGTTTTACAGAATATCTAGCCCAAGTGCGGCTCAAAAAAGCTAAACAACAATTGCGCATGTCAACTGAAACAATTGATCAAATTGCCGTTGCCACAGGTTTTAAGTCCAGCAGCTATTTTTCTGCAGTCTTCAAAAAACACGAAGGGGTTACCCCTTCTGAATACCGATCAAATCTGGCAAACTCACATTAGACTGACTCTCGACCAGTATTTATACGATATTGTCCAGCGATTTTTTCCCATTCCAAGATACAGTCTGCTCTTTTGCGTCAATCTGGTGCTGATTATACAAATAATAAGTGGTATCCCACAAATTTCACACCTTTGGATTCCAGTTTCTCTTCATTGTTCCTTTGAAGACTTCTTTACTAAAAAAATGCTCCTCGAATTGATCTCATTTCGAGAACAATTGAGGAGCATTTTTATATTGACAATTACTTTATATTATTCGGTATCTCAAGAGGAACATCCAAAATCATTTCCACCATCCCACTATACACACCATCTTTATACCAGGGATTCATATGGATAAGTTGTTTTGCGCCATTTAATTCGTCTGTATAAGTGATTGTTCTAGGGTTTGCTAGTAGTGCCTTAATCTTTGGCTGTATAGTCTCTGGATGGCAGTTAAACATACTCTTGCCTACTAATGCTTTACCACCGCTTGTTTCAAAAATCTTTGCCGCCTTTTCGTTCATTACAAGTAATTTCCCCTCTTTGTCACATACAACGATCGCATCGGGAGATTCATTAATCCAAAAGCCGTCCATCCTATCAAACTCCTCTACGAATATATTCACTATTCTTATTATTCTATGATTAGTATGAAATCCCTTTATTACAACCCCTAAGTTGGGAAGTATTTTCAGAGAATACGACCATCAAACAATGAGACTACCCGATCAGGCTAATTTCCAGCTTCTAATCTACACATAAACATTCCTGCACCCTAGACAACATTCTCATGGGTGCTAACTTCTTTTAAAAATGTTTTACGTTTAAAACCATACAAAATAACTAGTGCAACAAGTCCAAATGTTACTAATATAATTGAACACAAGTTCCCATCCTTTCCGAAAATAATGGCAGTGAAATGCCATCACAAAAATGAAAGAGAGAACTCGAAATCGAGCTCTCTCTTTCCCACCTTATCATTAACAACCACAACTACCGCCGCAACCCTCGCCACAGCCTCCGCCATTATCACTCTTTGCTGTACGTATTTCAAAATTTCCACCAGTATTTGACTCAATGAAGTCAATAATTGCCCCCTCTAGATGAGCAGACAGTTTTTGATCTGTAAGTATTGAAACACCATATTCTTCATCAAGAATATCTTCCTCTGTTTTTGACTCATCCAAAGTCATACCAAAATTCGGACCGCCACAACCCATACCTACAAGATAGAGACGGAGAAATGCACTTTCTTTATTCTGCTCCTTTAACACTTCTTTGACCTTTTGAGCAGCGAGTTCCGTTATTTCTACCATTACATTGTCACTCCTTTAATTCCGGATATTTACAAAGCACAAAGCAAAAGATCAGTCACCAGAAGAAGTTCTATATTTCAAATGATTATCCTTTACCTATTATTATTATAACCTTATAATAACTTATTAGCTAGGTCTTTCTTAATTTATTTGAAAAAAATTATCAATTATCATTTGCTTTATATTATGCACTTATTATAGTCTATCTACACCTCAGAAGCTAGGCATTTTCTTAGTTTTCAAGTGGATGGAACGGCCTTTATAAAACCTCAGAGTTAACAGAAAAGACTCTTCCTTAGTCATTATTTTTCACATAGTAGAACAAAAAAAAAACGCCTCAATGGGCGCTTTTTATGTTCTACTATTTCGCGATCATAACTGAGCTTGCTTTAACAAGAGCAGAGACGTCGTCTCCGACTTTCAATCCCATTGAATCAGCTGAACCAGTAGTTATTGAAGCGACTACCAATGTTTGACCACCAATGTCTACAGTTACTTCAGTAGATACTGGGCCTTTTTTCATTTCGGTAATTTTCCCTTTGAGTTGATTTCTTGTCGATAATTGCATAAGTTGTTACCTCCTCATTTAATATTCCTAACTCAAATACTACCATATTTTGAGTTTTTTTGTCAAATTTCCCTTAATCTAACCTAAACTAACAGGATCATACTATTATAGACAGAACTACACCTATTTGGACAGAAAATTCACTTATAGTATGACCTCATCAAAAAATATATTTTAATTTTTAACTATGTATAGGTATCTTTTTCTATCAGTACCCTCTTTTCAAAAATACGCAATCCTAAAAGCCTCACGCCTGTGTCAGAACGTAAGGCTTTTATAATAGAAATATATTATTTATATTCAACTAAATCCAATCTATTTGGCTAATGTCTTAAACCCGTATTTTACAAAAACTTTTTGGGCATCCGAACTCTGTAAGTACTTTAGAAAATCCTCGGCAATTTGCTTGTTTTTAGTAGCCGAAATAACCGCTGCAGGATAGACAATGGCCTTATGACTGCTCGCCGGCACAACAGTAGCGACTTTAACTTTTGTCGATCCTTGGGCATCCGATTGATATACAAGTCCTGCGTCCACATTACCTGTTTCTACATAATTTAGAACCTGAGTCACATCCTTAGCCAACACAAACTTAGGCTGTAATGAATCCCAAAGTTTAAGATTCGTCAATGCTTCTTGTGCATATTTTCCGGCAGGTACGGACTCTGGTGTACCAATGCTGATCTTAACGACACTCAATTTTGCCAAATCTTCAAGGGATGTAACCGTGCTGTTATCCTTCCCGACAACAAGCACTAACTCATTCCCTACTAAGTCGACTTTACTGTCTTTGACTATCAAGTTCTTTTGATCTAGAGCATCCATCTGTGTCTTGCCAGCAGAAAGAAAGAGATCCGCTGGAGCACCCTGCTCAATTTGTTGTTGGAGCGTCCCTGAAGCTCCAAAATTAAAGGTAAGCTTTACTCCAGGTGTTTTCTGAGCATAGTCTTTTTGAAGTTCTGTTAATGAATCTTTCAAACTAGCTGCAGCCGAAACGATAATTTCTTTGGCTGGCTCAGTCTGTGCGGCATCTTTTGAAGGTTGGGTAGCATTTCCAGAACTACAGCCCACTAAAACTAGAGTTAGCAAAAAACTGAGTATTAATAACCATGAAGCTTTTTTCACTTATAGTCCCCCTCACTTATTAAATATTTATGCACAGGTACGTTAGTTCATCTTTGCTATGTAGTATTATTGTTAATAATAATATACTTATATACCAAACAAAAACTACCTAAACCAAACTGCAATGTTATTATACAATATCTTATGCTAAATTAGCAATACAATTTGGTTAATGAAATAGGACTGTCTTCCATTGAACTTACCTTTCAATAGAAGACGGTCCTATCATATTTGTAATAATAAAATTTAGAAAACAACTAAGGAGATTAATGCTCCAGCAATTATTATCCATAGGGTATCAATTTTGGTAAACCGCTGTACTCCAAAAGCTGCTAAAGCAAGTCCCCAAGTAGGCAAATCCACTAATGAGCTACCCGTCAATTTAAAAACGACTGCCCATAGCGTCCCGAAAAATGCAGCTACAATTCCACTAATGACCATTTTAACCTTTCCTACCTTGCCTGCTCGATTATAGAGGTCAGAAATAATATTCACGATAGCAAACGAAGGCAAATACATATTTGCCATAGCTAGTGCCGCTCCGAAGACACCTGCCACTTTATATCCAATAAATGCGGAAATAACTGTTACAGGACCAGGCGTTAGTAAACTCAAGGCTAAGGCTACCCCGAATTCCGTTTCGGTGACAAAGTGGTATTGATTGACCATAGCATCCTGAATAAACGGCAACATAGCGTAACCACTCCCAAAGGTTAGCCCGCCAATCCCAAATAATGTGTTTCCTAGATTTCTAAATATGGGATTGCTATAATTGACAGCAAAATTGGTGACTAGTAGCACAGCAAGCATAATTAACATACCAAAGTACTTTCTTTTACTGAACTCAAATCTAATCGCCGAAACTTCCCTTTGAGAGGACTTTTTCGCAATCCAAAATTTTTTATTCATAACTGCTTTCCAACTGGAGAACTTAATCGTCAAAAAGGTAACCCCTAGACTTACCACTCCAGCAACTAAAAGAAGAGTTATGATATTCACCTTCAAAAAATATACCATTACAAATCCGCCAACTGCCAGGAGCGTCAATTGAGGTGTGTTTACCCCTTTTTTCCATAAATCAATAATAGTATTAAATACTAGACCTACAACTAAAGCGCCTACTCCTTTAAATAACGATGATACTAAGGGAACATTGTTATAGTTTAGATAGAGGTGGGCAAGAACGACCATGGCTACAAAACAAGGAATTACAAAAGAGATACTGGCCACTATGGCACCAGGAAAACCTCTCAGGAAATATCCGATATAGGTGTTTAGATTTACGGCAGGTGCCCCAGGCAATAGTTGGGAAAGGGCTAACCCGTTGAGGTATTCCTCATCTGTCATCCAGTTTTTCTTATCTACCAAGGATTTTTTAGCTTCGCCCAGAGCTGCTAGACTATAAGACACAAGACCTATGTGTAGAAAGGTCTTCGCAATTTCAAAGAGGCTCACCGACCTAGGTGGTTCCAACGGCTGGTTAATCCCACATCCCGTTTTCTTCTCCACGAATTAAACCTCCTAAACTATACAAACTGTGTGTTTATATAATCTTTGTTAAGGAACTGACCATGGACTTACTAATGGGATTCAATCAAACTTTAAAGATTTTTCTCTTTAACATTTCTTGCATAACTAATCCTGCGATGAAGCCAATACCCATGTTCCAAAGAGAAAAACCGGCAGTGACTAATAAGGTATAGAAGTCACTTTTCTCTGGCCCTACATCACGAGCAGAAACAGCCAGTTCCAACCCTGCAAAAAATAAAATTACGCCGAGTACACTTTCTGGAAAAATATTAAACAGTAGTAAAACTGAGCTACTAAAACATAATCCAACAGTTACAAGGATAACCCCTAATATTACGAGTGATCCGCCAGTACGAGCACCAAAACGAACATGTCCAGCCATACCTCCGGCACCATGACACATAGGAATCCCACCAAACAAAGGGGAAAGCAGGTTCATAATCCCTTGTGATATAGCTATTTTCTTTTCGGTAACTGGATGTTCGGGAAATAATCTATTGTTTTCCGCCGTAATAGCTATAACTGCATTACCGAGGGTCAGTGGAATTTGAGGAATACCTAAGACGAGCGTACCTTGCAAAAATTCCGACCATGTAATATGACCTAACGAAAAATGTGGAAGTCGAAAATCGGGATGTATCGTTGCCAATTCTTTGAATAGACCAGGGTTCTTGACAAGGGCAGCGATAATTCCAAAGACGATTAGGGCAAACATAGCCGGAATACGTTTATTAGTCAGAAGTAGAAATGTGATAACTAGGGTAATTATAGCTACGATGATATCCGTTTTCATCATTTTGGTTCCCTCCATGATAAAAAGAAGGCCAAGTCCCAATACTATTCCCCTAATAACAGGTTTAGTTGCTATTTTAGATACATAATTGAGGGTACCCGTTAGTCCTAGAATCAACCAAAAAAGGCCTGTGAAGATCCCAGCTCCCCATACCATGCCAGGAGTAATAGCTGCTGCTTGAGTAATAGCAGCTCCGCCTATAGCTTTCATAGGTTGTATAGGAATTGGTGTTTTATAATATAACCCAGATCCTATTAGGAGAATTCCAAACATGAAGAGAACACCTAATGGGTCTAACTTCATAATCGAAATATAACCAATTATAAAAGGGATAAGTGTCCCCAGGTCACCAAAAGCGCCTGCCCACTCCGAGCGATCATAACGGTTATCTAAAGGCTTCTGCGTTAATTGTTTTGTTTCCGCTGTAGGTTTAATAGGCATCGTATCCTGCCTCCTCCAACT
>DHJG01000010.1:10134-29763 GCA_002404215.1 Desulfosporosinus sp. UBA4726
AATGATTAGCAGGGGATGAGACCACATTCCTCTATTGTCGAAGAACCCTCCGGTCCAGTAAGAAGATCGACAAATGATTGAGCTAATTCGAGATGTTGGCTATCCTTAGCTAAACCAATAGCAAATTCAATAGGATTACCGTGAATGATCACATTTTTCCCTGGGATCTTACTTTCGACAGTTACGGAAGCCTGGTCATAAAATTTAGCATAAGCAGGGTTAGAAAGGTTAATCTTCGAAGGTAAGACTATATAAGGAAGCCCTAATTGTTTAGCCTCCGAGGAATAAAGAAAAGCATAATCAACCTTCCCTTGAAATAAAGCGCTAGATAGGTCTAATGATTTAGGATAAGTAGAGTAAGGTATACAGGCGGCTTCCATAGTCGAGTAGAGACCTGGCCTGTCATAAAATAGTTCAGCCAATTGCCAAACCATCAGTGTTCTATAGCCACGGGGAACAAGATGATGGTCAGAGCGTGCAAAACCAACTTGCGGTTTTAGTAATGTATCAACCCAATTTTCTTGAGTAATCTCCTTACTTCCCCTTGACGAGTGATTGTAACCAATAACAATTTGATCAGCAGCAAAAACAAAGTAGTCTTCCACCAGATTAGGTACCAGCAACTCTGCAAAGAGTGCTTGGTCAGCTAGAGCAATGATGTCATATTCTTCTCCGGATAATAACCGTTTGGCACCCTCTCTTGAACCAACCCCGTTCATCTCGAATTTCAGACCTGGATTTTGAATAGAAAATTGTTCCAGACATTTCTCCATGACTTGCTGTAATGCCGCGGCATAGATTATTCTAAGAGTCTTTTGAGAACCAATCATGTTAAGTCGCCCCCTCTTCCCTCTCAGTCAAAGATGCTTCAAATTGGAGATAGGCTTGCAAAAAATTCTCTAACGTTACTTTTTGTTGAGCGATGTACTTTGCCCATACCTTTAATGACGCTTCTCCTTGGGGTGTTAATTTGTAAAGTCGCCTACCTGGGCCTGACTCGCCGACTTCCCAATGGGATTTAATGAACCCTTCCTTATCCATACGCCTCAGATTTCGATAAACAGTTGCTGCGTCTGCTTCCCCGCTCTTAAAATCAGCTTCATTTAAACGTTGAATTAATTCATACCCGTGAGAAGGCCTTTGTCCTAACAGGAGAAGTAATTCGGCTTGAATTGAACGTTCAATAGGAATCGTTAATTCAGATTCACTTACCTTCTCTTCATTCATATGTGTTCACCTCAATTACTGTCACTGTGCATATAGTCTCAATACATATCTATTCTGCACTTTTTAAGTATATCCTTTTTTGAACTGAAAAAATATTTTCTAAGTTAGCTCTACAAAGCTCGCCCTGAAATGGACATAAAAAGGACCCGTTACGGATTAGATAACGGGTTATGTTCTAAGCCTATGGCTTGAACGTCGAGAAATTTGTCCCCAAAGTTTGGGTATAAGCATAGATAAAACGAGGACAACTCTGATAACTTAAACCAGGATTGTACTTGTTTAATATCAACCGGTTAAAATTAGCAGAAACTATTTGCTACGGAAAAACTGTTCCCTAACCTTTTAACGATTTCTTGCTTACCTTTAGTTATCCGAATAATCTGATCTCCCAATATTTCAGCTTCTTGTGGATCGTGGGTAACTAAAATGAACGGTATCTGCCATTGACCTTGCAACTTACGAAGCTCTTGTTGAAGTGCACTTCGAGTATCCTGGTCTAAGGCCGAGAGAGATTCATCCAAGAGCAAAAGCTCCGGCGCGGTCATTAACGCCCTCGCCAAAGCAACCCTCTGTTTTTCTCCCCCCGAAATCTGCCCTGGATACCGATCCTTGAGATGCTCAATCTTTAGCATCGCCAAGACACCTGAAGCAGTGAGAGTCTTATTACGTTGGTTATTTCCTTTTGGTGCACCATAGGTTACATTTTTCTCGACAGTCATATGAGGGAAAAGTGCGTAATCCTGAAATACATAGCCTATACGTCGCTCTCTAGTTGGAAGGTTGATCTTTTGTGCACTCGAATAAATCAAACGATTACCAATATGTAATTCTCCCCAAGTAGGCTTTTGAAGTCCAGCAATACATTGTAACAGAGTGGTCTTTCCAGCACCGGAAGGACCCACAACAGCTAAGATCCCATCGGTCAGTGCGATATCAATATTAAGTTCGAAGCCCGGTAATTTTTTACCAAACCGCGCTTTTATCATAGGATATCGCCCCCATTCAAGTTTAGTTTTTTCTTCTTCCTCCAGCGATTTAATCCATAGATAACCAAGAAACTGAATACAGTCATAATAATAACCAAACCGCTAGCCTTTTGGGCTTCCCCTGCCTCATTTGCAAAGTAAATTGCCAACGGCATAGTCTGAGTTCTTCCTGGAATGTTCCCCGCAATCATTAACGTTGCACCGAATTCCCCTAAAGACCTAGCAAAAGCCAGGACAAGCCCCGCGATAAAGCCATTCCAGGATAGAGGCAACGTGATCGTGAAAAAGATCTTAAATTCACCAGCACCTAATGTACGCGCCGCTCTTTCCAGGTTTACATCCACACTTTCAATCGATGCTTTGAGGGATTGATACATTAGAGGAAAAGATACCACAGCAGCTGCTATAACAGCACCCGAAAGGGAGAATACAACCTGATAGTGGAAATAATATTCTAAAAACTTACCCAGTGGACCGTTTTTGCCAAAAAGGTAAAGCAATGTGAAGCCTACTACAGACGGTGGAAGTACGAGTGGCAAAGTTAACGCCGATTCTACAAGATCCTTACCCCAAAACTCATGTTTAGCCATAAATCCAGCTACTGGAACACAGAAACAAACGACAAGCACAATTGCAACGGCTGCAACTTTCAGAGATAAAATAATTGGGATAAAATCAAACTGCATGGCACTCTCCAAAACAAAAGTTTGCTATTTGATAATGTGAGAAAAACCTTAATACAATGCGTCTCCTGTATTTGGTTGAATCCATCACCGTTAGTTCATGCAAAACCCAGTAAACTTCAGTTCCAACATCCCCTAACTAAACCAAACGACAACTCAATTATACGATATGCCATTATAGATTAGCAATAGGATCTATAAATAATATTTAATACAAAGAATGGTTCCTCTACCTATCCGTCGGAACTGTTCTTAGATAAAGTCTAGTTTGAAAAAGCCCCTTCGCTTTAACGATTCGGTTTCAATAATTACAATCATCACACAGTTCTAAACTAACTCCTTCTGAACTTTAATTAANNCTGCGGACTCCTTCCGCCTCTAGTTCCGCTTTCAATGCTTTAACCTTTCTATAGCTACCCATCATGCCAATGTATCTTGCAGGTTGATTAATCACTTTCCGTAGACATACTTTATCAGAATCAGCCCCCTTAGTAATAATCACCACAAACGTTTGTGGATTAATATTTACAGCATCTAAAGCTCGTTCGAAGTCATCGCATATAATCCTGTCCGCCATGTCAATTCGAGTAGAATTAGCGAACGATGGACGATCATCTATAACTGTAACCTCATACCCGAGGATTTTGGCCATGGTCACGAGGGGTTGCGCTATATGTCCTGCCCCTAAAATTAATAATTTTACAACCGTAGTTGGGGGCTCTATCAGTAACCGGAAACTAGCGTTCGTTATTGAGGGTTCACATAACTCGAACACAGAATCCAAACTAATCAACAGAGGATAGATTTTTTTTCCACCTGTTTCAGCACTCTCAAGTGCAACTCTAGTCAAGCCTTCTAACCCAAGGTCACCTGAGATGTCTCCATTATTCTCGATGAACAGCTTTTTCCCTATCAAGCGTTCCTCAGCCGCTTCTATCACAGTGACAAGTATAGGATCATTGTAGTTCCTTAAAGCAGTCATATAATCCTTGTTGAGATTTTTCTGTTTTTCGGGGTTTTTAGAACCCATATAATCAATGAATAATCCCACGATACCCCCACAAACCATTCCATCCTCCTGATCAAGGTCCGCAGTCATATTTAAATAATATATTTTAGGGGTGTGAGCAACTATAACCTTGAAAGCCTCTCGCCTGGCCTCGGCCTCGCCACATCCTCCGCCGATGGTACCAATCGTCGCCCCATCAGCGAAAACTAACATTTTGCTTCCAGGTTTACGAGGAGTTGATCCTAATGCACTGGTCACAGTAATCAGTGCCACCTCCAAGTTCTGCTCAAATGCTTTATTAAGTCCGAGGTAAATATCTTTATCCATTAGCTTTGCCCCCTAGATCAGTCTTCCAAAGGTCATGTATAGTTATCTCTTTATAGGCCCATTCGCAGTCTTCAATATGTATACGCTTTGGCTAAACGAGTTTGCTCTTCCAAGTTATTTTTTTTGCTACTTGCGCATCATCAATAACTCAGCTTCTTGACCAGTTAACGAACATTGACAATCGTTTTGAAAAACAATTTATATTTATAACCCTCACTATTTTCAACAGGACATTCATTTCCATTTTCGTAACCCTCCTACTCCATCGGCAACATCCATCTAAACGACCAAGATTTGCTTGGTCGCTTAGATGACCACTGCTTTAGGCACAACCACATGTATCCCCTGGGAAGTGTGATCCGTCTGAATGTTATTTCCGTAAATTGCACTAAGATTGCTATCTGTTACAACCTCGAGCGTTGGCCCTTGGCAAACGATACGCCCCCGTTGCATTAGAACCACTTCATCGCAATAATAAAACGCCAGATTAGGGTCATGCAAGGTGATGAGCATAGTGATGCCCTGTTGTTTCGCTAATTGCCGCATTGAGCTCATCATCTGATGTTGATTAGAAAAATCTAGATGAGAGTTGGGTTCATCTAAAAGCATATAAGGGGTGTCCTGAAAAAGCGCTCTGGCCAAGAGCACCAATTGCTGTTCACCACCAGAGACCGCATTATAATCTTGTTCCAGCAAATGCCCTATCCCAATTTGTTTAAACACGCCTTTAGCTTTCTGCCTTGCCACTGCCCCAGGCGCAGACCAAGGATTCAAACGCGCTGCCTCTCCCATCAATACCACCTCTGCACCATCTCCAACGGGGAAATAGCATAACGCCCAGCACAGATAGCGATCAATATGCAAACTATTGGTAAAGTCAGAGTTAGGACTAAAACGTTTTTCTTCATACTTTCGCTCCTTGTCAATCGCTCTGGCGTCCTTAGTGAATGAAATTTACGAACCAGTGGTTAAAGTTTTCCTCCCAATTCCGTAAAGGTATTGCCCATGTATTTCTTGTAATAATCATCGGTGAACGTCTTAATATCAATGTCCGTAAATTTATCTCCATGCATGGTGTTAGCCAACCAAAATGCTTTGCGGAGCGGGAAAATCCCACCAGCCGAGGTTCGATGGAAAAACAAAGACTTTTTTGTTCTTAATCGCACTTACAGAGGCCAAGGCAGGATTATTCAACACCTCGTTCACACCGTAAGTCCCTTTGGACGAGCCCAGAAAAATATAATCAGGATTCCATTTCACCAATTGTTCGGGAGATATTTCCGCCCATAGACCGACCGCATCTTTAGCGACATTTACGCCTCCAGCAGTCTCAATCATGCTGTTTGCTGTCATATCCTTAGTAGCGGCCGTATAAATGCTCTTGGGTCCAGCCATAAGCACCTTGGGTTTCTGATCAGCAGCTAAGTCTTTCAAACGATCTTTTATATCACTAACGTCATCTTGGCAATATTTTATATATGATTCAGCCTGTCGATCAGCACCCAAGATTTTACCCATCAGCTTAACCGCTTGATAACTTTCATCCAGCGTTTCGCCTTTAAGTACTACCACTTTGATCCCTACATCGTTATACTGCTTCATTATTGCTTGATCAAAATCGCCATAGACAAACAGCAACTGAGTCTTTAAAGCAAGCACTTCCTCCACCGAGCCATTGCTTGTAAATACAGGCAACGCTGCATATTTAGGATCTAGCTTAGCCTTGCCTTTGCCCGCCTCACCCATCAGCCCCTGATGGACCATCTTATCTTGCTTTCCTATGGCGTACACCAAATGCCCCATGTATTTCATTGTAGGCAATCTTCTTACCTAGGAATAGATCGTGATAGTATTCAAAAACGTTGGTTAGTGGATGGCTACTCACAGAGCGACCCGTCAGCTGTTTAACCCGCTCTTCAGTATTCAGGGCAGAATTAATGGCCGCGCTGCTTTGAGATCTTCATCTAAAGACCGCATTCTTTCTCCTCCTTTTAAGGAAAACTTGACTGGTGTCAAGCTTTAGCGATGGGGCAGCCTTCTTATACCTTACCCATTCCTTTCCCCCTCTTATTATTGGTTATGTTTGTTTATGCTTATTTTTATTATTCTATCTATTAAGATAAACTGATAATTGCTTAATTTTACATAGCAATAACAATCATTAACTAACAAAACCAAATTACAAGCCTATTATACATATGTTGTAATAAATTAGCAATTGGTTGATTTCTAAATAAATCAAAAAACTCTATTTTATAGCCAATATGGGCAGATCATCTCTGAACTATAATAACGGTTCGATTTAATGCCACAAGAGCCAGAGTAGCTAATCTACTCTGGCTCTTGCGCTTCATAAATTCCCATTATTAATCCAACTACTAATCTCCGGTCTACCTAATTTCGTGAAACGATAACTCCGATAAACCTCAGCGATAAAAGAGCCAAAAGATAGAATTAGAACTAGAAAGAAAATAAAGTGGATTAGCAATAGGCCTAATAAACTAAATTTACTAAATTGATGTATCAATTTAAGGTTCAAAAAAAAGTAAATGGCACCACTATTCTAAAAAGTGGTGCCATCTTGAAAAAAGCCTGTTTTGATATTTCCTTCATCAGTCTAACGTTCCTAATCAAAAGCAAGCTATAACTTGATTTTAGGATATGCTATAATAGGGTAGAATTGGGGGTAGGATCTTAATCTAAATATAAATTAGCAGGGAGACAGGTGAACGAGTATGCCCGAAGATATTTCTTACACTCCAGAAGAAGTAGCTAAAATTCTTAAAATATCTAAGTATACGGTTTATGAACTTATTAAACGCGATGAGCTATCCGCCTACCACATTGGCCGCAAGGTACGCGTGGACAGTGCCGATATTGAAGCATACAAGCGTAATTCTAAGAATGTAACCCCTTTCTCCACTCCAGTCTTACCGTCTACATCTCCAAGTTCCTTTTCCACTTTGGACGAAGGCTTGATTATATGTGGACAGGATATGACTCTAGACATTTTAACTCGACATTTAGAAAGAAAATTCCCACATGTCCGTTTCCTACGGCAGAATATTGGCAGCATCGACGGACTCATGGCCTTATATAGAGGTATGGCCAACGTCGTCACCGCTCACTTATGGGATAGTGACACCAACGAGTATAATACGCCGTACGTCCGAAGGATGTTGCCTGGGCACAAGGCCTTGATAATAAATATGGTTTATCGAGCGGAAGGATTCTATGTTGCCAAAGGCAATCCGAAGAAAATTCTCACTTGGGCAGATTTAGCTCGCTCAGATCTACGTTTCGTCAATCGGGAACGGGGTTCAGGTGCCAGAGTTTTATTGGACGAACAATTACGGATTCAAGGAATTGCTCACCAACACGTCAATGGATACAGTAACGAAGAAATGAGTCATGTTGCCGTTGCCAGCAAGATCGCCAGAGGCGAAGCTGACGTAGGATTGGGGATTGAAAAAGCCGCACAACAAGTTAATAATGTTGACTTTGTGTCCTTGCAAATAGAGCGTTATGATTTAGTTATCCGTAAGGAAGACATTGATAAGCCATATTTTCAGGCTTTATTGGCCATACTAAACTCAGCCGCTTTTCGAAATGAGGTACTAGGAATAGGTAGCTATGATGTATCCCATATGGGGGAAATTATGGCGGAGGTATAGTACTAAAAGACGCTTTGTTCACTGAAATCTGCCGGACGTTGAAATAAAATTATCTAAAACTTTTCAATAATCTCAAATTATGTTAAACTCAAATTGTGAATAATTGGTTTTCACAATTTGAGTTAATCTTAAAGGAGGATATATTATGTTAGCTGAAGTAGACAAAGACGAGTGCATCGGGTGTGAAGCATGCCCAGAATTTTGTCCCGAGGTCTTTAAGATGGACACTGACGGATTGGCAGTAGCTTACACCAACCCGGTCCCTGCTGAGTTTGAAGAAGCCGCCAAAGATGCTGCCGCGGGTTGTCCAGCGCACTGTATCACTGTTAAATAGTTTGAATCAAAAATCTAAAGAGACAGTAAAAAGCAGATGATAGGCCTATCATCTGCTTTTTACTGTCTTTTTTATTACGAGTTAGAAAACATTACGACCGTTGTGTAGTTTCTGGAAGCATTAAATACGACTAAGCGACCGCCGTGCCTAAGGCTTGTTAGCTAAATCTCTTCACTGTCCATTTTTGTCAATGAGTTATTAGTTTGTCTGCACAAAAGACGTAAATCAGACATAGCTTATACTATCCCAAAGAAGTATTTCATTTAGAAAGGAAGAAAAACACATTGAATAATCAAAATAATTGTCCTCATCAATGGGTTCAATCATCACCTTTTGTTCCCAATTGGGCTCAACAATCCCAAACTTCGGAGTTTGCTCCACCAACTGAGTGTGTTACTCCGAATCCGGTTACTCCAAATCCGGTTATTCCGAATCCAGCTTTCCCGGTTACTGCATCCCTACAGATGTGCACCCCTCTACAAGTGGTCCAAACAAGTCCTACAACAGTATTAGTCACAGTATCGATTCCTGCCGAAACAGTTTTCACCTTGCCAACTAAAGCACTGGAATTAAAAAAAATCCGTAAGAACGTGAAGATAACCCAGTGCCGTTTTTTTAACTTTTCTCCCCCAGTATGTGGCAAACCACAAGATACTCCCAAGTTGTTTCTAGGCGGTTTCGTACGCAAGGACATTCAATATTCCGAAGCAATTCGACAAACTGCAACCACAGTAGAAGGTGTAATTAAAGATTTTGTTATTGATATACCCTTTACGTGTGTTATTGAGCTCGGCCGTCGCCTTAGAGTACCACCTACCCTTTTTGGTCAACAGCAAGAATACGAATTTTTAAGCACCTCATCACTGCCTTCGGGGTTCTCGCCTAAAGACAAGTTGATGTCAGGTGATATCTCCGAGTTAAACATGGTAAGCACTGAGTTCTTAAATCAATTACCCACCTGTAAGCTTGTATACACTCAAATTAATGAAATGGATGATGCAATCGACCGCGTATCGTTGCAAGGTGGACCCTTTGAAGAAGGTCTTTTCAGCACAGTACAAGAAAAGATGACTATTTTAATTCAACTTCAGCTAACCTTCCCAACACCGGTTGAAGCAGCTGATTAGCCAAAAAGGAGATAGAAGTGATCATCATCTAATAATAATGGTATAGAATGATAGTATAGTTTTATCAACAACGACAGCAAGCATATATTATTATATAGAAGGGATACGACCCAAAAGAAATATTTGAATCGTATCTCTTCTATTTCTACTTGTGGACTTACGTTAGCAGCTTTTGGCTACAACAAAATTCAGCTTCATTTATTATGTGTTTCTGCAGAACGACATTAATCTAGATACCAGAGATACTCAATTTACAGGCCCAATTAGGTGAATCTGTGACAAAGGATCAACTCAAAAAGGAGATTTAGTGATTTTTGATTAATAACCTAGCGACTTAAATAAGTTGCTAGGTTATTTCTTTGCTAATTTACGTTTCACAAAATGGAGAAATTCCTACTTATGTGATGTTCCCAGGATCATACGTGGTGCATATAGTGTGGAGAAACCAGTTTGATAATCGTTAAACCTAATGCGTGAAGCAAAGGGGTGGATATTGTTATAATGATAATTGGGATGCTGCACCATTGTAAAGATCCGGAGAAAGTGATCAAAGCCTATGCTTATGCAGCCGTTGCTAAAGCGGAAGGCGTCGAGTTACTCTATTTTTCTCCCCGGGGTGTAGATTTTGAGAACAGAAAAATCAATGGCTACCTGTATCAAAATGGAAAATGGCAGAAAACGGAGAGTCCTTTTCCGGATGTTATCTATAATTCAGGAAGTCCCGAAAAATTGGAACGATCAAACGAAATTATTGAGAAGCTAAAAGAGGACATTCCTTTCACCACATTTTCGATCGGCAATAAAATGAGGATCTATGAAAGACTAAAAACCGCTGGCGTGTTTTCCCCCTATATCATACCATCTGAAATTATTTATTCTCCAAGGAGATTTTTCGACTTTTCTAATCAGTATCGCAATATTGTCTTTAAGCCTGTTAATGGCCGTAAAGGACAGGGCGTTACTTTCATTAAAAGAATCAATGACCGATTTCATATGCTGATTGGGTCGGATAATTATGATTTTGATTATGATGAGTTACGCGCCTATGTTTCCAGCATGCTTCATGAGGAACCGTACCTGGTGCAGACCTACATTAATTGCAAAACCCGGTCAGGACAGGCTTATGATTTTCGATTGCATGTTCAAAAGAACGGGGAGGGCAAATGGGTAATTACCAGAATTTATCCACGGATTTCACCTTATGGAAGTATCGTTTCTAATATTAACAGTGGCGGTTCGACTAACTATTTGGAGCCTTTCTTGAAACAGGAGTTCGGCGATGAATATTATGATGTCAAACGTTATCTGGAACTATTTTCTCTCCAACTGGCTGGTCATTTAGATAACCTACAGCAGGATCATTTTTCCGAAAGTATTGATGAATTGGGAATCGATGTCGCTCTCGATGATATGAGAAAAATATGGATCTATGAAGTAAATTGGCGTCCGGGATGTCCTCCGTCCTTTTATTTAGAGCTCGATGTCGTTAGCAATATGATAAAGTACGCAATGTATTTAGCAAGGGAACATCAAGCCAAACATTAATCCTAGGCTGCGCAACTGATCAATGGAGGTGAATATGTTGGCTTTTAACCCTAAAGCGGAAAAACCAATTATTGCTGTCACAGGAAGTGCAGGAAAAACTATGGTGAAATCTATGGTTTCCGCTATTTTAAGGGAAAGATGGGTTGTGTTCGAATCTAAGGATTACTACAATACGGTCGATAAGACTATAGAGCATGCAGACCAAATTAACTTCATTCACCGCGCAGCCGTCTTAGAATACGGAATGGCCTTCCCTGGTGCTATTACGGATCACTGCCAAATTATTCAACCCAACATCAGCGTTATTACGAATGTAGGACTTGCCCATATTGCTAATTTTGAAGGCAAAGTAGAACTACTAGCAGCCGCTAAATCAGAACTGATCCAGGGGATGAATCCCTCGGGTATCTTACTAATAAATGCTGATGATTTGAATTCCAAACTGCTTAACACCCGCAACTTTACGGGAAAGATTCTAACGGTAGGAATAAAATCAAAAGCAGATTATCAAGCAAGTAAACTAAACTATTCTGAAACCGGAATGACTTTTAGCTCAACATTAAAAGGAACAGAGTATTCCTTCCAAATTCCCACCCTAGGCGAGCATAATGTTTATAACGCTTTATTTGCTATTGGCGTTGCGGATCAATTGGGATTCCTTCCAACCGAAATGCAAACTGGGCTTCAAAATATGAAAAAGCCAAATCATCGTTTAGCCACACATCGGTTAAAAGACGGAATCACGGTCATCGATGATACTGTGCACTCTCATCCTCCAGCTGTGAAGGCGGCTGTCGATGTACTCATGCGCATTGCTAACCAAAAGAAAATAGCTATTCTTGGTAGTATGCCTGAACTTGGTGAGCGAACCTACCAAGATTACGAAGATATCGGTAGGTATGTTGCAACCAAGAAGGTCGACTTTCTTTATACGTTCGGAAAGAGTTCGGTGCATATCGGCGAGGGAGCCATCAATGCTGGATATCCAAGCAATCAAGTGAAGCATTACAAACAGTCTCTTATAAAAGTAATGCATAGAGAATTAGCTGAGTCCATCAAACCAGGAACGACCATACTGGTAAAAGGTGCCAGTCGATTGAATATGTATGAAACAGTACGGTTTCTATGCGAGCATTTCAAGATTGAGTAAAATTCTAGATTTTTTTCAAAGGGGTATAATTAAATGAAAACAATTATATTTCTAGGTACCAATAAGTCTGGATCGAGCAGAGAAGCATTAAGGGCGGCTGATCGACTGGGGTATTATACCGTGTTATACACCGACCGACCCAATTTTCTGGAGAAACGCACCACCTTTTCTGATGTTCACCTCATGCAGTTGTGTGATCTGAACGATATTGAAGAGATAAAAAATGATATCAGGCGCCTCCTCTCAAACGGAATTGATATCTGCGCAATTGTCAGCTTTATTGAACCTCACTGCTATACTGCCTGTCTTCTTGCTGAGGAATTCGGAGTGAACCGTTTTTCAACTCAAGCGATCAGCATCATGCAAGATAAAATCCTTTCGCGACAAATTCTCTCCAAGTCACCTTATAACCCTAGTTTTGTAGTCTTAGCTGAGGATAATATAACTCTTTCGACCTTACCAAAGGAAATTAATAATAGGTTTCCATTCATCCTAAAATTACCTCATTCCTCAGGCTCTAAAGACGTATATAAGATTGATAGCTCCAAAAATTTCAAACACTATTTGAGAAAAATCTCTCGAAAGTCGTTGGAGCCAATCTTAGCTGAGGAATTTCTGGACGGACCGCAATATTTAGTGGAAGTAATCGTTTATCAACGAAAACTTCATATTATTGCTATTTTCGAACAAGAGATTACCCATCAAAAGCGTTTCATCGTTACAGGCTATAATCTACTAGTTGATCCCCCGGCAGATTTTTACCGGAGCTTGAAAGAAGCGGTGGAATCCATTGTCGTAGATCATGGAATGGATTCAGGAGCCTGTCATCTGGAATTGCGCCATGTTTGGACGACAAGAACTGTTCCGCTTCCCAATAGGGAAAACGTCTCGGGATATCTCCATGAGCAGAAATGGAAATTGGTGGAGATAAACCCTCGAATCTCCGGGGGAGCCATGAATAAATTGATCGAGATAGGCCTAGGAATCAATTTGGTTGAAGAAACCTTAAAATTCGCGCTTGGGCAAGAGCCAAATCTCCAACCACGGCATAAGCAATATGTCTTCGCCCAGTATGTTATTGTTTCTGAAACCGGAATCTTAGCCAAAATTACTGGCAAACAAAAAGCCTCCCTCTGCCCAGGTGTCCAAGAGGTTTATGTAAAACCACGACAAGGCACACTGCTTACACCTCCACTCTCTATGGGACATCGATACGCCTATGTGATAGCTTCGGGCGACAGTGAACAATCTGCAAGGGAAAATGCGAAATTTGCTGCTTCCCAAATTCAGTTTATTCTTTCGCCCCCCCCAGAACCTTTGCCTGAAGATCAATTAACTCAAGCTACTAAAATTAAAACTGAAGCTGAAGCTGAATCTGAAACTGAAGCACCACAGAAAGAATTAAGTTTATCGGATATAGAGATGTGTGATAAATAATAACCGACCCTTCGGAAATTTTCAGTAAATAAAGCTTACCTGTTTTCAGGTAGGCTTTATTTGCTAGTCAGAAATAATAACTTTCCGAAGTTTTCTTTAAGATTAATCTTTTAATCTGGCCGCAAGATTAATCATAGATTTATCATACATGTCTCCCTTGATAAGCAAGATGCAATGTTCATCCAATACCTGCTTGAGCATACGATAAGCATCATCATATTTCGTTAATGCATAAACTTCCCCACGCCATCCCTTTGCTTCTGCATACCTAGCCATCTTTCCAGTCATTTTTCCAGCCATCTTACCAACCGAAATGAGGACATCCACTCCTCCCAGCGCAATCATTTCTCCAGCATTTAGATAAACTTCTTCATGATAATTGCCGAGGCTAGTTAAGCTTCCTAACAAGGCCATTCTTTTTTTCTCTTTCCCCATTTCACTCAATACCTTGAAGGCTGCCTCCAAGGAATTAATACTGATCTTCCAAGTATCGTCAATAATCATAGAACCCGCGATACCGGAGACTATTTCCAAATGCCTTACCAAATTATTAAATGTTCGTAACCGTTCTGCCGCTTTCTTCATCCCGATTCCCAACCACATTTCCAGTTCCATCTCCATCTCATGAACCGCAGCCAAGGCAGCCAAAGCATTATAGACTTGATGCTCTCCATAGCCCGGCACGAACACCGGATACTTCATATGCTGAAATGTTAGCACAAAGTCCATACCATTATCTCCATAGCGAACCTCTGATGCTTGGAAATCTGAAGAACTATGGATACCAAAATATACAATACGTCCATTAAATTTATCAAGCTCAATTTTATTGCTCTTTTCGTCATCCGCGTTGAGAATTAGAACTCCGTCATCGCCCAATACGCTTACCATTTCTCCTTTAGCTTGGATATAGCCATCAATTGTTTTACACCCGTCCAGATGGTCTACTCCAATATTTGTGATCATACCGATGGTTGGCTTAAAATATTTACTACTATTAGTAATGTCACCTGGCTTACCCACTGCGGTTTCAAATACTGCGGCATCTGTACTCTCGTCTATCCCCATCAGATTATTAAAATGACCGGTGCGTCCATTTGCCGAGGCATTTGTGCCATGAATTTTAAAATTATTCTTCAGAATATGCTTGATCATATCCTTTGTCGTTGTTTTTCCGCATGTGCCAGTTATAGCGACGACAGGAATTTGAAAAAGGCCCCGGTAATATTCAATAAAATTCCAATAAGCAGTTTCAATATTTTCTACTAAAATAAGCGTGCAACTGTCTATACCTTTTAACTCTTCGGAAAGTCTATCTGTAATTACTGCACAGGGAGCACATCCTCGGATGACATCCCAATCTACTTTCCGGCTTGATCTCAAGAAAAGGAGCGTATGGGGGTTCTTCACCCTTTCCATGTAGTATGCCGCATTCCTAATCAGCAAATCATCCGATCCTTGGATCAAAGCACCATTCAGCAATTTCCTAATTTCACCTACGAAAAATGATTTCATTATCCATTCACTTCCTTCAAGTAATATATTGTATGTCCGATTGTGGACTAAGTTACCCGAGCAAATGGAATTGCCCGTTCTATCTTTTTCAACCGATAGAAGTGCAGGAAAGGTTACTCTAGCAGCACTAAAGGTCTGTAGCCTAAACCACAAACCTTTAGTGCTGTGATATTTCTTCACAAACTTATCATTTGTTGCACGTCTTATTATAGTTCGTATCTTACAATGGTTATATTTTTACTGTTTTTATATTTACCGACCTCAGTGAAACCCTTCGCCAGAAATTCTGGCAGTGATAGAGGGGTACAATTTGCTGTTAGCTCCTTTATGCCATGAGCCTTGCAGTATTTTAACTGCTCCACAAATAAGGCTCTAAAAACGCCCTTGCGTCGATATGGCTTTTCGACAAAGATACCTCTAAATAGGGCTTTTTGACCCGTGATTACACAACATGCACAACCTATAGGGATTGCATCAGACTGATCAGCGATAAATGCAGCAAACCAAACTGCACCCTCTGGGTTGAATATAATAACCCTTTCGCGTCCTGCGCTCGTTGCGAAGTGTTCTATTTTTCTGAATTCTGTCTCGCGAATTGTATAGTCCATTAGTCCACCTCCTTTTTGCTAACTTTTTACAGAATTAAATAACGCACATAACCCTACCTAACCTTGGTTAGTTTTTTGATCAGACCAAGGATAGGTAGATCTTGACTTGAACATTTGACAAGCATGAGAGTATTTTGATCTAATACCCTCTCGAGTAGCTCGAATACACCACGAGTGCTTGGAAACGCGTGCACTTCCCCTTTCAATCCTTTTTTCTTAGCTTGCTTGGCAATCAACTCAGCCATCGCACCAACCGTAATAAGTCTATCAACTCCCAGCTCTGAAACCATATCCCCCACCTGAGTGTGAACTTTTACGGCAATAGTTCCAAGGGCTTTGATATCACCTATAAGAGCGATCCTTTCTCTCCCCTGTGCAATACCATTCAATGTCTGAAATGCCGCCAGCAACGAGGTCGGATTTGAATTCCAAGTATCATTAACGATCGTAGACCCACCAATGCCGCGTACCATTTGGAGATGGGCTCGCATATTCTTAAATGTCCGCAACTCCTCTGCCGCTTCCTTCATCCCCATACCCATCTCATGCACGGTAGCAAAGGCGGCCAATGCATTATAGACTTGATGCTCCCCATAACCCGGCACGAATATCGGATACTTCATGTGCTGAAACGTTAAGATAAAATTCATGCCATTTTCTCCAAATTGAATATCCGAAGCTTGGAAGTGAGAAGGACTATGGATACCAAAATATACAATACGTCCTTTAAAATTACCAACCCCAATTTCTTTGCTCTTTTCGTCATCGGCATTGACAATCAGAATTCCTTCATTCCCCAGTACGGTCACTATTTCCCCTTTGGCCCGGATATAGCCTTCCTCTGTTTTACATCCATCCAGATGGGTTACCCCAATGTTTGTGATAACTCCGATGATTGGTTTAAAATATTTGCAACCGAGAGTAATATCACCTGGGCGGCCTACCGCAGTTTCAAATACAGCCACATCTGTACTCTCATCTATGCCCATCAGATAATTGAAATGACCTGTCCGACCATTTGCCGAGGCGTTTGTAGCATGAACTTTACAATAGTTTTTGAGAATATGCTTGACCATGTCCTTTGTCGTTGTTTTTCCACTTGTACCAGTCACGGCGACGACCGGAATCTGAAAAAGACGCCGGTAATATTCAACAAATTTCCAGTAAGCGATTTGTACATTTTCTACTAGAATAATGGTACAACCATCTATCGATTTCAATTCTTCATAAACCTTATCCGTGATAACGATACAAGTAACAGATTTTCGGATCGTATCCCAATCTACATTCCACTTTGATCTTAAGAAAAAGAGCGTATTGGGGTTCATTTTTTTTAGGTGGCATTTTGTATTCAGAATCAACACATCATCCGATCCTTGAATTAGTACACCATCTAACAATTTTCTGACTTCACCTACTAAAAACGGTTTCATTATTCATCTTTCACTCTCCTTTTAGTAATATATTGTATGTTCACTTAGTACAAGAAGAGACTACAAATCGGCAAAAGCCAATTTGTAGTCTCTTCTTGTACGTTAAAGAAAAGGTATGAAAAAGGGCTATCCATTTCTGAAAGCCCTTAGATATTTTCATTCAATAGTATGACCAGTTTTATGGTCTCAATTGGGATGAGCTGTAACTCTTTCCTTCAAGGTTAACAGTTTGCTGGGCCGCTTTCTTGACTAATTGAACAATGCTTACTTTGGGAATTTATATATTCCACTTTGAGTCTTTGTAGTTAGCCTACCACCTTGAAACATTAACTGAGCATTGGCGTTGGTCCACATTCTTCCCTCACCTTTGTACTGATAGGTTACGGTGTAAAACTTATCGCCAGGATTACCTGTTTCAGCTACTATTTCACCAGTCGAACCAACAATCTCAGTTACCTGTTTATAAGTCATACCATTTTTAATTTGTTCGAATTCATCCATAGACATTTTGGGTAGATTCATTGATGAGTAATGGGCTGTAGCCTTCATTGATAATGTAGACTTAGGTGTCTCCCTTGTAGCTATTGTGGTTCCGCATCCTAGTAACACAAATATAAGCCCAATAGATAATAAGTACGAGATAGTTTGCATTAGCTCGAACCCCTTTCTTAATCTTTTTTACTAACTATCACCTCTATTGATAATAATTTATCGGCAAAAATTTTGGCTATAATTACTATTAATATATAAAGGAGAAACGAATAGGCGTAATGCCAAGAAATTAGTTGGTATTGCTTTATGTACACTGCTAGTGGCTCAACAATAAATGCTAAAGTTAGAGCAGCAATTGTACTTGCTGACAGAAATTGCTTCCAGGCTTTATAACGCTGATAGATTAGCATATAAATAATAGGCACCAAGATAAAATCCACGGGAAAAAGCAACGAAATTTGTGGAAGTATTCTTATTGTGTAATTCCAGAGAAGTAACTCTGAACCTATTACATCAAGAAAGGTTGCTAAAATATTTACCATGAATCCAAATGCCGTTATCTCGAGTATTCTTCGTCTATCGACTACTTTCCACCATAATAATAACGGTATAACTACGCAAACTACCCCAATCCACCATTGCCATGTGAACACCTCATACTTAACCCAGTGCTCTATTGATAACTGTTTATACATCATCTTAACTTGAATCATTTGATTCATCATTTCTGACTCGTTCATAAAATGCCTCCATTGGGTTCCAGAATAGCTTGGCTTGGCTTGGCTTGGCTTAACTTAGACTTAATTTACTAACACCGAGAGCATGGTGTTCCCAAAGTAAATCTTTAACCATTTCCACTTGGGTCTCTTTACACTCAATGATTAAGACAACCTCAGAGGACTTTGGATTTTTCTGTCTATTATAATTGTACTTCCTAGTGGTTATCAACTTAATAATTAGACCTAAACTAAAACCACAAACTATACCGATTAGTCCCCATAAAACTGGTCCCCAGGTTAGCAAAAAGCCGTAAATACTTGCAAAGAGACAACATAAGGCCGCTAGGATAATAGGCAAATCCAACAAACTTAAACCATCCGAAGAATGAATAGAATCAAAGAACTTTACGTCTTCCCCTCTTGTATCCATTGCTACACCAAGTATGTTTTCTTTGACAATTCCTTTCATCTGAATTGCCGTAATGGCTAATTCCAGATAATTGGAATGGTCAAATGTTGAGATAATATACATACGTTCACCCACCTTCATCCGCTTTGTTAAACGGCATTTTGAAGTTTATACTTTGATAATTTTTCTTTAAAAACCTGGCTTGTTCCCAATCAAATAATTTATTACTGGATACACAATTTTCATAGGCATCATAGATAGAAAAGAAGTAGATACTAGGAATATTCATGAACCACTGTGGATTAATAATGGATTTAGCATAGTCTATCTGACCTAGTAAAGTGTAATGAATAGCGGGAAGTAGTTTGGCTTGCTGGGCGATCGCTATAGACGCGATTATAATAAATAAAGCACCAGGAATCCGGTGGATTAAGACTTGGCCCAGTCCTGGCATCAATGCTGACCACATGGCAGAATTCCAGGGTGTTCTCTTATCTAAATAATTAATTTCAAGCTGACCTATGTTAAAGACTTTAACTTCCGCATCTTCTCTGACTGCCAAGATATATTGATGATTAAGGTCAACTGTCGTTCGATAGGAATCCCAAGCGGCGAAAATATAGGTTGGAATATAAAGCATTACCCAATTTAGATCCAGAATGTCTTTAGCCATTTCGAATCTTCCTGTAAAGGAATATAGAATTGCTAGGTTAACATGCGCATTTACATTTACTACTATTTCCCATATAAGCAAAAAATACCCTCTTGCGTATTTCGATAACAATAAATGACCTAAACCAGGAAAGACAAAAGACCACGCAGCAACAATATAGGGGCTTCTTAAATGAAGTTGTGTTGTTCCAAATAAACCGACATAAGCTAAATAACGTCGTACAGATGAAGTTGATTCGGGACGATCCATCTGATATCCTCCTGTAAATTATTCTATTTACT
>DHJG01000010.1:29904-32936 GCA_002404215.1 Desulfosporosinus sp. UBA4726
GGTTCCCCTAAAATAGCTATTGCAAAAATTATTGCAAATACAGGATCTAAGTAACTGTATAGCGCTACGTTCGTAGAGGAGAGCTCCTTATAACTCGAAAAATACATTTGATACGCAAGCCCCGTATGTACAATCCCTAAAATAAGCAACATAACAATCCCAGATAGGTCTAATGAAGCCCACTGGTGAATTGGATCCTCAAATAGAACAAGTGGTGCTAAGATCACCGCTGCCATCATTAATTGAATAAACGTTGCTGATTGAATAGGAATATGAGTTCCAAACTTACGATTAATAAGCACTATAATAGCGTAAAACATGCCCGAAACTGCCCCGAATGATATGCCCATTAAGTTAGCTTCTTGAATATTTAGCGATGTTGCCACTATTAAAATCAACCCACAAAATGCAATAATAACACTTAGCACTTGATTAGATGAGAGTTTTTCCTTTAATATAATGGGTGCCAAAATCAAGACATAAATGGGACACATATTATATACCAAGGTTGCATTGGCTACGCTTGTAAAGCGGTATGCCATAAAGAGAGCAACCCATGCTAATCCTATTAACATTCCACTCAACATAACAGGCCTTGCACCTTTGTTCTTGACAAAAGAGAATAAATTCTGCTTATCCTTCCTAATAAAAACATAAACAACTGGCAGTGCAATGATTGCCCTGCTAAAAGCAAGTAGTATCGGAGAAATCGAAATATTACGAGCAAAAACGCCTATGCTACCCCAAATAATCATAACAAATACTATCTTTAATCTACTACTCACACGTCTACCTCAACTTGCAGATTAACCATATCTACTGGACTATACGGTTTTCTACCGATTTTCCTTAATATTACATCAAGATACATCAACACCAAGCTTATCTGTGCCTATTTCTACGCTTTTATCTATTCATAAACATTCAACCCCTTAGCTTATCTACCTATATTATACCATTTAAGGTCCGCAGCTTATAGGTTTAGACTGCATTTTCACTCTATCTGAACGAATATTAGGTTAAAAACATCTCTTTACCCATCCACTTCGGGAAGCGTCCAAACAGATACACTTCCCCCGTTTACAGGAAACGTTGCGTAACCATCCTCTTCAATAGGAATTTGATCTTCTCTATTTTTGGTTAAATCTACCCATATTTCCCCGGCACGTCCTTCGCCGACAAACATGCGTTTTTCTCCCTCACCATTATTTGCAATGACAACAGCACAGCCTGAACGCTCTATATTTGTGATACCTCTACGAACCCATCCGATAGTATTAGGATCGTCAAAATAATCATCTTGATCTCCGTAAGCTTGGTGATAACGGGCATATAAAAGAGGATCTAAAGCCTCTTTCTTTCCTGGAATGGACTCTTCTCCACCGATACCAAAATAATCGCCAAAAAAGACACAGGGATACCCTTCTTGGCGCAGGAGAATAAGGGCATACGCACTTTGCTTAAACCAATCTTCTATCCACGATTCGAGAGACTCATGGGGTTGAGTGTCATGATTGTCCACAAAGGTCACTGCGTTCCGGGGATGGGATTTGAGCAACGTATCATCAAAAATAGTGCGAAGGTCAAAATCACTCCCAGCCCGTGATGCAGCCTGTAATTTGAAATGCAGAGATACATCAAATAAATCGATCTTATAGTCAACTGTATCTAAAAATTCCTGACAAGCTGCTAATTCTGGATTCCAGAATTCCCCCACAATATAATAGTCATCACCGCGTTCCTGGGTGATTTGGGTTACGAATTCTCTAATAAATTCATGACTAATATGTTTAATTGCATCGAGGCGAAATCCATCGCACTGTAAAGTTCGAGCAAGCCATTTACCCCATTTAATCATCTCTTCTTTTACCACAGGATGATTATAATGAATGTTAGCAAACATTAAGTAGTCGTAGTTTCCAAATTCATCGTCTACATGATCATTCCAATTTTTATGTTCACCAATTATACGATAGCATCCTGAGCGATTTTCTCTTGCATCGTAGTCTGTACCATTGAAATGTTCATAATTCCATTTAAACGAAGAATATTGATCTCCTCGACCAGGAAATGTGAATTTTGTCCAGCCTTCGATCTCAAACGGCTCTGAAATATCCTCCGTCCGATTTTCCGGATTCACTTCAATGACCTGAAATACTTCTGTCTCATCGGCCCCAGCTTTATGATTCATAACTAGATCCACATAAACAGCAATTTCCTGCTCTTTGCAGGTTGCAATCGCATCTAGTAATTCTTGTTTCGTTCCATATTTGGTACGAACAGTTCCTTTTTGATCAAATTCACCTAAATCATAGAGATCATATACGCCATATCCTACATCATCTACCGATTGACTTTTGCTAACCGGGGGAAGCCATAGAGAATCAATACCTCGTCTTTTAAGCTCTGGTGCAAGTTTTTTTAAAGAATTCCAATGACTACCATCAGCTTTTACATGCCATTCAAAGAATTGCATCATTGTATGATTTCGGTTCATCTTCGTTACCCTCTTTCATATTCGATTCCAACTTACCACTTTGCAAATTCAATACAAAGAAGAAATTAACTAGGGCCAAATATTGATAAAAGAGGTAGTTGCAATTTGGGCAACTACCTCTTTCATCAATATTAGTTGTGATTCATATACCAACTAATATTGATGTTATTTTTTATTTTAATTACTTAAAAAGTCATATAATCCACAGCAGTACAACTGCCCCTATAGCATCGAGCCACTGTCTTTTTGATAGAACATTAATAGAACTCTAGTTCACTCCAAGCTTCTTTCGTTGCGAGTTTTAAGTCCTCCCATACATCTCCGCGAGATTCCTTGAGTTTTTCATATTTCACTGCAAATAGATTCCGTATATTTTCGAGGTTTTCTACTTGAGAAAGATACTCTTCTTTCATATCATCTCGAACTTCAGCAACTCTTATTTTCATTTCGATTAATCTTGTATGATATTCTGTTAGCTCTTCTTCAAGTTTATTCATATACATTTCCCATTTCCCAGAGTTTTAATTGAATTAAA
>DHJG01000010.1:33083-34237 GCA_002404215.1 Desulfosporosinus sp. UBA4726
GGTGCTTTTGCCAAGATAACATTCGTCGCCTAAAGTATACTATTACCTCTAACTATTCTTACCAAAACCACAATTATTGCAATCACGAAAAGAATATGTATTAATCCGCCCATAGTATACGCTGTAATTGTGCCAAGTAGCCATAAGGCTATGAGAACTATCTAACCATAACATGCTCTATCATCCTTCCCTTATTAAGGTTCCCCAACAAGTTCTACTTTCTGGTATAATCTTCAGGCTATCCTCTTGACCGCCCTGAGAATTCTCTGGTTTCAGCCTAACGAAAGACGCTATTATGCTTCCGTTACTTGAAAAATCTTCGCCGTTACCTTGATGTAGCTGTTACTGCTGATGCTGATGCTGGTACTAATATCGTTACTGATTTAGGCAATAAACCTATAGCTATGATCAATACCACCGAAAACGCGACAAAAATGAGTGATGCCTTTTTATTACTCATTTTTTTATTATTTGGTAGAGTTAATAGTGATTGCCACTGTTTAAGTGCTCCACCTTTAATTGTAATTCTTTCTGCCCACTCTCTCTCAGTGCAAGTTTTAATATCTATATCAAAGGCCTCCTTGAACAACTTAACTATCGATTCTTCAAGTATAGCGGCGCCATCCGTCGAATCATTACTTAGATATTCAGTTATTACAAACAGTTCCTTTAGATCTACAGTATCGGTTGGAAGCATGAAATCCTGAAAATGTTCACTTTCAATAGTTATCGGTGTATATATTTTTTTGGTTTTCATTAGTACTCCCCCTCTTCTTTCACTTGATTGAGTTGGGCTTAGCCTATTTTCAATTCCCCCCGAATACGTCACCGTAGGACATTCATGAATATCGTAATTTATGGTATAAATATAAATAAATTATAGTATTATCCAGTTTAACCAATATACCTCTTTCATTAAATAAAATGATAACAAAAAAAAATGTCATTACTATGACATTTTTCTTTCATTAAAACGATACTTTTCGCACAGATCAAAAATTAGGAAAGCATACTTTCTTTAGCAAGGCTTCACTCCCAGTTTGTATCCTACTCCGTGTATGGTTCTGATGTACAAGGGATTAGAAACATCTGCCTCAATCTTTTCTCGTAGGCGTTTTACCAGTGAAGTGACGACTCCAGGATTACCATAATAG
>DHJG01000010.1:34429-37513 GCA_002404215.1 Desulfosporosinus sp. UBA4726
TCCCAAATTTGGTAAAGAAGCTGTTCTCTAGTAAAGACCTGTGCTGGACTGTTACATAGCAACCAGAGAAGGGCATATTCCTTGGGTGTTAAGTCAACCTCATTACCTCTAACTTCAGTAATTCTACTGATATAGTTAATCGTAAGTCCAGGGAGTTCCACAATATTTCGCCCGTTCTCTGGTTGGCTGTTATCTTTAACCCGGCGCAAAACTGCATTAATGCGTAAGATGAGTTCTATGCTATCAAACGGCTTAGTTATATAGTCATCACATCCTAAGATAAGTCCTAAAATCTTATCCTCATTTTCATCCTTAGCCGATAGAATGATAATCGGCAGATTACTTTCTTTCCGTATTTTGTGGCAAACTTCATAACCATCCATCTCTGGCATCATGATATCGAGCAACAGTAAATCGGGCTTAAAATTATGACACTCTTTTATAACTTCCGCACCTTGTCCAACAACCTTTACGTTATAGCCTTCCCTGGTCAATAAAATATGTAGGAATTGCTGGATACTAGTATCATCTTCTGCCACCATAATTGTTGATCCGATAAAATATACCTCCCTCTCATAGTAGAATAGGGTACTATGGTCTGAACTTAGAGTCCCTGTCAAAACATTAAAGATGGATAAGCATGGCAAATTAATTGCTATTCATTGTATTCAAACTAAAAAGCTCATCATTCAAAGTTACTATTAAACCCTTTATGAACTCCAAATTCTACTGTGAAGAAAAATTGACTTCCCACGCCTACCTTGCTATCAAGATATATATCTCCGCCCATTAGTTCGACCAGTTTTTTTGAAATTGCAAGACCAAGCCCTGTGCCTCCGAATTCCCTCGTATTTGAATTATCAACCTGACTGAACCTCTTGAATAGTTTGTCAAGCTTGTCCTCAGGAATTCCGATCCCGGAATCAGACACAATAAATGTTAGTTTTATAGTACCTTCATCATGCTCTTCAATATCAACACTTATAGTCACTTCACCATGGTTTGTGAATTTTATGCCATTATCAAGCAAATTTGAAAGCACCTGTTTTAGTCTTACCGAATCACCAATTAAATTTATTGGTATTCTGTTATCTATAGTATTTATTTTAATATTAATATTCTTTTGTTTTGCAGAAACATAAAATAACTCAAACAGTTCATGAAGTGTTTCACGAATATTGAATGGACCCTGATCCAACTTGACTTTACCTGCTTCGATTTTGGAATAATCCAGAATATTATTTAGCACTCTCAAGAGTACTCTTGTTGATGATTTTACGATTGTCAGACAATGTTGTTGTTCTTCTGTTAACTCCGTCATAAGAGTAAAACCAGTCATTCCTATGATGCTAGTCATGGGCGTCCGAATTTCATGACTCATATTTGCGAGGAACTGACTTTTTGCAATGTTAGATGCTTCAGCAGCTTCTTTTGCCGTTCTCAATTCTTCCTCTCTCAGTTTACTGTCAGTGATGTCGTGAAAAATCGAGGCCCATAAAACTCTATTTTGAGTATCTATTAGAAAAGAAGATGCCTCTATTATTTTGCAAGTACCATTCGCAAGGGCTATCGTTTGTTCAAGTTCTTGTCCTTGCCAATTGGTCGATTTATCAACCATATTCATATATCGTGTCTTTAGGATTGTTGAATATTTAGGTGGAGTCATACTAACAGGTGTTAACTGATATTGCAAATCCCATATATTATGATTTATAGCGTCATATGCATTTATGTCCAAAAGATTTTCCATTGCTTTATTCCAAGTAATGATCTTTCCACTGCTATCGCTAATAACAATCGCATCCCGAGATTGTTCGATTATTTGGCGATTTTCCTCTTCACTTTCCTTTAGGGCGTCTTCCGTATTTTTAGTGTTTGTAATGTCAGTCAGTGCGACTAGACACATGGGTGCGCCGTCAGTGTCTTGTACGATGGTGGTCGACATGAGTGCCCATAATGCTGTTTCGTCCTTTTTCACCATTCTCAGCTCATACTCTTGAGGGTTACCTGTCTCATAAAGGCTTTTGATTAACAAACGATAGATATTTTGGTCCTCTTTGTGAATTAACAGGGAGAGTGGCTTCTTGATCAGCGCCTCTCGGGTCACTCCAAGCATTTTGGCAATAGTGTTGTTTGTCTCCAAGATCAGCCCCGAGTCGGAGATGGAACAATAACCAACTGGTGCTAGATCGTATAGGTTAAAATAGCGTTCTCGTTCGGCATCCAGTTCCGCATGCAGCCGTCGCAACTCTTCATTTTGAATCTCCAATTCGATCTGATGCACGTGTAGTTCGTGAAGCTTCCTCTGCATTTCTTCGGGCGACAAAATTCCTGTATATACGGGCAACTGGGCTGCCAGGTCAATAGTTATCTTCTCAGCCTGTGCCTGCAGATCCTGTATTGAATTTATTATAGGGTTTGTGTGTATGGGTCTGCTAGTGTTGTTTAGCACAATCCACTTCCTTCATTACCAAAGGTGTTTTCTCCAGCACTTGCCATCTTGATGCTGGCGATCCGTCATGTCCTTGCTCAAATCGACCATTAGATACTCTTCTCAATCTTGGTCTTAGGCATTCCAATACATACCGGAATCGAAACATTCAGTTTTCGACAAGATGGCTCATAATTTCCTATACACATTGCGGTTGCAGATATTCAGCTTTCAGATGGCATTTTTCTACATTACCTACGTTGAGCCCTGTGATGCATTCAGATTAATCCATTCTAAAACCTATTTCCACATCCTTCCTCTATTTCCTCTTTATTACGCGAAAAATAAACCCACTAAATACAAACTGCACGCTATTTACAAAATAAGTTTAATCATTGATCTTATTATGTCACTGGCTCCCCATAAATCGGAACTACTCTAGTCCAACCTTTCATTTTTCCATACTTGAGATATTTATCATAATACTCTAACTCCGTATTAAGGATTTCGTTCCATAGCTTACGCATTGAGTCGTTCCTGATCGTCTCAATAATTGCTCTGACATGGGTATCTAAGGACGTTAATTCCCAGCTTAAAATATTACGGTACATAAACTTATCCGTTATTGTTTCAGGATCGATCGGAGATGTTAC
>DHJG01000010.1:37735-38130 GCA_002404215.1 Desulfosporosinus sp. UBA4726
ACCTGCTTGTTAAAAACATATACTCCATGTTGAAGTATTACCTTAAACTCAGTATCATGTGCAAAATTAACAAATAGACCTATGAGTTCGATTTGTTCATATCTCAGATTAATATGATCCCAAATATGAAAGGCTTCGGAAGTAGAAAGCTGTTCTTGTTGATGAGGTATAGCTGTCTTGTAAACAGGATACGTCTCTTCCCAGCCTTTCAATTTACCAAACTTATAAAGGGTATCAAAATCCGCAAAATGAGTTGTTAAATCTTTTATGATAATATTTCTCAAATTGTCATTCGTGCTACTAGAACGGACTGCATGTATAAGAGACATCAGCTCTGCAACGAGGTCATGGTAGATCTTTTTATAGATATAATCATCCGTAATATCATTAATGCT
>DHJG01000062.1:0-12629 GCA_002404215.1 Desulfosporosinus sp. UBA4726
GGCCAGCGGAAGCCTATTTGTACAGATATCATATATTCTAGATGTATACTTAAAAAATATCCTGCACAATACGTTGTAAGTCACCAGCTGAGCGGCACCGATACACATTCGAACAATACATTTGATATTCTCGCATCATATTGTCCCGTTCATTCCATTCCTCAACGTCTAAGGGATTTAGCCAAAATACATTCCGAACTTTTTCAGAGATCTGCGCTAAGTATTCACTTTGAGCAGGGCGATAGTTGTTTTTACCGTCTCCCAATATAACTAGGGTTGCCCGCGAGGACACCTCTACTAGTTTGTCCTCAGCCAATTCTTTAAATACAGCCCCATAATCCGAAAATCCAGAGTTTTGTACTTGAGCTTTGCTTTTAATCTCTTGTTTTGCTTCAATAAGGTCATCTTCCCAAATAAAATCTGAAACATCCGAGACCGAATCGATAAAAAAGAACACTCGTATCTTTCTGAAACGTGCCCTTAGACATGTCACCAGATAGATCAAGAACTCTACGAACGAGGCCATAGAATTTGATACATCGCATAATACCACCAACTCCGAAGCACGTGGAATTTTTTGACGGTAACTTAAGCGAAAAAGCATTCCATCCGACTGAACGCTTTGCTGAACGATTCGAGAAATGTCGATTGTCCCTCGACGGCTAGTTTTCCACCGTGACCCTGGCCTAACAGCTAATTTACGTGCCCATTTCCGAATGCTAGACTTTACAGTGTCCTTTTCTTGTTCTGTTAGCGTATTCAGCGATTTGAACAACCAATGCTGTCGTACGAGGGGCTCCCAACTATTTTCGTGGCTAACTTGCGCCGTCAATAACTGCTGCCGAATTTCTGTAATAAGAGCTGCCCGACGCTCCTGATGTGCGTACCAGGTTTCATCTGCAAGTTCATTACGTTGATAGGCTAAATCATAGGAATTGATCCAAGTATAATAGTCCATTTCGCCCAAAACAGTTTTAAGCATATCTACAAATTCTAATTCACTATGGGTAAGTTCCTCAAGCCGGGAAAAGGGAATTAGAGTAGACAGGTTTGCAGAGTCCAACATATTTCCCTGCGCTGTAAGACTAACACCTCCAGTTCCATGCCCTACACCTTGTCCACCTACCCCTGAACTGTCTTCGAATTTTTCTGGGACAGCATTTTTCGTTCCGTCCTCCCCACTATCCTGAACACTTGGCTTTGGATTTTCTATTACGATTCTCCAGACAGTCTCAAAAATCGAAAAATCTTGGGAACGGTGAATAAATAGGGATTTTAAGATCTGTTTCTCCGATAGATGAGGAAATCGATGCAAAGAGATTTGGGCATCCTGTATGTCTTGGGAGGATACAGCTATAGAAACCTGCCTTAAAGCATAAACTAATCTAATAAACTTCCATCCATCCATATTCTCGATCCCTCTTACTCCGTCTCCCACTTTTTAAGACGCTCCTCTAGCTTGGCAATGTCCTTAGGATATTTCAATAATACGCTGAGTGTACCTATAAGCTCATCGTACTTTAATTCCTCTTTGTGAAGCGCATTCAGCGCCCGTGCAAAGTCGATTGTTTCAGATACGCTTGGAAGCTTTTGTAAAGGAAGTTTCCGTACCCTGGCAACGAACTCACAAACATCCTTCGTTAGTCGCTCTGAAAGCTCGGGAGATTGCGAGTTAAGAATGGAAATTTCTCGTTTTAAAGAAGGGTATGTCAAATAGATATGTATGCAACGCCGTCTTAATGCATCACTAAAATCACGGCTATTGTTACTGGTTAGGATTACAACAGGCTTTGTTTTTGAATACATAGTCCCCATTTCAGGAATAGTGACCTGAAATTCCGCAAGTAATTCTAGAAGAAAGCTCTCGAACTCCTCATCACTTTTATCCAATTCATCAATCAGTAAAAGTACTGGTTCTGGAGAAAGGATTGATTCAAGAAGAGGGCGAGCGAGTATAAACTCCTCTGAGAACAGATCAACTTTAATTTTATCCCACTCTTCTGACTTGGCAAGCTGTAAGCGCAATAGCTGTTTAGCATAATTCCAATCATACAAGGCCTTATTAATATCAAGTCCTTCATAACACTGAAGCCTTATCAATTTCCGTTTCTCCACACGCGCGAGTGCCAAGGCCAACTGTGTCTTTCCAACTCCAGCCGGTCCTTCAATAAGACAGGGCTTCTCCAATGCTAAAGCAAGAAACAAGGTTGTCGCTGCTTCCTCATCAATCAGATATCCTTCTTCTTCAAGCTCCTGAGCTAAATCCAAAGGAGATGTCAGCATAATATCCTCCTTATAAAGGGGGTTATCCCCTAAAACGTTTATGCTCTTTTTTTCACTAAACAATACATTAATTTCCTGAAAAGTCTTATTTATTTGCGACTGCCCTCATAGATTTCTCCTTTTCTGTTGTAGTATAATTATACTACATACGAACGAAAAGGAGATAGTATTTCTCGATATTCTACCCACTTTAACTGTCAGGTCCAAATATTGTTCGGAATTGTCGCCATTTAGGATTGTCCTAAGAAAAGCCCTTCGTGTGAAGGGCTTTTCCACGTTAAGACTTAGCAGAACCAGGTCGTTTACTCCCTCTCTTTAAGGGCACTTTTTTTCCTGGATCAACAATCTTGCCAAGAAGCATTTCTTTGTGGCTAATTTTAATTTCGAACATACTTTCCAGTCTTTTTATAAAAAATCCTTCTTTAGCGCTCACAATCGATATCGCTATCCCGCTTTCCCCAGCCCTGCCTGTTCTTCCCACTCGATGAAGATAAAGTTGAGGGTCTTCGGATAAATCGAGATTAAAAATATGGGTAATCCCTTTGATATCCAATCCTCTAGCAGCTAAATCTGAAGCAACTAGTAAGCTAGTTTTACCGCTTCTAAAGTCATCCATGGCTTTCCTACGGTCGGTCTTGTTCGCACCTCCGTATATCCCTTCCGCTTCCAAGCCATGAAATTTTAGCGTCTCCACCATTTTCTCTATTTCTTCACTTTTATTGATAAAGATTAAAGCCCGTGTAGGGATAATCATCCGTATCAGCTTTCTTAAAGTTTCAATTTTATCGCGTTGTTCAGCTAAAAAGTACATATGCGTAATTGTAGGGGCAATCATTACTTTATCGGTTACTCGGATGATTTCGGGGTTTTTTAATAGTTCAGAAGCCCTCTGCAATGTCGCTGGGGGTAAGGTGGCTGAGAACATCAAAAGTTGGGTCCTACTTAAAGTTGTCTTAATGACCGCCTTGACGGTCTGCGAATTATTTTCATCGACTAGCCGATCGGCCTCATCAAGGACAATCGTCTTAATTGTTTGAGATGTAATTTTTTTCTTCTGAATCAATTCAAGAATCCGACCGCTCGAACCCACGATAATATGCTGTTTTTCCCTTAGTTTTTCTATTTGTCGCGTGATATTAACATTCCCTATGATCGCTGTTGACGTAACCGCAAGGCCAGAATCTTTAGCCAATATTTCAATTTCCCTTTGGATTTGGATGGCAAGTTCATGCGTTGGGGTTAATATCATAGCTTGTGTTTCTCTTTTTTGGGTGTCAATCTTCTGAAAGATCGGAAGAAGAAAAGCCAAGGTTTTACCTGTGCCTGTTTCCGATTGACCTACAACATCTCTATTTTCCAATATAAAAGGGATCGTTTGCTCTTGTATCGCAGTTGGTTCATGGATTCCTTCCTTTTTCAGGGCGGTCACTAAAGCCTCGTCGAACCCGAAATGATCAAATGATGTTTGCATTGATATCGCCATCCTATCTATATTAAATTTTATTTATCGTTTTCCACAACTAACTTCCCTTTCAGCCAAACCCCTTTGAGATGCAACTCTGGGGTGAGCCTTAGGAAGGTAGCTTCTTTGCCAAGTTCCAAGCTACCTAACCGGTCATCAATTCCAAGAAGCCGTGCTGGATTAAGGGAAGCATAGTGCACGGCCTTCTGCAATGGCCAATTCACTCGTTTGACCAAAGTCTGTACACCGTGTAAAAGGGGCTGAGCACTTCCGGCCAGTGTCCCGTCCTCCAAACGCACAGTTCCTTGTCTCACTCTCGTAAGTTGTCCGCCCAGATCATAATTCCCATCAGGCATGCCTACCGCCCTTGTCCCATCTGAGACCAAACATACTCGCCCTATAGGTTTCAATTGCAAGGCCATCTTTAAGACTCCAGGATGGATGTGCACTCCGTCGGCGATCAATTCAATTATCACTTCCGAATGGGTCAAGGCTAAGGTTAATAAACCTGGTTGGCGGTGGTGGATCGGGGGCATAGCGTTAAACGCATGCGTCACATGTCGAAGTCCCCAGTTAAGAGCTTCTTGCATCTCTTCATAGGTCGCATCCGAATGTCCTACCGAAGGAATGATGTTGTGGTCTAGACAATGCTGAACCAGGTCCCGTGCATCTGGACGTTCCACCGCTAAAGTTAAGATGCGGATTAGTCGAGGAAATCGCTTGGTAAGCTCTGTGAGCACTGTCATAGCATGGCCCTCTAAAGGAAAGATATTCTCCTCCGCTTGGGCTCCCTTAAAATGCGGCGAGAGAAACGGTCCTTCGAGATGTATACCGAGAAATTCCGCTCCGCCCTCCAGGGGATCTAACCGTTCCGTCTTCTCTCCCAACCCTGCTTTCTCTAGACTCACTCGCGCATCCATCTCTATCCGAATTTTCTCCAAGACGGCAAAAAGTTCTTCCTGTGAGCATGACATCGTAGTCGGAAGAAAGGCGGTTGTCCCTTCTTTAAGCAGAGCTTCTCCAAGTTTCTTGAGACTATTTAAGGTTCCATCCATTATATCAAAACCGCCGGTTCCGTGAACATGTGTATCGATCAAGCCAGGAATAAGCATATCTCCGCCTAGATCGACAACCCGAGAGGCTTTCATCTGTTCTTCCAGACCTGGTTGTGTCTGAGTAGTACCCAAGGCTATGATCCTACCCTCTGCCATAAGAAGCATGCCATTTTTATGGATACTCGTCGGTAAAACGAGCGTTGCATTTTTAAATAACACTCCGCTCATTGCTCAAACTCAAATTTCAATTTGGCCTCCTTTGGATCTTCCCAAATTAGATAAGCCGCAAACGATTTATCTGATTTGGACTTAAACCCTTTAATCAGCGGGGTTTTTCCCTTTTTTAATAGGCTCTTTATTTGATTGGATGTGAGTATTTTACCACAAATCGAATCTTTCCATATCACGAAGCGGCATCCCTCTCTCCAACTAGCACACCCGAACCCTTTCTGCCCTTCAATCACATCCCCACCACACTTAGGACACGTACCCAATACGGTTTTATCTCCAACCTTTTCCTTCGAGGTTTCCTTCGAGGTTTCCTTTTGTTTTACTGCACTCTCACCAACTACCTTCAAAGTAGCTTGAGACTTACTCGACTTCTTGCGAGCAGTTTTCGCCCCATCTCCTTTTCCAGCACCTGGAGCTTGTGCTCTAGGTGCAAGGGCTAGAGGGGTTTTGCCGTGTTTGTGCTCGAAGGAACGCAGTTCCTCAATAATTCGACCTATAGCGCCTTCTACATCCGCCATATAGAGCTCGATCGTCAGTTCTCCTTTTTCTACTTTAGAAAGATTAAATTCCATCTGTCCTGTCATTTCCGCACTGATCAAGAGTTGGGCCTGAGGAAGTCGTTCCTTGATGAGACGAATAAGTTCCGACCCTTTCTCTGTAGGTTTCAACACTTTTTGTTCCTGGAGGATGTATCCCCTATCAATGAGGTTTTCCATGATGGCTGGTCTAGTCGCCACAGTACCCAGCCCTTTTCCTTTTAATTGCTGACGCAACACCTCATCATCAATTTGCTTGCCCGCTCCTTCCATAGCTTTCAGAAGGTCTCCCTGGGTATAGCGTTTGGGCGGTTTAGTGGTCTTTTCTTCACTGAAAACGCGCTTTGTTCGTACATCTTCTCCCTTGCTCAAGGGCGGGAGCACCGCATTTTCATCGTCTGCCTGTGGATGATCATCCTTTTTTTTAGTTTTTCTTACAACTCCATCTTCTAATTCATCCGGGCCGTAGATCTTCTTCCAACCTAGGCTCAACAGAACCTTGCCTTTCGTACGAAAGGATTCACCCTGGACCTCGGTTATCACGTCGGTCTGGTGATAGCGGGCAGGTGGAAACCAAACGGCTAGGAAACGGCGAACGATCAAATCATAGAGTTTCTGTTCCTCACTGTTAAGTCTCTCGATGACGACTTTCTCTGTCGTCGGAATGATAGCATGATGGGCGGTGATCGTATTGATCACGCGTTTCCCCTTAGGCACTCCCAAACTACCTGCTTCATCTACTAAATTCGTATATGGCTCTTGTCGTACAGCCTGTAAGTGATCTGGCAACTTCGGCACAAGGTCCTCCGATAAATAGGCACAGTCAGTTCGAGGATAAGTAATCGCCTTTTTCTCATAAAGAGACTGGGCTAATTGGAGAACCTTCTCCGCACCGAATCCGTATTTTTTGGAGGCTGCTATCGTCAAGGAGGTCAGATCAAAGAGAAGCGGCGCTGGTTCTTGCACATCTTTCTGCTCCATTTTGGTTACTTTTGCTGGTTTACCCTGAGTCTTAGCCACGATCTTCTCTGCGTCTTGGGGATTCGTGATACGTTTCGATTCTTCACGCTGATCAAACCACTTCCCAGGGTACTCCCCCTTAATTGCCGAGAACTCAGCTCGCACTTCATAAAAAGGTTGGGCGATAAAACGTTCAATCTCCCATTCTCGCTCTACAATCAAGGCAAGTGTCGGGGTCTGGACCCGTCCTATCGATATGACATTGGGCTTTTTCCGAACCTCATCAAAACTACCAAATAATGCCGTAAACCCTTCGGTCAGATTCATGCCGAAATCCCAGTCTGCAAACGCTCGGCCATTCCCTGCAGACGCCAGTCCTGAAACGGATTCAGCGGAACGTAGTTGTTTCAAGCCTTCTAAGATAGCTGTTGTCGTCAGCGAGGAAATCCACAGCCTAGACACTGGTTTACTGCATAAAGAGGCATCCCAGACTTCCTGAAAGAGCAATTGCCCTTCCCTGTCGGCGTCTGTTCCGCAGATAACCTCTTGGATATCTGAAGACTTTAACCACTTTTGAATGACCTGATATTGTTTGACTGCTCCGGATTTAACCACCCGACGAAACGTGTTCAGACTGGGTAGAACTGGCAAACGATGTAAGCCCCAGCGTTTCCCGACCCGCTCAAGATCCATATACGCTTCCGGACGCTCCAACTCTAAAAGGTGACCATAGCACCAAGTAATCACATACTGTTCATTTTCGAGATACCCGTCCCCTTTGCCTCGGACTCCTAAAGCCGCGGCATATTCACGAGCTTGAGACGGTTTTTCAGCTACGATAAGCGTTTTTCCCATGCACAAGCCTCTCTTTCATCTTGATTTGTAATGTACCTAACATCATTATATCTTAACGATTTGCCATTCTGACAGATTTTCTTTCTAGAAGATTTCTTGCAAGATTTACTCACCCTATCTTTGGTATTCCCGCCTACCATTCCCGACAGTAAAACAAGATCTTATGAAAGCCAAAAGCCGGTTCCCTCACTTGAAGGAGAACCGGCTTTTGGTTACATATATATCCCTCCATGAGAGTCAATAGCCTAAATGTACACGATATATTCTGTGTGATTAATTTCAATAAGTATGCAGTATGTACCAATACAGCAACTTCCTGTTTGGTCAGAATTTGAGCGCGTCATTATTCAGATCAACTTGTAACATGAACTCACGCTTGCTTGCCTTCCTCCACCGTAACATAACCACCATCTCTATTGGGCTGACAAGCCATAAAAGCTCACCTCTCCAAGTCATATCTGAATGTAGCAATCTTGCAGTCAAGATAAGATTATCATGTTCACTAATAAAAAACCAGCTTGCTATTACGTTAAATATTATATTGTCTTAGAGTATATTCCTTAACTTACTCTTATGAATGCGTCTTTCACTATCCACCTGTCTTTTATGAGACCTCTATACTTCAACTCTGTTTTTGCTTAAGCGGTTGCGGTAACAACTATAACACCGAACTCACAAGTTTGCCCTCCAAGCAGACTTTAAGTGAGAATTGCTTAGCACCTAGCTTTCGGAAATTCACCTCGAGCATATCCTCTTTCACGTCGATAACCGTAATTCGACCGATCCCAAAGGCTTTGTGTCTAATATCTGCTCCTTTTTCCATCTTAAATGTTGTTAAGCCCACCGTCTTATTTCCGGCTTGAGTACTCCCTGGAAGCAGAATCTCTCGAACTTCCCTTACAAATTGTGATTCGATCACATCCTGATCATTGAGATTTTCAACCGTTAGGAGAGTCAGATCTTTCTTCGCACGAGTCATTCCGACGTAAAAGAGGCGCCTTTCTTCTTCTAGACTGTCTGTTTTGTTCTTTTCTGCGGATTTGATACTTTCAACGTTCGGAAGGATTCCATCGACCAAATCTAGCATGTATACGCTTTCGAACTCGAGACCTTTGGCGGAATGTAGAGTGGAGAGCGTCACAGCATTAACATCCCTATGAACGGCAGATTCTCGCATTAATTGTTCAAGATGTTTCAGTCGGTCTGCAAAGTCCTTGAGAGTCTTCATGCCTTGAGCAATGTTTTCGAGCGTGGTCAAAATCCCTCGGCAGGCTTCTAGGGAAAGTCCTAAACGCTCACAAATTTCTTCTAACTCTTTCTCATAGTGCAGTTCTTTACGGATAAAACGGATGGCATCAAGAGGTTTCATCCCATTGAGTTTCTTAAACTGGCGTTTCATTTCCTGAAGGTTTTTCTTACGAAATTCCGGCAGATCGGAAAGGGCTGCCAAATGATCAAAGACCGATTTCGTCTGGTCTTGATTTTTTAAATATTCAATTTGTTGCTTAGAAATATAGGAATTAAATTTAGTATAGATCATTTCCAGAATTCTCACGTTTTTGTCACTATAAGAAAGACGCATGAAATTCAGAATATCCTTAATCACCCAGTGATTGAAGAATTTGTAGCCAGAATCCCGAACATAAAATGCAAGATCGGCTCCCTCGAGATGATCAATGAGGTTAATAGCAGAAGCATTATTTCGGTAAAGCAAAGCAGTTTGAGCGAGTGTTTCTTTTTTCTTTAGCTCCTCAATAACATAGCTTAGTTGTTGATAATCATATTCGAAGGACTTGATAAGAATCGTTTTATTCGAAGGATTTTTAGAAAACATCGCCTTGACATAACGTTGTTTGTTCCCACTGATGAAGGTGTTGGTTACCTTCACAAGCTCAGGGGTGGAACGGTAATTCTGTTCCATCATTAAAATACGAGCATTCGGATGAAGTGTTTTAAAGTCTAGCAAATACTTCGGGTTAGCCGAACGAAAACCAAAGATGGATTGGTCATCATCCCCGACCACAAAAAGGTTGTTGTTGAGATTAGCAACCTTTTCAATAATTTCATTCTGAATGATCGACGTATCCTGACTTTCATCCGTTAAAACAAAGGGAAACTGTTTTTGGTAACTTATCAAAATATCCGGATTTTCATCAAGTATTGAGTTTGCCAAGCTGAGCATATCGTCAAAATCAATCAGAATAACTCCAGGATGGGCGGTTTTCTTATAGTTTTCATAAGCATTATATATCAACCTAAGATCTTTAATCTTAGTGTCCAATTTTCCTACTTTTGTAATCGGCATCATGCTATTTTTTATAAAGCAGATGGCATTGGCCAGTTCTTCCAATTTATCCTCGGTTAAGATTGTCTGATTAATGCTTTGATAGAGTCGTTTAAGGACGGCATTTTTACTGTTAATGCCCTGCTCATTCTCAATCAGAGAAAAGGTGATACGTTTCTCTTGAAAATAACGCCTCACGATGGAGTAGCTGAAACCGTGAATCGTAGAAAATCGAATTCCTTGCTTCACAAACTGACCGTATAATTGTCGAAAACGCACGTCCATTTCTTTGGCAGCTGCCTTGCTAAACGTCAAAGCGAGAATATTTTCCGGATTGACACCCCGTCGAAGAATTAAGTATAGTATTCGAGCATTTAAAACGGTGGTCTTACCGGCACCTGGGGTTGCCAAAAGCAACAGTGGTCCCTCTGGATGGCAGATCGCCTCTTTTTGCACCGCATTCATTGCTACTCCAGTTTCCTTTTCAAGACGCTCAAAAAACCGCTGATCCTCCAAGTTACAAACTCCTTTTTTGTAATTACCTTGTAAATACTAGCCTTGCAGCTCTTTCATTATACGCTAAATTTAATTAAAAAATTGATCCATAGCTGCAGTTTGTTTATGCTCATCAGACATTAGGCTGTAATTAAAATTTGATATGTATTATTTCTACAATAAAATTATAAATCCTCTATTATGACACATAATCTGATAAGGTTTACGGTTTTAGAATTTCTATCAGTTCCTAATTAAGGCCTATGTATTACCCGTAGGTAATTTATATATTTTACCTATACCATTACTCATACTCATTAAAAACAAAGGGTGATTATCAAATTAAATTCCAATCGATAATCACCCTTTGTTTTATTTATGCTATAGTTATAGCTTCCATTACCTAACGAGGAGTCCTTAGACTTCGTCAGCACTCCAGGATGCGAGATAGGTTTCTTGCTCTTTGGTCAATTTATCAATTGAAAGACCAAGCGACTGAAGTTTTATCATAGCCACTTTCTCATCGATCTCAGTATTTACTTGGTATACTTTCGCTGACAATTTATTATAGTTCAAGGCAACATATTGAAGAGACAGTGCCTGTAACGCGAATGTCATATCCATTACTTCTGCAGGATGCCCGTCACCAGCAGCTAAGTTAACTAATCGACCCTCAGCCAACAGGTACAATAATTGACCTCCAGGAAGAGCGTATTCCGTTATATTAGTCCTAGCCAATCTTTCGGAAATTGCCATCTTTTTCAGTTGGGCTACGTTTACTTCAACATCGAAGTGTCCCGCATTACACATAATAGCACCTGATTTCATGAGAACGAAGTGCTCCTTATTAATAATATCCGTGTTGCCCGTAACCGTAATGAAGAAATCTCCGTGCTTTGCAGCATCAACCATTGGCATAACTTCAAATCCATCCATCAAAGCTTCGTTAGCTTTAATGGGGTTAATTTCACAGATAATAACTCGTGCGCCTAATCCCTTGGCACGGAGTGCAACGCCTTTACCACACCAACCATACCCTGCAATTACTGCTGTTTTACCTGCCACTACTAAGTTAGTCGTTCGCATAATCCCGTCCCAAACTGATTGTCCAGTGCCATATCTGTTATCAAACAAGTACTTACATTGGGCATCATTGACAGCTATCATGGGAAACTTCAGAACCCCATCACGTTCCATAGAATGTAATCGAAGAACACCCGTGGTTGTCTCTTCCGCGCCTCCCTTTATTTTCGCTAAAAGTTCAGGACGAGTAGTATGGAGCATTGAGACAAGATCTGCGCCGTCATCAATGACAAAATCCGGCTCATTATTGAGGGCCAGTTGCATATGCTGATCGAATTCTTCTTGCGTAGCATTATACCAAGCATGTGCCTCAATTCCTTCTTGGACTAGGGCAGCTACAACATCGTCCTGAGTAGAAAGCGGATTGCTAGCAACCACTGTCACTTCCGCACCCCCTGCTCTTATCACGTGGGCCAAGTAAGCTGTTTTGGCTTCTAGGTGTAAACAGATAACTACTTTCTTACCTTCAAAGGGCAATTGTTCCTCGAATTCCTTACGTATCATATTAAGCACTTGCATACGCGGCGCCACCCAATCAATTTTAGCCTGCCCAAGAGGTGCTAATGCTAAGTCACGAATTGTAGATTTCATATATATACCTTCTTTCTATGTGTGTCAATTGGATTACTTTTTGAATGTGTCTATAGAGATTATACCCTAAAACGGCGATCTTTTCTTCCACATCAGCAGGAACAACTTGATTCATCTATTCCTTATTCTGGCCATAGCCCTGCAGGTAGAAATTTCGCATTCCGTCAATATCGTCTTGGGACAATTCAACGACCCCACCCATTAGCTGTGCGAGAAGTGCGATTTGGGCTCCCTTCTCAACTACTTGGCAAACTCTAAAGGCTTCGTCCAAGTCCCGACCAGCGCCCAACATACCGTGATTAGCCAGTAATACAGCATTGCGCCCTTCCATCGCTTTGACCGTGTTGATACCAAGTTGCTCTGTCCCGGGCAGGGCGTATTCATTGACTCGCACGTTTCCGCCTACAATCTGTACCAAATCTTCTACAGCTCCAGGTATTTCCTTCCGGGCCGACGCCATTGCTGTTGCATACGCACTATGAGTATGGACAATCGCCTGTACATCCTCGCGGGCATTGTAAATCGCTAAATGCAGAGGCACCTCAATGGAAGGTTTGCGAGCTCCGCTTATAGTGTTTCCACTCAAATCTAAAACAACAATATCTTCAGGCACTAACATGTCATAGCTCATTCCGGTCGGGGTTATGGCAATATAGTTTTTTCCAGGAACTCGACAACTAATATTACCCCAGGTCCCTACCGTAAGGTTTGCTGCGAGCATTTCAATCCCCTTCTCAACTACGTTTATGCGAGTTTGTGTTATTTGATCCATTCCTTTTTCTCCTTTTTCTCCT
>DHJG01000062.1:12707-28638 GCA_002404215.1 Desulfosporosinus sp. UBA4726
CCTTTTTCTCCTTTTTCTCCTTCATCAGATTATCGCAACTTATCGATACTTACTATCTTATTCAAATTTTGTAGATTAAGCAAACAGCTCATGTATAGACGAATAGAAAAACCTAGGCTGATTAGGCCTAGGTTAAACGAGTGAAGTTAGTTCTAAGACATTAAAATAGGGGGGCAAGCCCCCCTAAAGAATTAAACGCAACCAGTTGGTTTAGGAAGACCAGAAATTTTACAGGCACCCTTCCCAGGACCAGCAGGAAATAAATCGTAGATTTTCTTTTGATCAAAACCAGTATCTTTAACCATTTTACGAACCATTGGTGCAACACCAAACTGCTCATAATAGTCACGAAGGTAATTAATCATTTTCCAATGTTCTTCAGTAAGCTCTTCTACTTCCTCAGTGGCAGCGAGAGCCCTGGCAACATCTTCATTCCATGCTGTATGATCCTCAAGAAAACCATCTTCATCTAATTCAACGCTCAAACTTCCTACTACGAGTTGTGCCATTTTTATTTTCCTCCTTATTTGTGTTTATTAAAATTGATTATTGTATGGGTGGACTGTTATTTCTAACAACCTCCAAACAAGTATCAATAAAACCACCGCTAATTACTGATCGTTCTGTGTCCTTACAGATACAGCTACCTTATAGAGAATTGTCAGAATCAATATCCCTATAGCATAGACACCAACTACAATAGATATCTCATTCATTGTCGGGAAATATTCCGTTACTCGACCGAAGGAATTTGGAACAAAACCTGCAATAATGAGGACAATTCCTTTGTCTATCCAATTTGCAAAGAATACAGACAACAAAGCTATTGGTAGGAGTACTTTATTCTTGCGCGTAGGTAAAACTAACAAGGCAATCCCTAGAAAAGCTAAAATAGTGGCTGTCCACATAAAGGGAACGAGACTTGCATGTCCGTCTAGTCCGACAAACGCATACTTAAAGGGGGCCATCTCTTCCGGTACGTTGCTATAAAAGGCTGTGAAAACCTCACAAATATAGAAGAAGACATTAGCAATCATAGCATATCTAATAATTTTCACAAGCGACTGGATTGCTCCAACGCCTGGAGGATCAGCGTCAAATTTACTTACCTTACGTACAATTAGAACCAAAAGAATGAGTAGTGATGGACCTGCTGCGAAGGCAGATGCTAGGAAACGTGCTGCCATTATAGCAGTCATCCAGAACGCTCTGCCTGGAAGACCAGCATATAAGAAGGCCGTCACAGTGTGAATACTAAATGCCCAGGGAATAGAGAGAATTATGATAGGTCTAACCCATTTTGGTGCAGGAATACCTTTTCGTTCAGCTCCAAGGGTAGTCCAGCCAACCACAAAGTTAATAACTAGATATCCAACTAATACACACATATCATAAAACATGACTGAGTGCAACTGAGGATACAAAAGAACATTTAAAATTCGCATTGGTTGACCAACATCTACAAAAATGAACAAGATACACATAATCACCGCGGAGATCGCTAAAAACTCACCGAGAATGACCATTTTACCAAATTTCTTAAAGTCATGAAGATAATAAGGTGTGACAAGCATAACAGCAGATGCGGCAACGCCCACCAAAAAGGTGAACTGTGCGATGTACAAGCCCCACGAAACGTCTCTGCTCATACCAGTTAGTCCTAGACCATAATTATACTGTCTGAGGTAAGCCATAAAGCCAACTGCGATCACAACAAGCAGGAAGATAATCCATGCCCAGTATTTTTTACTACCCGTCAGAGCTTTCTCAAACATGCTCGCCACCTCCTATTAGGTAGTAAACACTTGGCTGGGTCCCCAACTCGACTTTACGTCGAATGGTATATTTAGTACTGATAATCTTTCGAACCTCAGAGTTAGGATCGTCCAAATCACCGAAAATAAGTCCACCATTCGAGGCCTCTACACAGGCTGGCATTAAACCATCAGCCAATCGCTCCACACAGAAAACACACTTTTCAACAACACCCGGTGTTCTCGTTGGGAAATCCGGATCAATCTTCTTGATAAAAGGTCTAGGGTCCCTATAGTTAAAGCTTCTCGCTCCAAAGGGACAAGCCCCCATGCAAAATCTACACCCGATACAACGATGAAAGTCCATAGCTACAATTCCATCTTCTCGTTTGAAGGTTGCCCCAGTAGGACAGGCCTTTACACACGGAGGATGTTCACAGTGATTACACATAATCGTAAAAGGCAGCTTTTTAAACTCTTCCGTTAAATATTCGTTTTCCCCACCGGAAAATGTATGCTCGTAGTCGTCTTTCCATATCCACTTTACTTCATCTTTTGGATTACCAAAGTCAGGTATATTATGGATACTAACACACGACTCAGTAACTCTTTTAAAGTCCTCTTCTGTTTTGAACTTACTCATATCAACTACCATAGTCCAATGTTTTGCTTTCAGACCTTGTTTACTTGTCTCATATTCAGACGCCGCCTCTACCTTTTTGCCGCGAAAGCCAGTGATAACGAATGAGCCTCCAAGTCCTAATGCAGTAACCATACCGGCTCTTCTCAGAAATTGTCTTCTATTAATACTCATTTTGGTGCCCCCTCTGGCCCAGCATGGCAACTCCAACAAGTGGGTTTTACTGATGCATAATTATGGCATGAAACACAGAACTGATCCGACGTTTTTAATGCTGGGTTATTCACTCCTACTGTATTCTTTGTTGCCTGAGTTGCATGACACTCCAAGCACGATTGAAGACTAATATCGAATGACTTCCCTTGACTATTGACATATACAGTCTTGCCATCACGCACGTCCGACTGTCTCCATTTGTTAAGGAGTTGCATATGATTGGATCTCATATAGTCTGCTGATTCAACACACTGCTGACCGTCAAGTTGGCTGATACTAGCCTGAAGATTTTCCGGTCCCGCGTTAACTTTCCCCATGTTATAGAAGAAAGGAATGGAAAGAAAAGCAACAAATAGTATGAGTGAAGCAATTATTTTCCCACCTTTATACATTACTCATTGCCCTCCTTTCCTGGTAAATCATCCCCGCGCAAATCCGTAACTCTTTCTTTCTCACCCGTCATAACCAAAGCATTCGCCAGTAACTCGTGCGTACCGTAGACCCCTACCCCTGGACACCAGTAGTCCATGAGAGCTGGGAATGCAGCCCGGTCAACTGCGCATATATTAGCAAGCACGTTAACACCATGTTTATCTTGAACATATTTCACAGCATTTGCCCGAGCCAATCCGCCCCTCATCCGCTGTTCCATATTTTCTGAGGCGTTAAGCCCTGAACCACTCCCACAGCAGAAGGTCTTCTCTCTGATCGTGTTTTCAGGCATCTCGTAGAAATTATTGCAGGAAGCCTTAATGATATAGCGTGGCTCCTCAAGAAGTCCCATACCTCGCGAAGTATTACAAGAGTCGTGATAGGTAACCTTCAGATGATCGTTTCGGCTTGGATCTAGTTTTATTTTGCCATGTTTAATCAAATCCGCAGTGAATTCTGTTATATGGACCATCTTAGTAGATCTGGCATTTTCAAATACAGTACCGGTGATTGGCGATTTTGGCACTTCAAGGAAGTCCGCTGGGCCGTTCCAAGTATCCATGTATTGGTTTAATACCCTCCACATGTGACCGCATTCCCCACCAATGATCCACTTAACTCCTAAGCGTTTAGCCTCAGCGTATATCTTATAGTTGAGTCTTTTAGCCATGTCGTTTGAGGTGAAAAATCCGAAGTTACCACCCTCTGAAGCATAGGTGCTCCAAGTGTAATTGAGTCCAAGTTCATGAAATAGCATTAGATAACCCATATTTGTGAAAATACCCGGATCCCCTAAAAGATCTCCTGATGGAGTGATAAAGAGAATATCGGCACCTTTTCTATTGAATGATGGGTCAACTCTGATCCCCGTCAAATCCTCAATATCATCGCACATGCTTTCAATGTTACCTTTAATAGCATGCGGTTCAAGGCCAAGATGATTCCCCTTCATATAGCAAGCAGCAGCAGGTCCAGCAATCCAGTCAATGTTCAGACCGACTAAGTTAAGAAGTTCTCTGCCAATGATAGTTACTTCTGCTTGGTCAATACCATAAGGACAGAAGACCGAACAGCGGCGACATTCAGTACATTGGAAGAAGTAAGACCACCATTCCTTTAACACATCTTCATCCAGTTCTCTCGCCCCAGCTAAACGCCCTAGGAATTTTCCAGACGCAGTGAAATATTTTTTGTAGACCGATCTGATTAATTCAGCTCTCAAGACCGGCATGTTTTTAGGATCACCAGAACCAATATAAAAATGGCATTTATCCGCACAAGCACCACATCGAACACAAATATCCATAAATATCTTGAAGGAGCGATATTTGCTCAGTCTGTCTGATAGACCATCCAAAATTGTTGACTTCCAGCCCTCTGGCAATTTCCAGTCATCATCCAGTGGCGACCACTGCCTTGGGTTAGGTAAACCAAGGGTTAGAAGATCTTTTTCCTTAGCACCCCAGCAAAAATTACCAGGTTTGATTTCAGTTGGTGTATCCATCCAATCCGTTGCCGGAGATTTAAAATCTATACTACTAGCTATCTCTCCCGGCTTAGGAGTTTTGATTTTTTCTGGTTTTGCCATTTATGCTCACTCCTTCTCCACCGGTATACCAGCTTTTTTCATTTTTTCTCTGAATTCATCCTCATACTGCGCGTAGGTATGAACCTCTACTTCATGATCCCATGGATTGATGTGTCTAACCATACGACTGTTGCTGATCATGTTTCGAGTTGGACTCATGAAAATTCCACCCATGTGCATCAGTTTACTTAAGGGGAAATAGGCAAACAGCGAACTGATTAGAAACAGATGGACGTAAAAGATAGCGCCAATCCCCTCAGGGAGTACGGGATGCAATTGAGCTAATCCAAGTGCCAATTGCTTCACAGCGACAATATCGATTCTATAGAAATAGCGCATTAACATCCCTGAAATTGCAATGCTCATGATCAAGAAGAGCGGGAAAAAATCAGCAGGAAGGGAGATGTATCTAAGCTGTGGAACTACAAATCTCCTGACTAGGAGGAAAGTCACAGCTACCAAGAAGAAGAGATCTGTCAAATAAATCGGTGGCAGACCAATCTGCAAGATACCATCAATACTATCAAATAATTGCACAAAAACAGGTACCGGTTCTAAGAAGAATCTAAGATGTCTAATGATAATTATTAGGAACGACCAGTGAAAGAATAAACTACCTAGCCAAAGCCATTTAGCAGAGCCGTGGGATATTATTGGGCCCTTTGCCCCCTGTGTTAACTCGGTCTTTGTGTTTCGAAACAGTGAACGGAAGAAAAATACTTCCATAGCCATTCTAACTATAACACCTAGAGTGCTTGTTGGATTCTCAATTTTATTTTGCTTAATCCAAGGGAGTGATTTTTGTTGACCAATGGTTGTCGGAATACGAAAGGGTACTGGCGACCGCCCCCACTTTATGATGCGATAAACGAATCCACCTACAAACATAACAAAGGCCAAATAAGGAATGATAATACCAAAAAGGAAATGTAAATTTTCCACACTTCCACCAAAAGTGGCGACCAGAATGAGTATTATTACTGCGAGGAAAGATAACAAGGCTTTCACTCTACGACCTCCTTCCTTTATATATTACATTTTAGGTCCTTGTGCTCAAACTCTTCAACTGGGATTTCGTACATCAAGTTTGCTTTTTTCAGTAGTGTAAAAGTCAAGCGTTTGAGTTCGTCTATCTTTAATTCGTTGAGTTGCTCTCTACATTTCGAATATATATCCAAGGCAAAAAGAGCTAGTTCATCGATTTTTGATTCGAACTCCAGCAATGCATCATATAAATGGTTCTGACTGATTTCTTTTTTCAGTTCTTCTCTAACCGACTTTTTAATAAGGAAAATAAACGCCATTGCCTTCGAAGGCGTAAAATCCTGAACAGCTCTCACTCTAATAATATCATCAAGAAAGCGCAAACTATCGGTAAGTTCTTCCCCTTCAATGAGTGCCTCCAAGATACGTTCCGACCCTTCAGCGATGACATGACCAACAGGATTAGCAAACATATCCTTTTGCTTTTTCAAAAAGCCCGTGGTATCAGTGGGATACGTCTCCATTATTGCATCGAACCAATTTTTCGTAATTGCGGATTTCTTTTCATTTAGAAGGTCTTTCAGCTTCATATCCATTTTTCACCACTCCTTGTAGTCAAAATTAGCAAAAAAACCTTTTCAAGCACTTCCAGTACCGTTCGATAACACCACCTCGAAGTTCTTAATATAAGACAATTCAGTCGATGCTGAATGGCTCATATTTCTCCCATCCAACACCGACCTTTCCTCTTAGAACGCTTACAGAGAGAATGCAGACGTTTCAAATTAAAAGTACTAAAACATTAAAACTACTGTAGTCTGAAAAGTGTTTGTTCTTATATTCACTTTCAGTTTAAGGAATTTTAACTAGCTTGTAAAATTCTTATTCCTTATTGCCACAATGAGATAATCGCATCGCAATATTCAATTTAGTTAATAACCACTTTGTAGACTCAGCAATAACTGTCAACTAATTTACAATTTATGCTAATATGGATATGCATTAACCTACTCCAAATTATCACATTAGCTTAGAATAAGCCAATGTAAACTTTGGAAGTATCTCTTTGAGTAATAAACCAATATGACGAAGAGAAAGCGCTGCAAACTAATCCTCAGCGCTTTCTCTAGCACAATTGTGTTCTTATCCCAACGCACGCTCCAAAATCTCGTTAAGCCGTTTTACCATTCCTCTAGGATCAAGAATTAACCCAGCTGCGATTTGAGCGTTTTCGAATATTTGCTCTGCTGCTACCTTCGCAAAGGTATCTTCGTTTTTACGTGCGGCATCTAGACGTTTAATCATGTGATGTGCGGCGTTAATTTCTAAAACACTAGGTCCTAAGTCATTCATATCTTTATTCACGAGTTGCATCATTCTCTGCATACTATTTGTCCCATTTGGGCTGAGAACAACGGCTGGACTATCAACTAGACGTTTAGATTCTCGCACTTCAGTCACTTTACTACCCAAGACCTCTTTCAGCCAAGCCGTCAAAGCCTGAACCTCTTCTTCGGGCAAAGCTTGTTCACTTCTATCCTTCTGTTCATTACCTAAATCCAAATCGGTTTGATCAGCAGAAATTAACTTCTTGCCCTCAAACTCTCCGAGCGATCCAAAGATGTAGTCGTCTATGGCTGCATAAGTATAGATGACTTCATAACCCTTTTCCCGGAATACTTCCAGATACGGACCAGACTCAATTCCCTCTCGCGTTGGGCCATTGACATAATAAATAGCGGATTGATCGTCGCTCATACGTCCCACATAATCTGCCAAAGATACTAATTCTTCCGACTTCGTGTTAGAAGATTCAAATCGTAAAAGTTTGACGATTTCCTTACGATGCGTGTAGTCATTCGCTGCACCTTCTTTAAGGAAGAAGTTAAATTTCCCCCAGAACTCTTTATATTTTTCCGGATCAGCGGTGGCTTGATCATCTAAGAATTTAAGGAAACGACTCGTGACTACTTTGTTGAGTTTACTGACCAAAGCACTATCTTGCATAGTTTCCCTAGAGATATTGAGTGGAAGCTCCTCGCTGTCCATGACCCCTCTTAAAAAGCGCAACCACTCAGGTAAAACAACCTGGGATTTTTCTTGAATTAGAACTTTTTTACAATAAAGGTTTACACCAGGCTCCGTTCGCCCAAAACCAAACTGCTCTAGATTCTCCTTGGGAACAAATAGTAAGGTATTAATATTTAAAGGAGCATCCGAAGAGAAATGAAGGCGGAAAAGTGGCTCGTCATAAGCATTCGCTATAAATTTATAAAATTCGTTGTACTCATCGTCTGTAATCTCATTTTTATTTTTAGTCCAGAGAGCGTCAACTGCATTCACTTTCTGCCCATTGACACTAATCGGGTATGGTACAAAGCTGGAATATTGTTTAATAACTCGTTGAATGGTATCTTCCTTGGCAAAATCATACGCATCTTCTTTTAAGTGGAGGACCATCTTCGTGCCCCGGCTTATGTCCTCTCCTTCAGTAATCGTATAACTCCCAACGCCATCCGATTCCCAGACAAAGCTCTCGCCCTCCAATTGATAAGAACGAGTATAGAGAGTCACCCGATCCGCGACCATAAAGGAGGAGTAAAAGCCAACCCCGAATTGTCCGATGAGGTTCAGGTCCTTTTGATCCCCTTTGGTACTCAGGTGTTTGATAAATTCTTTGGAGCCCGAATGAGCTATGGTTCCTAAATTCTCGACTAATTCTTCTTTTGTCATTCCTATTCCAGTATCTGTAATAGTTAAAGTATGCGCCTTATCATCCGTATCGATATGTATTTCGAATGCTAAATCCTTATCTTTAACCTCTGGGCCTGTCAGTTGAGTATAGCGCATTTTTTCCATAGCATCTGCAGCATTAGAAATGAGTTCTCTTAAGAAAATCTCACGTTCAGTATAGAGAGAGTGGATTACAATGTCCAGTAATTGCCGTATTTCTGTTTGAAATTCTTTTGTTTCTACTACCGTGCTCATTATTTTACCCCCATTGTTTTATCGATTCTTTCTTCCCTATTTTATCAACTTTTACCAAAAGTGCAAAGTCTTTCATCTATAGACGCGTAAAGACACATGGCCAGTGCCAAGCATATAACATTAAATTATAAATTATACTATCTGTCAACTGTAAGTATTTCCTTCAGACAGGCCTCGAACTTTCGGTCATCTTCTGGCATTCTCTTTTTTGGTCCTTTAGTTCTGCCACCACCACGACGAAACTTTGCTTTTGCCTCACGTTCTTCCAGTAAAAATTCAATATTTGTAGTACTAAACTCGCGTCCACACGGATTTAAGCACTTAACGCCTTTCCCCAACAACATTGCCGCCAGTCCCCAATCCTGTGTAACAGTTACATCACCCGCTTGCGCAAGGTTCATCACCCGAATATCCGCCTCTTGTGATGCATTTCCTACCACCACATGATGGTCTGACACAATATTGTGATTAAAACTGGCCACCGTCCAAACAGGTATATCATACTCGAGGGCAACTTTAATGCAAATCTGCAAGACAGCCTTCGGACAAGCATCAGCATCCACAATAATTTTCATATCCATCCCTCTTTCCCCGTCGACTCAAGCCCCGTGGAAGTTTCTATTTCCCTTGTTCTGCTGTTTCTTTTAACCCGCCATCGATCTGCGACACTTTATTCTCTTTCAGCAGTTTACCTAGAGCCCTCTTAAAAGCTGCTTTGCTCATATGTAAGCGACTTTCAATTTCAATAGGACTGCTTTTATCATTGAGCAACAAAAATCCCTCGTGATCCTTTATTCCTTGGAGGATTTTTTGTGTATCGCTATCCATCTGTATATAGGAAAGTTCTCTTGGAGATAAGTCAAGCTTGCCGTCTTCTCTTACCCTGATAACTCGAGCCTGAACTTGATCGCCCTCGAGTAACTCGGTAAAATACTCATTTTTCGGAATGAGTCCCATGTACTTATTATCCACGGCGACAAAAGCCCCCATTTCAGGGTTCACTGAATAAACCGTTCCTACTACCTTATCATTCTTCTGATAGGGCGTTTCAGAGGTAAGATACTCATATATTCGAGTCGTGGCACTCAATCTCTGGCTCTTATCCAAATAGACCTTTACCAAATAACCTTTACCCACCTTAATCGGAAATTTCTGCTCATGAAAGGGTAAAAACAAACCTCTTTCCAACCCCAAATCCAGAAAGGCACCGATCTTCGTCATGGCTGTGACTTTCAAATAGGCTAATTCCCCTAATTGGGCTAATGGTTTTTTCCGCGTGGCGATCAGTCGCTCCTCAGAATCTCGATAGATAAATACTTCTAATTCGTCGCCTTCTTTGGCATCCTCTGGTAATTGCTTTATAGGCAGAAGAATATTATCATGTCTAACACCCGTGCCTGCGTCTAAATAGGCACCAAAAGATGTAAAATTAGTGATTTTAAGGTTTTGAAGTTTTCCAATTTCTATCATGTCGTATCTCCTTTTTCCATCATTACTTAGTTGTAGGGTTACCTGTGTGTAAGAAATTAATGCTTTGTCCACTATCTTTATACTATTATATACGCGTATCAAGCTAAGGCAAAGTTTAAAGCACTATAAGCGGTTAATACTGTATACTTTTAAAAATCCTCTTGTCAGTTGACCGATAAAGTGGTAAGTTTAATTATATTAATTTGAATGGAGCAATGATGCTTCTTGAAAGATTTGGGAATAATCTTTTAAGGGGGATTTTTTTGTTTCTTTGAGTCAATCTAACTTCAGAGTAACGAAAGGGGTAATAAAATAATGAAAATTTTTGGAGAAAACGTCTTCAACGAAACTGTAATGAGAGAACGTTTACCTAAAGCTACATACAAATCCTTGCGTAAAACGATCGAAGGGGGACTTGCACTTGATCCCGCGGTCGCTGAAATAGTCGCCAATGCTATGAAGGATTGGGCCATTGAGAAAGGAGCGACACATTTCACTCACTGGTTCCAGCCTTTGACCGGTATCACGGCTGAAAAACATGATTCCTTTATCTCACCCACGAGTCATGGCCTGGTGGCTATGGAGTTTTCTGGTAAGGAATTGATTCAAGGCGAGCCCGACGCCTCCTCCTTCCCTAGTGGTGGCATTCGCGCAACGTTTGAAGCAAGAGGCTACACTGCTTGGGACTGCACCTCTCCTGCTTTTCTGAAAGAAGATGCTGGCACCTTAACGTTATGCATCCCCACAGCCTTCTGCTCTTACACCGGAGAGGCACTTGACAAAAAAACCCCGCTTTTACGTTCCATGGAAGTGCTCTCCCAACAAGCCCTACGCCTGTTGAAACTCTTTGGTAATACTTCAACTAAGCGTGTCTCGAGCACGGTTGGAGCAGAACAAGAGTATTTTCTTATAGACAAGAAATTCTTCGACAAACGGATTGACCTCATGCTCACTGGTCGAACTTTATTTGGGGCAATGGCTCCCAAGGGGCAAGAGCTAGAAGATCATTACTTTGGTAGTCTCAAAACACGAGTAGCCTCTTTTATGCATGATTTGAATGTTGAATTATGGAAACTCGGTGTCCTTGCTAAAACCCAACATAACGAAGTAGCTCCTACACAGTTTGAGCTTGCACCCATATTCGTGACTACAAATATCGCTACAGACCACAACCAACTGGTCATGGACAGCATGAAAAAAGTAGCCCTTCGCCATGACATGGTTTGTTTGCTTCATGAAAAGCCATATGCAGGAATCAACGGTTCCGGTAAACACAACAATTGGTCGATGTCAACCGACGATGGAATGAACCTCCTCGAACCTGGCCAAACCCCTCATGAAAATCTCCAATTCGTTACGATAATCTGTGCCATAGTTAAAGCAGTTGATGATTATGCTGAGTTACTCCGATTTTCAGCAGCCAACCCTGGTAATGACCACCGTCTTGGTGCGAACGAAGCACCACCAGCTATTATCTCCATCTTTCTGGGCGATCAGCTCACCGATATTTTCGAACAACTACAAAATGGCGGACTCATACGCTCCCTTCAAGGAGAAAAATTGGCCAGCGGCGTAAAAACCTTACCCGCCTTCCGCAAAGACTCCACCGATCGCAATCGAACGTCTCCCTTTGCTTTTACCGGAAATAAATTTGAATTTAGAATGGTTGCTTCCTCGCAATCCATCTCTGGCCCTAACGTAGTGCTGAACCTAATTATAGGGGAAGTCCTCTCTCAATTCTCGGATCGTCTGGAAAAAGCAGCTGACTTTGAGCAAGAACTTCAAGCAATCCTCAAGGAAACTGCCACAAAGCACAAACGGATCCTCTTTGATGGCAATGGTTATGCGGAAGAGTGGGTTGAAGAAGCAGCTAAACGAGGACTGCCTAACGTCACCTCAACGGTTGAAGCCGCTCTTGTCCTTCTTCGAGAGAATACTGTTAAATTATATGAAAAACATAAAGTTTTGAGTCAGACCGAGCTGGAATCCCGCTATGAGATTGCCCTAGAGCAGTATTCCAAGCAGATTAACATTGAGGCCTTAACTATGATTAATATGGCCAAAAACTTGATTGTCCCAGCAGCTGTCAAATATTCTACTCAATTAGCTACATCCATCAACGCGATCAAATCGGCATATGGTGCCGCAGATGTTTCGGTACAAGAAGAGCTCCTCAAAGGGGTCTGCTCGACCCTTGTTTCCTTCAATGCAAAATTGATCACTCTTGAAAAGAGCGTTCAAGATGCTACTGCTCTGACAGACGATGCCTATGCCCAAAGCGTTTGCTTTCGAGATGTCGTTTTCACCGCTATGCAAGCCCTCCGAACCGATGGAGATCAACTGGAAACAATGATTGACGCCGAACTTTGGCCTCTTCCTACCTATGCACAAATGTTATTTATGCTCTAAGAGCGATCTTCAGTGAGCCAATAAAAAAGGGTAGATAGTATTAAATTAATTAATACTATCTACCCTTTTTTCACACTAAAGCTAAACCATCGAAACTTTGGTGGGAGTCTACCGCTAGCGAAACATAATAAGAGACAGATACTTATATAAGTAGGTTCTCTTAACAGGATTAATTCTTTTGCACAAAGCAATAGACTTATGGAAGATTTCCATAAGTCTATATACCCTAAGTTATCTATACGCTCCCAGTTAAGCCTTTTTTTACTTTACTTGCCGGAGGTTTGATCCCTAAGATTGGTGCGGAATGGTCTTTTCCTAAAAAGAAATTAGACCAAGAGGACGTCTGATAAAAATCCCAATTAGCGGGTGGCACGGGTGCAACATCTAAAGTTGCTTCTTCCCCATGTTTCTTCAGTCTCGCATACGCTCTAACCCAAACACATTTTTTCTCATTAGGAAAAACTTCACACCAGCCGTTGAAGCTCCCCCCACATGCTCCGTTACGTTGATTTTTAGGACATTGGGACATTGGACAAAGGTAGCCTATATCCAGCATTGCACAGTCTCCACAATCTTTGCAATCCAGTATTACGACTTTAGCGAGATGCTCAACCGCATGCATTGCATGTGAAGTTTTCTTTTTACCCTCCGCCGCGCGATACATCCCACGCATCATAAAGAACAATTTCTTGTTGGGTGTGAACAAAAGGCCATGCATTCCTCGCATAATCGTAGCCATCCCACCACCTGGGGCATCCAAGGGGAGATTTGCGCGATTAGTAGGTCGATCAGTGTTAAGACCTGTTTTCTCATCTTTTTCAAAGTAGTAGAAGCCGTTCGGTTGAGGATAGTCAAATTCCTTGACAAAATCACGCCATTTTGGGAAAAGTTCTTCCCCCTTGTCGAGGATATATTCCAATTGTTCGTATTTAAGGTTGTGCCCTCCGATATGAACTCCGGAAACACCAATGCCTTTCAAGATCGCATATAATTTGGCTGCCCTCAACATCCGCGCTTCTACGCCTTTATCAGGGGCACTTTTTTCCTTATCGAGCTCAGCTAAAAGTTTGTCCGTAACAACACAACCTGGCAACTTGTTTTGATTCATGACATTTGCCGCTCCATAAGGAAGCACATAAATGTTTCCCACAACTGGGATATCAAGTTTATTAAGCTTTAAAAACTGTAGTACTTCGTGGCATTTCCGAGCATCATACCCTAGTTGTGTGACGATAAATTGAGCGCCACCTTGAATCTTCTTTTTCAGTTTATAGTACTGAACCATCAGTTCAGCCTCTGTGGCCTTGAATGGTGATACAGCGGCCCCTGCGAAAAAGTCACTAGGCTGGTTATGAGTAGGCCCCTTGAAGCCAGGGACTTCTAATCCCTTATTCATTTCTGCTATTAGTTGTAATGTATTAGAGGGATCAAGATCAAACACTGGTTTAGGGCGTCCTTTAAACCCAGAAACCGTGTAGTCTCCCGTCATAACCAAGAGGTTACGAACCTTTGCCCGGTCTAAAGCGTGAAGTTGGCTTTCCATTTGATTGCGGTTCTTATCTTTACAAGTGAAATGGACCAAGGGTTCAATCCCCATTTTTATAATTTCCATCCCCAAATAATCTGCGAGAATTGCCGGATTTCCCCCCGGGTTGTCTGTAATGGTCAGTGCATGTACTCTGCCGCCTTTAGCTGCTTGTTCTGCAGATGCGATAGCGCTTTCTTGGGCCTTTTCCTTTGAACCTCTCCCTGGTACAAGCTCCCATGTCACGGATAGAACGTTCTTATCCAGTAATGAATCCTTGAACTTGTTTTCCATTCCTTAGTTCCTCCCCTTCACATGATTATCACAGATATACATTTTTTTTATACTATATACCATTATAACCTATAACGAGGTATAATGGGATATAAACTTAAGGAATCTTTTCACATGCTCTTAATTTAACCGTTCAAGATACATACTGTTCATAAAATAGTTAGAAAAAGTGGGACTTCCGCCAAGTTCGACATGGCTAATCTGACGGTATAAATCGCCCGCTTTAGCCAGCTCATGATGATCAATCAGAGCCATAAGTGCACCTACATGAGCAGCATTACCCACTGTCTTGATTTTCTCTGGGGCGATATCAGGTACAAGCCCAATATTCAAAATATTGTCGGCCTTAAGATACGTGGCAAATGTTCCTGATAGCGTCACCGAATCAAGTTCAGGAACAGTTATTCCAGCCATTTCTACCAGCGTTTTAATCCCAGCGCAAACAGCCCCCTTGGCTAATTGCAACTCTCCAATATCTTTTTGGCTTAAGGTCACATCAAACCCATTGTCGGCCCCATAGGTTAAGACAAATTCGCGCCCTTTTTCACCCTTTCTAATCCGTTTAAGAAGCTCGGGTGAAAGCGCCTGAGTCTTTTCAGGATCGACAATCTTCCCCTGTTTAGTAACTACCCCAGCTTTTCTCATCTCATCAATTGCCTCAATCAGACCCGATCCACAAATCCCGATGGGTTCCCGCTCCCCGATCACCTGACAGTTTACTCCATCTTCCGTGAGGATCACACTTTCAATAGCTCCTTGTTTCGCTCTCATTCCATGTATTATACCTGCACCCTCAAAGGCAGGTCCGGCCGCTGTGGAACACGCCATCAAGGTTTTTTCTGTTTTTAAAAATAGTTCGCAGTTGGTTCCTAAGTCAATTAGTAAATGATTGCCCTGTGCTTGAACTTCAGGTGCCCCCATAATGGCCCCTACCGTATCTGCTCCAACGAAACTACCAATGTTAGGTAAGAAAAAAATTCTTGCTTGGGGATTAACTTCCAGGCCCAATTCATCCGCTGTAAATTGCAACGGTCTGTTGCAAACAGAAACGAAGGGCGAAACCGCCAGATGAGATATATCCAAACCGATAAAGAGATGATGCATCGTAGTATTGCCAACGATCGTCATCTTGTACATCTCATTTTCACGCACATCAGTTTGAGCAACAAGTTCTTCCAATAAATGATTAATAGTTCTCCTAACGGCAGCCTGTAGAGTTAGTGCGTTTTCTTTACTTTCCCGAGCAAAGGTAATGCGGGAAATCACATCTGCTCCATAAGCAGTTTGCTCATTTTCTGCGGAGACAACCTTCAAAATAGTTCCCTGGTTCAGATCGACTAAGGCTGCAGCCACACTGGTTGTACCAATATCCACGGCTACACCGTAAAACCGTTTTGTTGTATCCCCCGCTTCAATATCCAAAATTTCATCCTCAGAAACCGTAGCCGTGAGGGCAAATTCGTCCTCACGCAGAACGTCTGGAACTTTTCCGAGGACATAGAGACTTGCATTACCATAGCTCTTACCTGTGACGGCGCTTAGTGCATCCACAATACGGTCTAAGTCTCCCCGCTCATCGGCTAGTGACGGCTTACTAGACCTCACAAAGACTTTTTTAATTCCGGGATCTA
>DHJG01000062.1:28830-29984 GCA_002404215.1 Desulfosporosinus sp. UBA4726
GGCCTCACAGTACAGGCGAGTCGAACTCCTGACTTTATCTCAAGGTCATTGAGATGCTCTAAATCACGATCACTTGGTGGAGAGACATATCCAGTCATTCTAACTTTGCATTTACCGCAGGTTCCTTTGCCATTACAAACACTCTGTACCGGAAGGCGGTGACGAATAAGTGCTTCCATTAAAGTTTCATTTTCTAAAGTCGTCATCACACGATTGGGGAGTATGGTTATTTTCATAATTACCTCCTGCTAACATATTTAATGTAACCGACTGACCCGGCTGAACATAAACAATGTCTTGCTCTATGTTTCCGTTTAATACAGCGGTTAAAAGATCGAGATTTCCTTCTTCTTCTCCTACATCCCACTCGAAAAAATCTGCAATTGTACGAACTTTTTCTCTGTAAAACTCAATATCCTTGGTTCCAGGTGTAACGATAAGGACTGCTTTATTATAACTGCCATATAACATTTTAATTAGATCAAGGGCCTTTTCCCGCCCGTAACGATCGACGTATTCTAGGTACTCCGCATAGGGTGTCCGACCATGATCCAGCCATCCTCGACTGAAATAGTAGGTTCCCGGATTTTTTCGGAGCAGCTTAAGTTGCCTTTCGTTCGACCCAAGTAAGAGGGAGATACAATCATGTGTTCTTGGCATAAGTAAGGGAACCCGTTGGGAAAGCAAACCGACGACGACATTCGAACACCGACTATAGGTGGTAATAATCAGATCATAGTCCTGGCTTCTATCAATAATCTCCTGAAGTCGCACATGAAGACGATCTGGTTTGCCGTGGTAATTAAAGTCCAAGAAATCACAATCCATTGTTTCAGGAATTCCCAGCCAAGCAACTTCGTTCTTGGTGGAATCACATCCAATGAGCTTTATCTTTATGACCAACCCCTCATTCCCTGTTTACTCTGCATCATAATTTCTGGTCGTTTAAAGAAAACTTGGCTGGCGCCAAGCCGCAGGCGACGGCGGCCGCCTAGTTGCGCTTATGCCACCCAAAACTTATACTTTCTGATTGGTTCAAAAATTACATGTCCATAATTTAATATAATCCCCTTACTCGTAATTGAGAAGGGGATTATGAAAATTATTTTCAACCTAAAATTCGAATTGTTTGTTGCGGAAAGCCTTAAGATACT
>DHJG01000176.1:0-18677 GCA_002404215.1 Desulfosporosinus sp. UBA4726
GTCGAGACCGTCTCAGGATTATTATTGATAATAATACTTTCATACCCGGCTCTGCGCAGTGCCAAAACTGCATGCACAGAACAATAGTCAAATTCAATCCCTTGCCCAATCCGGATCGGACCGGATCCTAGGACAACCACCTTGGGTTGCTTATGAACGTCTCCCTCATCTTCAACATCATAGCTGGAATAAAAGTAGGGAGTAGTAGCTTCAAATTCCCCGGCGCAGGTATCTACCATTTTAAAGACGGGCCGTAAGCCTTGAGCGAGTCTGAACCGATAAACTTCATCTTCCGTACTCTTCCAGATGTCTGCTATTTCCAAATCTGCGAAACCTAGTCTTTTAGCACCCAGCAACATTTCCTTATCCCAAGGTGATTTTTCTAACAAAGCCGTGTAATCCACCAAACGAAGTATGATATTCAGATAATAACGATTCCAGCCTGTCTCCTCAGCCAACCAATCTGATGTCCAGCCACGCCTCAGAGCTTCTGCTAAAACAAACAGCATTCGATCATCGGGCTCTAGACACGCAGTTTTAAGTTCAGCGTCTGATAGTCCTTCGAGCTCGGCTAATCGGACCCCGTATACTTTTATATCAAGAGAACGGACGGCTTTGAGCAGAGCGGTTTCCAAGTTCCGACCAATACCCATCACTTCTCCGGTTGCTTTCATCTGGGTTCCCAAGCGCCGGTCTGCCTCTGTGAATTTATCAAAAGGCCAGCGTGGGATTTTAACAACAACATAATCTAAGGCCGGCTCAAAACAAGCCGAGGTTTTCCCTGTCACCGCATTTTGAATTTCGGTCAGCGCATAACCCAAGGCTATTTTGGCAGCAACCTTGGCGATTGGATATCCGGTGGCCTTCGAGGCCAGGGCACTAGAACGACTTAGCCGGGGATTGACCTCAATAACGACATATTCATTACGAGCGGGGTGAAGAGCAAACTGGACATTGCAGCCCCCTTCAATTCCCAGTCCATTTACAATTCGGCGAGACGCGCTGCGTAAGGTTTGAACCTCCCTATCGGTCAAGGTTTGACAAGGTGCAACGACAATACTATCCCCAGTATGAATCCCGACTGGATCCATGTTTTCCATATGGCAAATCGTGATGCAGTTTCCCACTCCATCGCGTAAGACTTCAAACTCGACTTCCTTCCAGCCGGCCACACTTCGCTCTACCAGAATCTGACCAATCAGGCTGGCCTGTAAGCCACTTTCGGCAATCTGCTCTAGTTCCTCATCGTTTTGTACAATACCTCCCCCGGTTCCTCCCAAGGTAAAGGCTGGACGCACAATCAGGGGGTATCCGGTTTCCTTCGCAAACGCTAAGGCCTCGTCAACCAGGGATACAATCTTACTCTCCGGAATCGGTTCACCGAGCTCCTGCATCAAAGCCCGAAAGCTTTCCCGATCTTCCGCTTGATCAATGCTTTTCAGGGAGGTCCCCATCAGAGTAACCTCGCAGCGATCTAAAACCCCTCGTTTAGCCAGCTGATAAGCTAAGTTCAGACCAGTTTGCCCACCCATAGTTGGGATTAAGCCATCCGGCCTCTCCCTCTCAATAATTCGTTCCACAGATTCAACCGTCAAAGGTTCAATATAGACTCGGTCCGCGGTTTCTCTATCCGTCATAATGGTTGCAGGGTTAGAATTCACGAGAATGACTTCTACCCCTTCTTCACGCAGAGCCCGACAGGCCTGCGTGCCAGCGTAGTCAAACTCGGCAGCCTGCCCAATGACAATGGGGCCTGATCCGATTACCAGAACCTTTTTCCACTCTTTCTTGGGCATCTTTATCTTCTCCCCTTCCTTATTGAACTTCTCTCGACCATTTCCTTAAAACGGTCAAATATTTCGGCATTTTCCTCAGGACCCGGAGCGCCCTCCGGATGAAATTGTACGGATAGGATCGGGTGGGTCAAGTGCTCCATTCCTTCCACAGTTCCATCGTTGAGATTACGCAACGTCACCTCAAACCCTGAACCAGCTAAAGATGCTTCCAGCACGGCGTATCCGTGATTTTGTGCCGTCATAGTTGCTTTTCCTGAACGTATATCGATGACCGGATGATTGCCACCGCGATGCCCATATGGAAGTTTATAGGTTTCTCCACCCGCTGCCAAAGCCAAGAGTTGATGCCCCAGACAAATGCCTAGTACTGGTAGTTTGTCATATAAACTACGTACCGTAGCCACACATTCTGGCAACTCTTCAGGATCTCCGGGCCCATTGCTTAAAACGATTCCACTTGGACGATGTCTTAGAATCTCCTCGGAAGATGATCCGGCCGGAAACACCATGATCCTAAACCCTCTCTCCTGAAGGTTACGAACAATATTTCGTTTGGCTCCAAAGTCAAGCAAGGCGATTAAGGGGCCAGGCCCTGGAATTTCGTAGGCTTCCTTGACCGTTGAGCGATAGACCCAGTGTTCACTCTTTTCCTCGGTTTTATCGTGTCCTTGGAAGTTCTCCCAGAACTCCAACCCAATCTCCTGAGCTTTCACCAATACGCCTGGTAATGTACCAAATTGGCGCAGGTACCTGGTCAACGCCCGCGTATCCACTCCTTTTAATCCCTGGACACCATACTGCAGGCAATAATCCTCTAAAGAACCTTCACTATGCAAACTGCCATCTCCTTGGGAAAGTTCCCGTACAATCAGGCCTTGTAGGCGAGTTTTATCCGCTTCATTTTCTTCATGATGCCAGCCATAATTTCCAATCTGCGGTTGTGTTAGTACAAGGATCTGTCCCGCATAAGACAAATCAGTAACCATTTCTTGATAGCCGCTCATCGAGGTATTGAAGACTACTTCCTGCTCAGTCAACGACGTTTCGCCCGTCGGCCAAGCCCCAAAGGCCTCCCCCTCAAAAGTTGTCCCATCCTTGAAAACAAGATATGCCACGTTGAAACTTCCTCTCTGACCGTAATAATTTATATTAGTTTGCATCATTTCTATTATTATGCCTTAAGTGTGTATCAACAGTTTATATAACTGTCCGATTTCTCTGGACAAGCTGGCCTTCTACCCAAACCATGATGGGAAAACCTTGTAACGACTTGCCCAAGAACGGGGTATTTCGAGCTTTAGAAACTAACGTTGCCGAATCGATCACCTCGGAGAAATCCGGGTCAAAAAGCACCATGTCTGCCGAGGATCCAGGCTTTAATGTTCCGCCGCTCAATCCAAATCGCTGTGCTGGCGAGTAGCTCCAAGCCTCGATCACTCGATCCAAGCTCAGCTGCCCTGGTAACACCAGATACTGCCATACTGCACTCAGCGCGGTCTCTAAACTCGCGATGCCAAACGGAGCCTCCGCAAAGGGCCGAGTTTTTTCGGACTGGGTATGTGGGGCGTGGTCGGTCGCGATCATATCCAGGGTCCCATCACGAAGTCCTTCAATGAGTGACTCTCTATCCCCGCGGGACCCTAGTGGAGGGTTAACCTTGAGAGCTGTATCAGTGAGAGTTATATCTTCATCACAAAAGATCAAGTGATGTGGGTTGACTTCAGCGGTGACATTCACACCCCTTGCTTTAGCTTCCCGAATCAAATTGACACTCTCCGTCGTGGAAATGTGAGCTAGATGGAGTTTCCCCCCAGTTTCCTCAGCCAGTAGCAAATCCCTGGCCACAATCACGCTCTCTGCGCTAGCTGGGATCCCTTTTAAGCCCATCCGTGCTGACGTCACCCCACGGCGCATTAGGCCATCTCCGGCCAAGTCTTTGTCCTCGCAATGACTAATAATGGGAAGCCCTGTCAGTTTGGCATATTCTAAAGCCAGCCGCATCATTTCTGCATTCTGAATATTTTTACCATCATCAGAAAAGGCCGCAGCTCCGCCCTCTTTCATATCCACCATTTCGACTAGTTCGCTTCCCTGCATGCCTTTGGTCACCGTCCCGATCGGCAGTACATGGGCATATCCTGCACGTACACCCTGCAAGAGCACGAATTCAACAAGGGCCCGATTATCAATCACTGGTTTAGTATTTGCCATGGCCAGAATCGTCGTAAACCCGCCGCGCACTGCAGCGCGCGAGCCACTTAGAATATCCTCTTTTTCCTCTTGTCCCGGTTCACGCAGATGAGTATGTACATCAATCAGCCCCGGAAAAACAAACTTTCCTTTAGCGTTAATCGTTTCCACCGGTTCACCCTGCGCTATTGTTAAGACCTCTTCCTCTGTCATTGACGAAGCCATTTCTAACACCTGCCCCCCTTTGACGAGAACATCGCGGGGAGCAGATAGGCTTTGGCTCGGATCAATTACCCATACCTCTTTAAGCCACCACATTGCCAGACCCCCCAATCAATAAATAAATTAATGCCATGCGTATGGCCACACCGTTAGTAACCTGACGCTCAATTAAGGCTTCTACGCTATCAGCCACATCATCGGAGATTTCCACGTTCCGATTCATAGGTCCGGGGTGTAGTACGATACTTTGTTTTCCCGTTTTCTTTAAGCGCTCTGTCGTCAATCCATAAAGATGACTGTACTCACGAAGGCTAGGGAATAGCCCGCTTTGCTGCCGCTCAAGTTGGAGACGAAGTGCCATCACTACATCTGCTCCAGGTAAGGCTCCATCCAGATCATGGGTTAGTTTAACCCCTAGACCCGCCATTTCAACTGGAACCAGCGTCGGAGGGCCCACAAGAGTCACATCGACACCCAATTTTTGCAGACACCAGGCATTACTCCGGGCAACCCTAGAATGCAAAACATCTCCCACGATGACAACTTTCTTACCATCCATTTCTCCTAGCTGTTCCTCCATTGTGAAAATATCCAGTAATGCTTGGGTAGGATGTGCATGCTGCCCATCTCCTGCATTAATGACCCCCGCATCAAGAATATCTGCTAAAAATTTTGCAGAACCTGAGCTGGAGTGCCTAATAATCACGAGGTCAGCCCGCATCGCCTGAATCGTCTTGGCCGTATCGTATAAACTCTCTCCTTTGCTCACGCTGCTCTGAGCAACTGCAATACTTGTCGTATCAGCCCCCAACACTTTTCCAGCCATTTCGAAGGAGGTTCGAGTTCTCGTACTTGCTTCGTAGAAAAGATTAACCACCGATTTCCCTTTTAACGTTGGTAATTTCTTAATCGGACGCATCAAAATTTCTTTCATCACTTTTGCAGTATGCAAGATATGACGAATTTCCTCCACGCTCATATCCTCTATCGCCAAAATGTCTTTACGCTGCCACTTCATAGTAATCCTCCCTACCTTTATCACCCTTATTATCTCTCATCAATTTGTGCTTAATTCCAATTAAAAAATCCTCTTCCCAAGAAGGGAGAGGATTGAAAATAGGCATAACCTATCCCGCTCGCCCCTTGGCTACCTCTCCGGATAGCATTTAAAGGTTAAAGTCTTATTGAGTTTGTATATCTTCTTCACGTTGCAACAAAAGGACATCTTCTTCTCCATCTACTTCTTGCAAACGCACCGCCACAATTTCCCGCCGCGACGTAGGTAGGTTTTTGCCGACATAGTCTGCCCGAATGGGTAACTCTCGATGTCCACGATCCACAAGTACCGCTAATTGAATTCGCTCCGGTCTTCCTAAATCCATCGTCGCATCTAATGCTGCACGGGCAGTTCTTCCGGTATAGAGCACATCATCAATTAGCACCACGGTTTTCCCTTCAATGCTTACCGGAATATCCGTTTCATGGACGATCGGATGTATGTCTATAGTACTTAAGTCATCTCGATATAAGGTAATATCCAGAATTCCGAGAGGAACCTTTACTCCTTCGAACTCCTCAATGTATTGTTGAATCCGTTCAGCCAGGGGCACCCCTCGGCGCCGAATACCTACTAGGACGAGTCTATCTGTACCTTTATTTTTTTCCACGATTTCGTGCGCAATGCGGGTTACCGCTCTGCGAATCCCATCCGCATCTAAGATTTTGCTTTTAAACGTTCCTTCCAAAGTTCACTAACTCCTTTCTCCCTATAAAGAAAACCTAGCTTGCGCCAAGCGCTGGCCATAAATGGCCGATTATCCTTGAGTCTGAAGATAGATAGAAAAGAACAAAAAGAACTAATCTGATAGCAGACAGTCCTCCCTCGCTTCCGTCTGCCTTCCCAAGCCTCACAGGACTTCATTAAAGGCCATATAACTGTTACTAAGTTTACTTGATGATGGACTCAATGTCAATGAGCTGGACGGGTAGAAGAATTTGAAGAAGAGAGAATCCGTATTTTGCGGATTCTCTCTTTGCTTTGTATTAGTATATATTTATTAAACCATGCTAGTCTTTGCGCAATTTTTCTAATATGTTCGCAAACATTTTAGGCACTGGGGCATCGAATTCCATCCACTTCCCACTGCGCGGATGCTCAAATCCTAAGTGCGCAGCATGCAACATTTGTCCATTTAATCCAAACTTGTTTTTCCTTGTTCCATACACGGGGTCCCCGAGAACTGGATGCTTGACATAGACCATATGGACACGGATCTGATGCGTTCGACCTGTCTCCAAACGCACTTCAATATAGCTAGTCTCACTAAACCGTTCTAATACGGTATAATGCGTCACTGCAGGTTTTGAATGATTAAAAACCACGGCCATTCGCTTACGATCCGATGGGTCACGTCCAATGGGCGCGTCGACCGTCCCAGAAGGTTCTAACACCACCCCGTGAACTAACGCGAGATATTTACGATCCATAGTATGTTCTTTAAGTTGAGCAGCAAGACCTTGATGAGCTATATCATTCTTAGCTACCACTAAAATCCCAGACGTATCTTTATCAATCCGATGCACGATTCCTGGACGTAAAACTCCATTTATTCCAGAAAGATTATGGCAGTGGAATAACAAAGCATTGACCATGGTTCCCGTCCATGCACCTGGAGCCGGGTGAACCACCATGCCCTGACGCTTATTAACAACCAAAACATCCTCATCTTCATACAGGATATCGAGCGGGATGTTTTCCGGTTCAGCCGTAGATTCGCGTAGAATAGGGAACTCCACTACAACCTGATCACCCTGGCGCACCTTATAATTAGCTTTTTTGGGGGAACCGTTAACTATTACGCACTCTTGCGTGATTAGACCTTGAACGAAAGACCTACTCTTTCCCATGACATCCGTCAGGCCTACGTCTAGGCGAATTCCCTCTGGAAGTTCATAGAACAACTTTTCCTCGTCAGTAACATCTTTATCGAATTCAAGATCCTCTATGGCAGATTCTATTATTTCTTTTTCCACTCATAACCCCGCCAATTCTTCTATTTTTATCTGTCGCCTTGCTTCTCCGCTATAGATTTATCTTGTTCCTTCTCTTGCCGATATAAAAGGAACAAGATCAATCCTACCCCTACAACAATCATGCTATCTGCAAAGTTAAAAACATAAGGCCAAATCTGAAAATCCAAATAATCCACCACCCGGCCGATCATGAGTCGGTCATACAGGTTTCCCAGAGCTCCGCCTCCGATCATCCCAATAGCCAGACGGGTGAGCTTATCCCCACGTGGAATACGAAACTGACCATAAATTACTCCGCCCACAACTAGAAGCGCGGTAACGACAAAAATCCAGGTCTGGCCGGCCATCAGACCAAACGCCGCGCCTGGATTTAGAACATACGTCACATGAAATACTTTAGGGATGACTTTTAGCGTCTCGCCCTCCATAAAGTTTGTTTGAACCTGAAATTTTAAGAAACGATCAATAACCCATACGCCAATCATTGCAAGCCAAACCAACAACCTACTGTCCCCCCTGCGTTTTTCTTCATCTTAACACAGGGCGTGCAACTGGGCAAACTATTGCTGTACAGAACCCTTGCTGTAGTGGATCAAATTCCCCGGTTCCCTTTGAGTTTCAATGGTTTCAATATATTGTACCGCTCCAATTACCTCGTCCGCGTCTTCATATACGTCATTTGGATCCGCGACATCTCGGTTTGTCCCCAAATCTTGAGCAGAATCCGAAGTTCCATAGCGAGCCACAGCCTGCCAAGAATCTTCACCATCAAACTCGACCTGATCCGTGCCGTCCTTAAAGGTTCGGGAAAAGGGGCGATTCAGAAGTTCGTCCTCAACTGGTTCGCGATGTAACGAGTGTTGCTCCTCTTTTTCCTCCTCCTGACTACATTCCATACATACAGTAGTGTAGGGCAATGTCTCCAGTCGTTCATACGGAATTTCGTGGCCGCAGTGTTCACAAACGCCATACTGACCTTGTTCATAACGTGCTAAAGCAACATCAATTGCTTCAACCCTGTGAACCAACCGATCATGTTGAGCTACGTCTCGAGACCGCTCATAAACCTCGGTTGCAATATCTGCCGGATGATTATCTATGAGTGACAATTCTCCTAAGGACTCTCGCATATCTCCAGTTATAAGCTCAGACGCGGATTCCATCGAACTTTTTCTTTCTTCACGGAGCGATTCGATCAATTTAGTATAACGTGTTTGTTCTTTCAACATCTCTGCCCCCTATCTTTTCTAAGGTTGATTAACGTACCTACTTAGTTCTGCGATAAACCCTCCAATAAGCGGCAAATTAAGGATAACTATACGTTTTAACAGGAAATAGGCAACCCCTGCAAGGAGTCCAGCACCCAAGGCAGTCCCCAATCCTCGCACAAGACCAACCAAGAAATTAAACCAAAGAAGGCGTTTTGGCCGATTCAAATACGCAATGTATTCAGCCAATCTCATCTTCTCCAGGGTCTCTGCCAATAATGTGACCTGATGTCTGAGGACCGTCCACTCCTGAACGTTTAAAGGATTAGCATCTTTATTGTCGGTGGAGAGTGACGTTGTTGACTTATCTTTGTCGTTCGAGTTGGACACTTTATTCATATACACCTCACGTAAAAACATCAATTTTAGTGTTCCCAAGTCTTCAATATTTACACAGAACTCACCCTTGAACTCACTTCTACTTTCTAAACTGGAATAAAAAAAACCAGGATTATATCCTGGTTTTTTGGTTTGCGCTAAAACGTGCTTACTCAATTGAATAGGTTTAGAAACTGGGTATAAAGTCAACCTCTAATCTACTAGAACATCCAATTGTTGGCCATTGGACAAGCTAAATGCGTTGCCTTCGTCCGTATCAACATGTAAATCCAAGGCATAATTGGCATTGACACGAATGAGGACATGTTCAAATACGCCGCCCCGAGCACCGGGAATAGCAACGCGAACATGATCACCGTCTTTTAAAGAATACTTACTCGCGTCATCAGGCGTCATGTGAATATGACGAGCTGCGATAATCACACCTTGATCCATCATAACTTTACCCATTGGCCCTTCAAGCTCAATTCCAGGGGTTCCATCGAGCATTCCAGAATCCCGAGCCGGAGGTTTAACCCCAACCTTAAAGGTATCTGTCGCCGAAAGTTCTACTTGAGAAGCCTTCCTTGCAGGCCCTAAAACACGAACTCCCTTCATCGCACCTTTGGGCCCGATAAGTGTTACTGTCTCTTCACAAGCATACTGCCCTGGTTGACTCAGATCTTTCATTTTGATTAAAGAGTGTCCAGCACCAAAAAGAGCTTCAATATGTTCTTGGGATAAATGAACGTGTCGGTTAGAAATGCCGACGGGAACTTTAAAACTTGCCATGATTTGTTAACCTCCCTGTTTTGTTTATTCAAAATAATCATATCTTTAAAGCGGTGTAAAAAAATTATGTTGTCTCCATTATACTATGTTTTGCTCCAAAAGATACATGTTATTTTTTTCACATAAAAGGAAGTTTCCTCCGCTATCCCTCCGTCGACCAAACAATCTCACCCTCTTCGAAGACTGGGATAATCGGTAAAATATTTGGAGTTGAACAATAAATCAAATCTTGCTCAAATCCTAGAGAGATAAGCTTTTTTCCGTGAACTGACTCGCGGATCTTATCCATAATATGATTCTCTGCACTGTGGTATAACATTCGCGCGGCCTCACCTAAATCATTGATGGCAACATTTGGACCCAAGGCATCAATGAGCATTCCGGCGCAAAGCGTATCTGGAAGATCAAAACGATCTTCCGTGCCCGCGCAATACACCACGATCCCTTGATATTTGGCATTATCTTCAAATTGTCGTAAGACAGCCGTAACAATACTCTGCATATTTAGGAAAGAGGCCATCCAGATCATAGGCGCAGCGACTGCATCACGTATGGCCCGTGTGCCGTTCGTCGTCGTCATAATGACTCTTTTGCCGCCCACCTTTTCTGGAACATAATCAAAGGGTGAATTGCCTAAGTCAAATCCTTCAATCTTTACCCCCTGACGCTCCCCACCCAATAAAGATCCTGGAAGGGTTAAACGCCTCTCCATGGCCTCTTCCGACGTAAGCACCGGTATGATAGCCTGACACCCATTGGCTAAAGCGGTTACCATCGTGCTCGTAGCTCTCAAAACATCAATCACAATGACTAACTTATCTTCTAGATACGGTATAAGTGGCGAACCCGCATTTGGTAACACTTCAATCTGCATACGATTACTCCATCCATAAATGCTTATAAGTTATAACCTTATTAATATTCAACTTTATATCCGTAAATCCTGCAAGTTGCCCAAATCTTGTTACTCTTTCCGCCAGCGTAGGTTCGGTTTCCGAGCCGCAGCCACTTCATCCATTCTCGTTAAAAGAGCAGTATGCGGTGCCGTTTTAACGAGATCCGGATTACTTCGAGCTTCCTCTGCGATCTGGATGAGAACCTTGGCAAATTTGTCAAGCGTTTCGATACTCTCGGTCTCTGTTGGCTCAATCATCATAGCCCCTTCAACAATCATCGGGAAATAAATAGTTGGGGGATGATAGCCATAGTCCAATAGCCGTTTAGCGATATCTAAAGTAGTGATCCCAGTAGATTTCAGATTTCTCGAGGTTATAACAAATTCATGTTTGCAAATTCGGTCAAAAGGCAAGTAGTAATAGTCTTTGAGCAGACCCATTAAGTAGTTTGCATTTAAAACAGCATTTTCTGAAGCAGTCTTAAGCCCTTCGCCCCCTAGACTTCGAATATAGGCATACGCCCTCACAAGTACTGATACGTTCGCATAAAACGAGCGTACCCGGCCAATGGATAATGGCAAGTTTTCCTCTAACGAAAAAGTTCCATCCTGACTGCGAATCACCATAGGTTTTGGAAGAAACGGTACCAGAAATTCTTTGACCCCAACTGGTCCAGCTCCCGGACCCCCACCTCCGTGAGGCGTGGAGAATGTTTTATGCAAATTGAGATGTACAACGTCAAAGCCCATATCTCCAGGGCGAGTGATACCCATAATTGCGTTGGTATTCGCTCCATCGTAGTACAATAAACCTCCCACATCATGAATCAACTTAGTAATTTCTAAGATGTTTTCATCAAAAAGTCCCACCGTGTTGGGATTCGTCAGCATGAGGGCGGCAACTTCCTCATTAGCCACCTTTTTCAAAGCCTCTAGATCAACCCCTCCACGGTCATTGGATGGAACCTGGATAATCTCGTAGCCAACCATCGCTGCCGTCGCTGGATTTGTTCCATGGGCAGAATCTGGGACAATTACTTTTGTGCGTTTAGTATCTCTACGGTGCTGATGATAGGCTTTTATTATTAACATTCCCGTCATTTCCCCGTGCGCACCAGCAGCTGGTTGGAGAGTGAAAGCATCCATTCCCGCCAATTCACAGAAGTCTTCCTGTAGTTCCGCCATAAGCTGCAAAATTCCTTGAGTCAAAGACTCAGGCTGATAGGGGTGAAGAGCTGTGAAACCGGGCAAACGGGCCAGTCTTTCATTAACTTTCGGATTATATTTCATGGTACAAGACCCCAGTGGGTAAAACCCCGTGTCCAAGCCGTAATTGAGGGTGGAAAGTCGCGTGAAGTGACGAACGACGTCCAGTTCAGAAAGCTCCGGGAGTTGAGGTTCCTCCTGTCGCAACAAATATGTAGGGATAAGCGTTTCAACCGGAACTTCCGGCACATCACAAGAGGGTAAGCTGACCGCACTTCGTCCCTTAGAGCTGAGTTCGAAAATAAGTGGTTCTAATGCTAACATTGGATTTCCCCCAATCTGACCACGAGCCGGTCAATATCAGCTTTACGTTTCGTCTCTGTCACACAAAAGAGGAGATGATGATCGAGTTCCGGATAGAAGCGGGCAAGATCGAGTCCACCGATAATTCGCTCTTCTAGAAGCAAAGCATTGACTTTAGCCGGTTCAATCTTTGAGTGAACCACAAATTCATGGAAGAAAGGCCCAGAGAACGCCAGACACATTCCTGGAATTTTAGCAATCTCTCGCGCAGCGTAGTGAGCGTTCTGCAAATTGAGATAGGCCAGTTCTTTGATCCCTTTTTTCCCAAGTGCACTCAAATGCATCGTAAAGGCTAGGGCGCAGAGAGCTTGATTCGAGCAAATGTTTGACGTGGCCTTTTCCCGCCGAATATGTTGCTCGCGGGCTTGAAGGGTTAAGACATATCCCTTTCTCCCATTTTTATCTAAGGCAGACCCTACGATGCGCCCTGGCATCCGCCGAACAAATTTGTCTTGAGTGGCCAAGAAGCCTAGATACGGACCTCCAAAATTAAGAGGGTTACCAAAGGCTTGCCCTTCCCCAACAGCAATATCTGCTCCAATTTCACCTGGAGACTTGAGTAACCCCAACGAAACGGGATTAACTGCCATGACTAGAAGAGCCCCTTTGGCATGTGCAAGCTGTGCGATTTCCTCCGCCCTTTCAACCCCTCCAAAGAAATTGGGATTTTGGATAAGCACACCCGCAGTATCTTCTTGTTGCAGCGCTGTTTCAAGTATGGATAAATCCGTTGTACCATCCTTAAATGGGATTCCCACAAGTTCTATACCCCGCGGCTGTAAATAGGCCTTTAGGACGTCGCGATATTCTGGATGCACAGTTTCCAACACGAGTACTTTCCCCCGTCGTGTCGCATCACAAGTCATTAAGGCAGCTTCCGCCAAAGCCGAGGCACCATCATACATAGAAGCGTTAGCTGCATCCATCCCGGTTAACTGGCAGACCAACGTCTGATATTCATATATCGCTTGAAGTGTCCCTTGACTAATCTCCGGCTGGTAGGGGGTATAGGCGGAATAAAATTCGGACCGCAATAACAATTGATCAACAAAACTTGGAATGAAATGTTCATAGGCACCAGCTCCAAGGTAAGAACTGTAGTCCTCCACTGTTGCATTAAGATTTGCCAATCCTTTGATGTGTCTGACAACTTCCTGCTCCGCCATACCTCTCCGAATGTCGAGGGGGCGCTGTAAACGAACTTCTTTTGGTATGTCCGCAAAGAGATCTTCTACCGATTCAAGCCCAATACGGGCTAAGAGCTGATTCCGCTGGCTGTCCGTATTCGGCACAAAATTCATTTTAATGTTCCTCACTTGCCAAAAACGTTTCATACTCAACAGCCGTCATCATGCTTTCAAGAGAGGATAAATCGTCGGCTTCCAGCTTAATCAACCAACCTTCTCCATAAGGATCACTATTTAACAACTCTGGAGTATCCAAGACCTGAGTATTAACGGCTACTACCTTTCCGCTGATCGCAGCCACAATATCTGAAACTGCTTTCACAGATTCAACTGTACCGTAAGATTTTCCGCTTACCACCCCAGCCCCTTCCTCGGGAAGCTCAACAAACACAACATCCCCAAGGCTTTCCTGCGCATGATCTGTAATCCCCAACGTCACGATGTTACCTTCTACCAAGGCATAGTCATGTTCTTTAGTATATTTTAATTCTATTGGATTCATCTAAATCATCCTCCTATTTTTTCAAACTTACCCTAGAGTATATAAAAACATCCACTAAACTACGACGCCGTCAGAAACTTACGCATGGACCAAGCTACTGCCGTACGATGTATGATATTTAACCTCCAACTTACGAACCACGGACTTTGCGACTTGTTCCTCAACTCGACTCCGTTTATAAAACAAAGTGGGTATTATCTTAGCTTGCACGGTTTTCCCCCGAATTAACACGTCTAACATATCCCCTTGTACTGCCAAATCTGCACGAATCAACCCTAAAGCAATATTTTTATTGAGGGTCGGGGAGAAAGAGCCTGAAGTAATAAATCCGATCTCTTCACCATTCTTTTGCAGAGGATAATGAGAGCGAGCAATGCCGCGTCCAATCATTTCAAGACCTACCAATTTACGCGGTACACCTTGCTCTTTTTGGGCCTCAAGTGCCACTTTACCGACAAACTCTGCTTTATTTAATTTAACAAAAGAACCAAGCCCTGCTTCCAATGGAGAAATTTCCGCACCTAATTCATTACCATATAGAGGCAATCCAGCTTCAAACCGCAACGTGTCGCGTGCGCCCAAGCCGATCGGTTGCACACCTTCTGGGGCACCGATTTCTAAAATCTTTCGCCATAATTGTCGTCCATACTCAGGAGAAACATAGATTTCAAATCCATCTTCTCCCGTATAGCCCGTACGGGAGATAAGCGATGGCACGCCGTCTATTTCGCCATAGCGAAACGTGTAATAATTCAGTTTGGAGAGATCGATATTTGAAATTGGTTGCAAAATCACTTCTGCCAAAGGTCCTTGCAAAGCGAGCTGCGCATAGCGATCCGTTACATTGTCAACCCTCACCTCAAAATTCCCCACTTGCCCAAGCATCCAAGTATAATCTTTATCCGTGTTAGAAGCATTAACGACGAGAAAGAAATGTTCTGAATCATAGCGATAAACGAGCAGATCATCGACAACCCCACCGTCAGGGTAACACATAGGAGAATAGAGGATTTCTCCATCCCCTAACCTACTGGCATCATTGGTAATCAGATTTTGGACAAATCCCAATGCTTCCTTACCATAAACATTAATTTCTCCCATATGTGAAACATCAAAAAGCCCGGCCTTTGTCCGAACAGTCTGGTGCTCCTCGATCACACCAGCATACTGGACAGGCATCTCCCATCCACCAAAGTCAATTAGTTTTGCCTTTGAGGCCTTATGTTCTTCGTAAAGTGGAGTTCTTTTTGCTTCTGCCATATTAGTGCCTCCTCAATCCTGTCACCAGGGTAGTATTCACATAGATCGTCAACGGAACCTTAACTGATAAAAGGAAAAAGGACAGAGAAGGTGCGTCATCGCACCTTCTCTGTCCTTGAACCTGAGAGATTCGCCGTCTCCGGCTTCCCCTTTGGTGTTCTCTGTTATGAGAAACTCTCCAGAGTTCCGTCTTCTAGCAGTACTTTTGCCTGAGAGTTTCCCTCCCTTGAAAAGCGAATTCAAGAGATTTTCTCCTTCGGCGTCTGGATTTACCAGATCTCTCCTACTAGTGTCATCCGGTTTATGTTTTCCGTTAATATGCTACTTATATAGTATGCCTTATTCGTCGTTTCGTCTACTGTTATTCAACAAATCTTTTAATAAATTCTAATACCTATTTAATTCTATGCCACAGGTCAAAAAAGAAAAATCTCGACCCTCCACTCAAGAGACGAGATCACTTGCGGTACGAAACTTGTGCCATAACTCTATGAATTAATCTAATCCTTTAAAATAACTTTACGGAGGATAGTGACAAGTTTGGCTTGTTCCTCTGACTCAATTGGCTCTACCATCCACAGACATAGAAAAGAAGCTTTGCGACTCTTCCAGTCCTGGACATAAGGACCCATTTGTTCCTTTGAAAGATAGAGATGCGTCGAATCTTGAGAAGATATCAAACTAACAACGACACAACGTTGCTCAATATCATCCATCGCCTTAAACGCCCGGTCCAGTAAATCATCGCTTCCGTTCATCAAAACATCCCCAGGGCGGAAATTATTGCTCGCTGGGGCAAGCCCAACGCTGAAAATCTTTATGTCCTTTTCATATGTTTGCAACTCGTCCAAGGAAGGTAAAAGTTGGACCTCTTGACGCCCTACTTTACCAATGTAAGTCTGATTCTCACCCTGATGTAACCCAAATCCTTGAATGAGAAAGTTGGGAGCTATCTCACTAAATAATATATTCATTGACTGCAATCCTTCTCCTTCAAAGTAATCTGTAGATCATTTTACCACGAAACTAGACTAATTCGCAACCTCTGGCATTCTGATCTTTTTAAGCTATGCCTTCATTTCGGTCCTGTAAATTCACCAAATCCAGGTGGGCAAGCAGGAAAGACTTAAGTTGAGTCCTCAGTAAATCACGTTTTCGAGAAATTATCAGCTTCTGCGCTTTGGCAACCTCGCACCCCTTTGCGAAAGGTTTTATTACGAATATCAAGAGGAGTCAACTGCATCTTATTTCTCTCCTAATGCCGTTGTGATCGAAAAAGCACAATTTGCCAAGCCGTCCGTTCCTTCCGAGTCTGAGAACTATCCAATAGTTTTATACGCCCCTGTCCTCGGCAAGAGATCATATCGCCAGGCTGCACTTCTGCTTCCGATTTGGTCACCACAAGGCCATCTCGCCGCACCTTGCCCTGGGCAATCCACTCCTGCGCCTTAGACCTTGAAACCATAAAAGCATTAGCAATCAGCGTATCAATGCGCGAGGAATTAACCGTAACACGACGCTCTTCCCCCAGATCAGCGGATACATCCGGCTTTTCAGTATACAACGAGACCGTAATTTTATCACGTCCTGCCTGTGTCCAATGATCTAATAAAAACGGGGCGATATCTGCAGTAATCGCTATATATTGACCGCTCTGCCCGACTTGAATATCTCCTAATACGTCCCGCTTGAAGCCTAAACCCATAAGAGATCCCAATATTTGCCGATGTTCAAGTTGAACACGGGGATTTGTTGGACGCACCCAAAGGAGCGATATCTCGGCATCTTTAGCCTCTAATGTTTCTCCCCAAGGGCCTAGAAGCATCCGAACACGTTCTGCTTCAGGGAAACCTCCCTCCACCATAAATGAAAGATGTTCCTTGCGCAGGAGCGCTTCAATCCACTCTCTCAAAGCAAAGCTTAAAAAAGGGGTCACTTGCTTAGACTCCTTCATTAGTACCGCATCCACTTGGTCTAAAAGATGGGCAGCTTCTAGACGCATTTCCTTTTCAGCCCAATATCCGAGTCCACTGCGATCTACCGAGTGTTTCATCTTAAGAAGAAATAGGATAAAAGCCCCCTACTCAACGAGCCAATTAATTTCAGCACGATGATGGCGATGATCGGAGAAAGATCGACCGCCATTGCAGCCCCGCCGATTTGAAAACGTTGAAAAGGCTTAAGAATTGGATCTGTCACGTCATAAAGAAGGCTAACCAGCTTATTGCTGGACGACGTTAGTTGGGGTACAAAGGAAAGAATCGCTCGAATTACAATCGCATAAATTAGGATCGTAATCACATTATCAATAATCTGTATTAAGAAAATCAAATAAGAACGCCCTCCTTATTTCGAACTCTGCCAGAACATCCCCTTATCCTTCAGTTCATCACGCATCTCGCCGGAAATATCGACATTATTGGGCACAAATAAGAAAATTCCATTCCCTACTTTTTGCATGTTGCCGTTTAAAGCATAGGTTGTCCCACTAATAAAATCAACAATACGTTTGGCTAGCATCTTTTCTGCATTTTCAAGGTTAACGATCACAGGTCGGCGGGCTTTCAGCTGATCAGCAATATTTTGGGCTTCTTCAAAGGAATTTGGCTCCATCACAACTACACGCATTTGCTTTTGAGTGTGAATACTTACAACCTGAGCATTTTTGCGGCCGGGGCGTACCTCCTCTTGTTGTATGTTCTGCTCTCTATCGTTCTCTTCAGAAATCTCTTCTTCTGGTTCCTCATCAGCAAACCCCATAATTCCAATCATCTTATCTAGTAATTTTGCCATTTATATTTCATCCCTTTCCAGGTTTATTACCCACGTTCGCCGAATATTCGGCGTCCTACACGAATAAGGGTTGCCCCTTCTTCAATAGCCAGTTCAAAATCTTGACTCATTCCCATCGAAAGCTCACGCAAATCAACTCCGGGCCATTTTCGGGATTTCAAAGTATCACGAAGGCCCCGAAGCTCCCGAAAAAACCCTTTTGTTTCCTCAGTACCAACCCCCAACGCCCCAATGGTCATGAACCCCTCAACTCGGACATAAGGATAATCTCCGACAGAATCTAAAAAATCCGGGGCTTCCTCTGGCTTGAGCCCCGCCTTAGCAGGGTCTCCGGCGATATTCACTTGGACAAGTGTTCTCCAAATCCTGTTATGCCGTTCGCCTTGCGCGTTGAGTGTTTCTAATAAGGAAAGCCGGTCAAGCGAATGAATCAAAGCAACGTTTTGATCTAAATACTTTACTTTGTTAGTCTGCAGACTTCCCACCAAGTGCCACTCGCAATCGTTTGGCAGTGAAGGGGCCTTTTCTAACCATTCTTGAACCCGATTTTCTGCAAAGGCTCGTTGTCCAGTCTGATAAGCCTCCTCTAAACTCGAAACCGGTTGATTTTTAGATACGGCCAATAATCGAATGGTACTCGGGTCCCTTTTACTGCGTGCTACGGCTTGGTCAATCCGCAGATGAACCTCAACTATGCTTTGAGTGATACTCGCCTTTGTCAACATCAGAATATCCCCTTCGAAAGTAAATTCTACACGATTACCTCGTTTCCTGCTTTTCAAGGCCGTACTTAGATATTTTTTACATTCACTATTAACCCATCCAGTCCATCACGGGGCGTCACCACGACAG
>DHJG01000176.1:18798-35042 GCA_002404215.1 Desulfosporosinus sp. UBA4726
GCGCTCCTTGGAACTAAGACCCCACTAGTCGGAGGAAGGAATACCCACGTCACATCTTGGCGCCTTTTGGACGCTGAACCATCGAGATAATAGGGAAACTGAACGACAACCCCCATAGGTTTGTCCGATTTGCGCAAGATTTTGGCACTCGCCGTTTGATTTTCTTTCCTTATGCGTAACGTCTTTCCGACCGTGAAATCATCAATACTAGACATTTCAATAAATGCTTGAGTCGGAATGAGGTTATTCACTATTTTCCCTAAAACCTCCCCCGCTTGCACCGTTGCTCCCGCAGTTTTCACGTTGGGTTTCTGAGCCATTAATTTCTCCAAATCCATCGAAGCCAAGTTTTCACTGGTCATGATCAACTCTAAGCCATCGCTCTGGCGAAAAAACAGCCCGCCCATCTCTGTCGAAATCGTTTGGTTCATCGTACCATCCAGAATTGTTCCTGGAGAAATGCCAACAGGTTGAAGGGTTGCCACACCCTCCCAGCGCCTGAAGCGTTGTCCATCTTCAGCCACAAATTTAACTGTTCCTGAGATCGGAGCAGATATTGGTAATTCCTTATTTGCAAACGTTGCCATAACGTTTCGTTCATGAGTAATCGTTCCAGTTTGAGCTACCGCAAATTTTATGGGCTTAAGAGTTAAAATGGAACGATTGGACCACAGTATTCCTCCGAGCAGAACAATGAAAAGAATGCCCCAAAACCAATACGTAGGTTTTCTTTTTTTTCTTCCTTCTTCCATTGCATCCTCCTTGGCCGCTCTAACGATACATCCTTGTCCGAGTCATAACCGGCGGTAGTTTGTTGAGTTCCTTATGCCCGCGGCAGTTCACACGTGAAGACTGTGCCAACCCCCAATTGTGAAGCAACGCTAATTTTGCCACCAGTATCTTCTACCATATGTTTTACAATACTTAGCCCTAGTCCTGTTCCCCCTTGTTCTCGCGAACGGCCCTTATCTACTCGATAAAACCGCTCAAAGATTCGAGGTAGAATTTCTTCTGGGATGCCACAGCCCGTATCCCCAAATTCAAGCTGAATGTATTTCTGTCCCGCCAGCACATTCAGCCAGACGCGCCCCTCTGTCGTATATTTAACGGCATTCTCTAATAGATTCAGAAGTAATTGGCTCAACAAATCTTCTCCCATTGAAACCTGCGGCAAATCTTCCAGTAGTGCAATCTCCAGCTTAACTTTTTTAGACTCGGCGTAGCTTTGAATCACCGGTCTAATTTTCTCGTATGCCTTGTGCACGTAACTAACGTTGAGGGACTCTTCTTCAACCCGATTTTCCCGTCCTTCAAAATGGGCTAAAGTCAACAAGTCTTCAATGAGGCGTTGTAAGCGCAGGGTTTCCGCTTGGATTATCTTTAGGAATCGATCGCGCACGGAAGGTTCATCCGCTGCCCCATCCAGAAGTGTTTCCACAAACCCTTTAATAGACGTTAGAGGAGTTCTCAACTCATGAGACACATTAGCTACAAATTCCGTTCGCATTTGTTCAAGGCGTCTAAGCTCAGTCACATCATGAATAACAATGACCGCACCTCGTGGCTGACCCTTTTCGCTTAAAATAGGGCTAACTTGGCTTTGCACGGTCTTTTGCGCAATGTGTGTTTCAAACGTACCATGGTTTTTCCCTAAAAGTACATTACGGACTATCTGCTCTAGTTCTAAATTACAAATGAGCCCCAATAGATATCTAAACTCGACATCCGTTCCCCGACGTTCAAAAATCTTCTCTGCAGCGGCATTTACTAAAACAACCTGTCCCATATGATCGACTGCCACAACGCCCTCTTGCATTCCCGCTAAAATAGCTTCCATCTTGTGTGCTTCCTGGGTCCCATTTTGCACAATCCTCTCGACATGACGTGAAAGACTATTCAGCTCCTCAGTAAATTGCCCAAGTTCATCGGTCGAATCGGATAAATAGATGTGCCCAAAATCTCCCCTGGCAATGCGCTGGGTGGCGAAGTGAAGTATCTCCATTCGGCGAGATAGTTGGCTGACGTATAAGTAAACGACCCCTGCCGGAAGGCACAGAGCAAGGACTACAACTCCAACATTAATCTGTTGCTCCCCAGCTGCCAACCTCACACTCTCTCCGACCCAAAATAAAAGCAGGGAAAGCCCCGTCATCCCTATAAAAAGTGCGGTTAATCGCCATTTTATGCTCATCTTAGTTTATCCTTTAAAGCGGTAGCCAATCCCGCGTAATGTCTCAATGTACTCGGGATTAGATGGATCCCGTTCTACCTTCAGACGCAGGTGGCGCACATGAACATCAACCGTGCGGGTATCTCCATCATATTCATACCCCCATATTCGTTCCAGGAGTTCATCCCTAGAATATACCTTACCAGGGTGAGCCACCAAGACACGTAGCAGTTCGAATTCTTTGGGCGTTAACTCAGTTTCTTCTCCCCGTACGTGGACCCGAAACCCTTTTACATCAATTCGCAATTCTCCGCGTACAAGCTCTGAGTCTGCTTCCTCGATCGTATTAATACGTCGCAAACGGGCTTTAATTCGAGCCAATAATTCACGGGGACTGAACGGTTTGGTCATGTAATCATCTGCCCCGAGTTCCAGACCTACAACCTTGTCAATCACTTCGCCCTTTGCGGTTAACATGATGATCGGAATCTGGCGAAACTTTGGGTTTAACCTAAGTTGCCGACATACTTCTAAGCCATCCATGCCCGGCAGCATGACATCAAGCACGAGGAGATCGGGTTGTTCCTTCTCCACACGTTCCAATGCTTCGGGACCGTCCTTTGCAACACGAACCTGATACCCTTCCTTCTCCAAATTGAATCGGAGCAGTTCTAGAATCGGCTCCTCATCATCAACTACTAAGATCGTCGCCATATACTCCCCGCCTCATTCTTTGTAGCTTATCCACCCTGTCATTCGCCCTGTTCTAGCCCCATCACGTCGATGTGAAAAAAACCATTCAGGATTATCTGCCGTACAGATTGAAGCAACATCAATGTTTTCTGAGCGAACGCCACTTTCCAAGAGCAACATCCGATTGGCCTCCCATAAATCCAAAAGATAATGCCCATCTCCTTGCGTATGCAGAAATGGTGTTTCTCTATAGTTCACACGGAACTGCTCTGCTACGATTTCATCCACTGAATAACAACACGGACCAATACTTGGGCCAATGGCGACCCAGGCATCTTCCGTACACCCTCCAGCTTCTTCAAAACTCCTTAAGACTTTTTGCCCAATCTTATGGGCAGTGCCTTTCCAACCAGCGTGCGCAATCCCTACCGACTTAATATCTGGATAATAAAAAAACAAAGGGACACAATCTGCAAAAAAGGCCATCAGTGAAATGCCACTTTGCGTGACTAATCCGTCTACAGCGGGAATTAACGTTTCTACTTCACCGATCCCTCTGCCCCCGTCTTCTTCCTTGACCCATAACACATTTGTACCGTGAACCTGTTCCCCCACTGCAACCCTAGAGCAAGGGACGCCCCATTGGGCTAACCAACGCTTCCGGTTTTCTAAAACCGCAGTGGGGTCATCACCCACATGAAGCCCTAAATTTAAACTGTCATAAGGAACTCTGCTGACTCCCCCAACACGTGTCGAGAAACCCAAGTCAATTCCTTCAGCTTGCCATCTAGGAACGGTTAGATAGGGTAAATTTTCACTTTTATGCCATTTCCAGCTCATTCCTCTAACTCCTCTGATTTACCTTTTAATATATCATTTAATATCCCTCAGGACAAACTTAAACATTGGTCGTGTAGGCACATATGCCTTGCTCCTCGACCTTTTCCCTGTCCAATAACAACAGGTAAGGGCACGAAGCATCGTGCCCTTACCTATTATCGGCGATTATCATTTTCCACATTAAATTCAGGTAGATCATTGACATCGACTAAGATAACGTCAACGCCTATCTTCTTGACCCGATCCCACGGGACAAAAAAATCTTCCGTCTTACTACTTCCAAAGAAACCCCAACTTTTTGAGGGCCCCGGCAGTACAATCCCTTTAACGGAACCTCGTTCGAGATCTAAATCGAGGTCTTTAATTGGTCCTAACCTTCGTCCATCTTTAACATTCACAACATCCAATAAACGCAAATCTGAGATCCGCATCGTTAGCCCCCCCTAATAGACGTTCGAAATCTATAAGTAAATAACACATCATGCTTCTCGCCTTATATGTCATCTTATGAGGGGGAGTCCTAAAATAGCCTAGAGTTTATACATACTTACGCATGTGGACCATTGCTGTCTTTTCAAGCCGGGAGACCTGTGCCTGAGAAATTCCGATCTCATCAGCAACCTCCATCTGAGTCTTACCATGGAAAAACCGCAAAGATAAGATGAGTTTTTCTCGTTCACTAAGCCGCCTTAAAGCTTCTCTTACCGCAAGTCCTTCAGCCCAGTTGGTATCAGACTGCTTAGCGTCTCCAATTTGATCCATTACAAAGATAGGATCCCCTCCGTCATGATAAATGGGCTCAAACAAGGAAATTGGTTCTTGAATAGCATCTAGGGCAAAAACAACGTCTTCTCGTGGGAGAGAAAGCTTTTTGGCAATCTCTGCAACAGTTGGTTCTCGTGAACGTTCACTAACCAGTTGGTCTCTTACTTGTAGTGCCTTATAAGCAATATCCCGAAGTGACCGGCTCACGCGAATTGGATTGTTGTCCCTTAGATAACGACGAATCTCCCCAATGATCATGGGGACGGCGTAAGTGGAGAATTTGACGTTCTGTCCAAGATCAAAATTGTCAATAGCTTTCATCAAACCAATACAGCCAACCTGGAAAAGGTCATCAACGTATTCTCCTCGATTTGTAAAGCGCTGAATCACACTGAGCACTAGACGGAGATTTCCATGGATGAGTTTGTCCCGAGCGCTACGATCTCCAGCTTGATAAATCACGAACAACTCTTTCATTTTCACGCTGGATAAAACAGGCAACTTCGAGGTGTTCACTCCACAGATTTCAACTTTATTCAATGCCAACTACGAGCACCTCCCCAGCCAATTCTGTTGGGAAGTATGCCCGAACCCAGTTTAGGTTATTCCAATCGGCAAAATTCTTTGCGTAATCTGCGAATAATCCTCTTTTCGAGCCTTGAAATATAGGACTGCGAAATTCCAAGCCGATCTGCAACTTCTTTTTGGGTTTTCTCCACGCCATTATCCAGCCCAAATCTTAATTCCATAATCACTTTTTCTCGGCTAGCTAACCTCCCCATCGCTAAATGCAACAGTTGACGATCCACTTGTTCTTCAATTGGTTTGGAAATAATATCATTTTCCGTCCCTAAGACATCGGACAAGAGCAATTCATTGCCATCCCAGTCGATGTTTAAAGGTTCATCGAAGGACACTTCTGAACGCGTCTTATTATTCCGCCTAAGATACATCAATATTTCGTTTTCAATACAACGAGAAGCATAGGTTGCTAGTTTTATTTTCTTCTGAGGATCGAATGTATTGACCGCCTTTATCAACCCAATCGTACCAATGGAAACAAGATCTTCTATCCCAATTCCAGTATTTTCGAATTTGCGAGCAATATACACTACGAGGCGCAAGTTCCGTTCGATTAAAATATCTCGAATGGATGGATCCCCCATTTCCAACCGTTCCAAAAGGATCACTTCTTCGTCAGAGTTGAGAGGAGGCGGAAGGGCTTCACTGCTACCGACATAATAAACTCCACTAACCCCGCCAATTTTGCGAACAAACATTACCCAAAGACGTTTAACCTTATCTTGAATATTCCGCCACCACTTCATTGTTAATCTCCACCTTTCTGCACATGTTCTGGGTGTAATAACGCTTGATATTCATCCTCTGAACTCAACACTTGTTTTACTAGTGCCACCGTTGCCTGAATCTGTTGGGGTCCTTTTTTGTCAAAACACGTCACACGCTGAGGTCTTACACCCAAAAGCCAACTCTGCCGATCAATTGTTTGGAAAGGGATGAAGACAAGGCGTTGAACTAAACTAGGATTGACCTTCCATAGTAACGGCCAAGGGTCTGCGCAATCGTTCCAAGGAATAGTTAGGAAAGACCTTACATCATCTGACAAAGATGTAGCAGCAACCTCCTCTTCCAAGAGAATAACAGGATATCCGGTCAACGGGTCTCTCAAATGGTTCCCTGTGTCCAACAACGCTTTAACGTGTATAACCTCATGTTCTTCACCGCCAAAATCAATTTCCAGATCATAAATCATCTGCTTCAGTACCGAGTTCCTTTCCTGCCATCGCTGCCATAGCCGCTGTAAAAACCACCATATAAGTGCAGCTAAAGGAAGTATCCAAAGATTGTATAGGGCCAGTGAAAAGAGTTCGCCTCCTATTCCCTGATCAAATTGTGCCCATCCCCATAAGGCATACACAAATCCACCGAGTCCTGCTGAAAGGAGCCAAAACCCAACCAGTGCCTTAAAATAAGTGATCAATCTCCGTGTCGGAAAAGCGGCACCGACCATAAGTAGTGGAATAACCCATTTGCTTAACGTCGTCCAATGTGGAATAGAATAACAGGCTAAGATCACAGGGATTTCACCGAGAAGGACTCCTGCAAGGATTCGGACTGGCCGGACCGGAAGGTGAAGGAGACGACTAGTAAGGATAAGTATAAGAGCGTCCATCCCCCCGTTAATGAGGATATCCAGATCGAGATACGTCTCTACTACGCCCATTGCTGCACCCTTTCAAACGCTTCTTTCAAAATTATATCTAACGAAGGTAGTAAAACCTGTCGCTTTCAGGGGAGCTAAATGGGATTTTTTAGGAAAACCTATGTAGCTGGTGTAGATTTTTACCCAGGAAGCATAAAGGTCGACAGCATGTGCATATTTATGCTAGTCAAGACCAGTTGATGTGTGTAATTACGTAAATAAAATAAACCTGTCCGGAATAGACAATTGTCTATTCCGGACAGGTTTATTTTTACGATATAGTAGATTATCACTAAAGTTTTAAAATTAATTAATTCCGAGACACCCACTTCTATAAGTGGGTGTTCCGATTTCCACTTCGGTGGGGGTAGAGTCCCCCACCGAAACCTCGAGGTACAGCTTTAGCTGAACAAGTTCACTAACGTCGACGTCTTAAGAACTCCGGAATATCGATATCGACTTCCGTAGCAACTGGTTTAATAATGTTTTCCTGAGCTTTTCCCGGTGCAAGCCCAAAGCCAGCCCAATGCTGATCAAATCCAGTGGCTATTACGGTAACTCTTATTTCTTCTTTGAGGTTCTCATCAATGACCGCGCCAAAGATAATATTCGCTTCGGGGTCTGCGGCTTCCGCAATAATTCCTGCGGCTTCATTTACTTCGAAGAGGGTTAAATTAGTTCCGCCGGTAATGTTGAGCAGCACTCCTTTAGCTCCTTCAATCGAAGTTTCCAGCAATGGACTAGAAATTGCTTTACGTGCTGCATCTGCAGCGCGGTTTTCCCCAGTTGCCTGGCCTATACCCATTAGGGCAGAACCCGTATTCGACATAATAGTTTTAACATCGGCGAAATCTAAATTTATCAGGCCGGGAACAGCAATTAAATCTGAAATCCCCTGCACACCTTGCCGCAAGACATCGTCTGCAATACGAAAAGCCTCATGAATCGTGGTATGCTTGTCCACCACCTGCAACAAACGATCATTGGGGATCGTAATGAGAGTATCTACTTTACTCTTGAGATCAGCAATGCCCTTTTCTGCCTGCATAGCCCGTTTACGGCCTTCAAAGGTGAACGGTCGAGTAACCACGCCAACCGTTAGCGCTCCCATTTCTTTCGCCACTTCGGCCACGATGGGTGCCCCTCCGGTGCCAGTTCCGCCTCCCATACCTGCTGTGACGAAGACCATATCCGCGCCTTTTAACACCTTAGCGATTTCCTCACGGCTCTCTTCCGCTGCCTTAGCCCCAATTTCAGGATTTGCTCCTGCTCCCAGTCCTTTAGTTAACTTTATCCCTATTTGCACTTTTTGGCCTGCACGAGATAATTGTAAGGCCTGTGAGTCAGTATTCACTGTAACGAAATCTACCCCTTGTAAACCAGCAGTAATCATACGATTTACCGCGTTGTTTCCACCACCGCCGACACCAATAACCTTAATTTCTGCAAACTGGTTTAAATCCGTATCAAATTCTAGCATCTAGGTTTTAACCCCCCTCGCTTCATTGTGACCTGCTATCTTTAAATACAGGTATAACTAATATTCAACTGTGCCGTTCAAACGCACGATTAGAGCAAACGTGCGTCCCACCTACCTTTATAGGAAACTAACTTTAAGAGGGTTTCATACGCCATTAAAGTTTTTTGACCTTCCAAGGCTTACCGGCACTTACTTTTCTGCCGAAGATACGCGTTATCTGGCCTCTGACGTCTATAATGCACATAACATAATAAATTCTATATGCTTATGCTTATTTCCTTTTTTAAATAAAATATTTTTTTGTAACTTTAATGTAGGGGCACGATACATCGTGCCCCAGCTTATTATAGGGATTAATAACACGTCAAGAATACCTTTTTATCAGATGGCGACGAATACTTCCCAAGTTTTGAAATAAACGCACACCAAATGCAACGATTGCAGCCAAATAAAGATCAACCCCAATGCGATCTCCGATATATGCCAACAGAGCAGCAAGAAGCATGTTACTAAAAAAACCGGTCAGGAATACCATACTGTCAAAGTTGTCCTCCTGAGCAGAACGTATCCCACCTAAAACAGAATCCAACGCTGCTAGGATTCCAACGGATAAGTATTTGGCATATTCAATTGGTACTGAAAACGGGCTGACATACCCGATTGCCAATCCTAAAACTAAGCCTAATAACGGTAACCACATGTTCCTTATCCTCCTAACTTAGCGGCCAATCACTGGTTTTGCCGCCGTAAAATCAATATATCGTACCCCTTGTTGAAACGATTTATATTCATTATCGCTTATTAATTGATAAAGCGCATTCAATTTACTTTTCCAATCATTAGCTTGTCCTAGTCGGACCTCCACACCACTAGTCAGATACAATGTTATTTGCTGAATAGTGTTAACATGGAGTTCTCCAATCTGAGCAAGCAATTCAGGGGGGGCTTGTCCCAGCAAGTGCAGTGCTGAAGTAAGGAGAGGGTTCGCCAAATTCTTTCCCGGTCCCACAGTATCCGCAATATTAATTCCAGTAATCACCGGCTGATCTGTTTTAGGCCAACTCTCCAAACGGCGCAAGAAAACACCTTGCGCATCCACCTCCAAGACCCCCTTAGGGACAACTACTAAGGCAACTGGGGTCCGTTCCGTCACTTGAATAATAACAGTATTGGGAAGCTTACGCTGAAATTGAACCCCTTGAACAAGCGGATGTAAGGCAATTTTATGCTTGAAATCATCTTGATCAAATAGCAGTACGTTTTGTCCTTGAATCCCGTCAGATAATTTTAAGATTTCGTTTTCCGGAATAAGTCTAAGCCCCTGCACGATTACATGTTGAACAGCAAAAGCACCGGAGCGCAAAAAAAGCGCTAAACCCAGAGTAAGCAAAATAGTCAAGACGGCAATATAGAGCAAGGATGTATTCATATTCTTGGGTTGCATTGTAGGCATTTTCCTCCTTATCCCAAGTATAACGAATACTGACCTGTTCTGTCATGTTTTTTTTAAAACTTTTTAATGACAAAATTCCTTTTATTCTTTTCCTCTGCTCATGATGCACTTTCAATGCACGATGCTCTAGGTCCAAGTCCGCGGTCTGCTGCTCAGGCTTGTGCCTTGTGCGCATCGTGCTTTGCAGGTTAACCCTTCTGGATAACACGTCGAAGTTTTGCCCCCAACTGGCGATATTTCTCTTCTAAATTTTCATAGCCACGATCAATATGATCAACTTTTTCTAGCACAGTTGCTTCCTCAGCAGCCAGTGCTGCCAGGAACAGTGCTGCTCCAGCCCGGAGGTCTGTGGCCTCCACAAAGGCACCTTCAAGCGTTTCTCTTCCACGAATAACAGATGTTCTTCCTTCAACCGTGATTTGAGCTCCCATCCGACATAATTCATCCACATGTTGAAAGCGATTTTCAAAAATTGTTTCCGTAATGATGCTGGTCCCTTCCGCACCTGAGAGCATAGCCATAAACTGTGGCTGCATATCCGTTGGAAATCCCGGATAAGGCATTGTCTTCAGGTCAACACTACGAATTCTTCCCTGATGTTGAACACGAACTGAGTCATTCAGAAGGGTTACATTGGCTCCTGCCTGACGCAATTTAGCGATAACAGGTTCTAAATGTTCTGGTATAACATTCTCTAAGACCACATCACCTTCAGTCATAACCGCGGCAATCATATGCGTGCCGGCTTCGATACGATCCGGTATGACTGTATGTTCTGCAGGATAGAGCTGATCTACCCCTTCAATCCGCAAGACATCCATTCCTGCCCCATGCACCCTTGCTCCCATTTTATTAAGAAAGTTTTGCAAATCCACTATTTCTGGCTCGCGTGCGGCATTGCGGATTATAGTAGTGCCTTTAGCTAAGACCGCAGTCATCATAATATTTTCTGTCGCCCCTACACTTGGAACGTCTAGGTAAACATCAGAACCCTGTAAGTGATCAGCCCAAGCTTCGATATACCCATGCTTCTCTTTAACCTTGACACCTAGTTGTTGAAGCCCTTTAATGTGTTGATCCATCGGTCGTGTGCCAATAGCGCACCCTCCAGGTCGAGAAATTTTCACTCGCCCATTCCGGGCTAATAGGGGGCCTAAAATAAGATTAGAAGCACGCATTTGCCGCATCAGGGCTTCATCGACTTCACAGGAACTCAATGTACCAGCATTGACGAGCAAAGCCTCATTCTGGCGCACAACTCCACACCCGAGATGTTTAAGCACCTCAATCATATGTGTAATATCCGCCAACACCGGTATTTCTAACAAAGTTGATGTCCCTTTAGTGAGTAACGTTGCTGCCAACAAGGGAAGAGAAGCATTCTTCGCCCCGCTTACCCGGAGACTTCCTTCTAACCGCTGTTTTCCTGTGATAACATAGCGGTCCATCGACATGGTCCTACCCCCTTTACATCGAGGTTATTCTTTTACTTATTTGATAGTTTCTATTTTTGGAGGTACTCTACTTCTGGTTGCAATGTAACCCCAAATTTCAGCTGAACAGCCTCCTGAATAGCATCCATCAAAGCTAACACATCTCTAGACTTGGCATTGCCCGTATTTACTATAAAATTTGCATGTTTATCTGAAACCTGAGCACCGCCCACGCTTCTTCCTTTCCAACCTACCGCTTCAATCAATCGTCCAGCCGAATCACCGGGCGGGTTACGAAAAATGCTCCCGGCATTTGGTTTTTCAAGCGGTTGATTGGCCTTTCTCTTCGTTAAATTCTCAGTCATTTGGCTTAAAATTTGTTTACGATCCCCTGGAGAAAAATTAAATTGAACTTCCAACACCCACGCTTGACCGCGCAAGGAGCAGAACCTATAAGCAAATTCGAGCTCCGCTCGTTCTAGCTTCTTCACTGTACCATCTGCCCAGAGCGCGGTGACGCTCATTATCTGAGAAGCTACTTCGCTGCCATGTGCACCGGCGTTCATCACTATGGCACCACCAACTGACCCGGGGATACCCCTTGCAAACTCTAGGCCACTCCATCCTCGTTCCCCTGCTTCTTGGGCTAAACGAGCTAACATATATCCAGCTTCGACCTGAACCGTATGATCCCCCCATTGAATCGCGCGAAGCGACGAGGTTACCAACACAATTCCGGGAAGTCCTTCATCTGGTAACAAAAGATTAGAACCCCGCCCAATCAGCCAAACTGGTATTTCCGCTTTCAGGGCACGCTGCCATACTATCGCCAAGTCTTTAGTGGTTTCGGGCCAATACACAGTTTCAGCGGGCCCACCAATCCGCCACGTATTCAATAGATGTAGAGGATAATTTTTCTCCACACGCCCCAGCATTCCATCCAAGATCATCGATGTTCCACCTCAAGTTATCTGTCTTTATTGCGTCATTCCAAATTGAGCTCAATGCCAATTTAATATCCAGCCAGGAAGCGCCTAATTCCAAACACTTCGCTATATCTCGATAAGCCTCTTGTTCTTCTAGAGGTTCCGACCACCTGGGCATTTGACCAACAAACTTTAAAGTATCTTGCACATAAAAGTCAACTCTAGTATCGCGGACAACCCAAGTCGCTTGTTTTGAGGTCCATTCAGAGTCCCTTCCAAGTTGACTGTCCTCTCCCAAGAGTTCCGCTAGCCATGATTCTGGTAAAATCCAATGTAAGCCTTGCTTTCGTTCGCATAACCATCCATCGGCAGTCGGCCAAAGTACGGAAGGTTCAAAACCTGCCTCATTCAAAACATGCCCTAACAAAGGACGTCCTTCGATGATAACAGTGTGTTCAGGAATCCGTAAAATTACTTCATCTTCGAAAATATTATGTATTAACGATTGAATAGATCGGGTTGGTCCTTCTTCAAGTACCTTTTCTCGCCAGAGATTATGTTCCGTAACCTCAGGCCAAAATACCCATTCCGTTACAGGGCCTGATTTCTCCAATGCCGATGTTGATGTGGCATTACCTTCAAAAGGCTTCTCCCACCAACTTTCCGTGAATCCCTCAGTCAATTCCTCTGTTGATGGGTCACTTACAAAAAAATCAAGTCCAATCTCTTTCAAAATGGCCCTAACCCCTTCTATTCCCGGAGCCGCAGAAGAAGCAACCAATTGTATCTTTCGTCTTGGCCACACCACGCTCACCCCTTTCCTATGTCACTGCCATATGCTATGCATCGGAGTGGAAAGGTGTGAGAAGATCTATCTAAAGAGATTATCTTACACGTAAACTAGTGCCAGGCAATCGCTCTACAGAGATCCACAATCTTAGCTAAAGCCTGTGGTTGTGCCAGCCCCTGAGCAGCAGCACCCATTTGAGCTAGAAGAGCAGGTTGAGCGATTAGCCCCTCTAGCTCCTTCCACAATCGTTGTCCCTCTAATTCTGAGTCTAGAATAATTTGGGCTGCGCCCGCTTGAACTAGCGCTTGGGCATTGTGTACTTGATGATTCTCCGCTGCATAGGGATAGGGTATCAAAAGACTGGGAATACCTGCAACCATCAGCTCTGCCAAGGAAGCTGCCCCTGCCCGTCCAATGTAGAGGTCAGCACAAGCTAAGGCTTCCGGCATGTCCTTCAAGTATTCTAGGACGCGCCACTCTGGGCGTTTCCAGGATATCCCTCTAGCCTTGAATCTCTCAATAGTTTCTTCATACGTTGTATTTCCGGTTGCCCAGATCACCTGAATGTCCGAGCGTCGAGCAAGATGTTCTAAGACCCCAATCATAGCCTGATTTAACGTACGAGCACCTCTGCTCCCACCCGTCACCAGTAAGGTCAATCGATCCGAACGTAGCTTGAAATGCTTTGCCCCAGCCTCGCGAGACACATTTCCAATTTCCGGACGGACTGGAAGTCCAACCAGTTCTACCTTTTTCTTAGCGCCAAAATGCTCAATGCTCTCGGGAAACGTCACCATGACACGTCGTACAACTCGCGCCAAAATACGATTAGTTATCCCGGGCAAAGCATTTTGTTCATGAAGCAACGTTGGAACATTAAAAAGTGCGGCCGTCAAAACAACCGGCCCTGACACATATCCCCCTGTACCTACCACTAGATCGGGGTGAAATTGACGCAATATTTTCTTTGTCTCCCAAAGAGCCTTAACACTACTTCCGAAAACTTTTATAGTCTCCAGACTTAAGCTACGCGGAAGACCTTTGCCAGAAATCCCTGCAAATGCAATACCCGCCTCAGGCGCCAAACGCGCTTCCATTCCGTCCCGAGTTCCCACATATAAGATTTCGGTCTCGGCATCATTGGCCAACAACCCTTTGGCGATGGCTAAAGCCGGATAAATATGTCCACCAGTTCCGCCACCAGTCATAATTACACGCACCATTAATACCCCTTTTCTCCTCACCTTATTTCCCGGGAAATATTCAGAAGCACTCCAACACCCAACATCGTAAAGACCAGCGAAGTCCCACCATAACTTATAAACGGCAACGTAATTCCCGTAACCGGTAATACACCACTCACCACACCCATGTTAATCATCGCCTGAACGGACACCATAGCCGTTAATCCGACCGCAAAAAAACCCGTGAATGCATCAGGAGCCTTCATTGCCACCCGAAATCCTCTCCAAGCCAAGAGGAAGAAGAGTAAGACCACCAGAGACGCACCGATAAACCCAAGTTCCTCTCCAATCATAGCAAAGATAAAGTCCGTATGGTTTTCCGGCAAATAAAGAAACTTCTGGCGACTTTGCCCTAAGCCTAAGCCAAACAGCCCACCCGGGCCTAATGCTAAGAGCGCTTGAATCGTCTGGTACCCGTTTCCCAATGGATCAGCCCAAGGATCTAAAAAAGCAAAAATACGCCTCATTCGGTAGGGAGCCGCGGCAATAGCTGCAACCACCAAGCCGAGCCCTGTCCCCGCTAAGCCAAGAATATGCCCAGTCCTTGCTCCTGCCGCGATCAACATAAAAAACGTCGTGGCTGCAATTACCAGGGTCGTTCCAAGGTCTGGTTGAAGCATGATCAGTCCTGCAATTATTCCCATCAAACCGAGAATAGGCAAAACCCCCTTGCGAAACGATTGGATCTTATGGGGATCAAGCGCTAAAACATGGGACATCACCAATACCATAGATAGCTTAATCACCTCTGAAGGCTGAATTGACAATGGTCCAAGGCCGATCCAACGATCAGCGCCATTTACTCTGCGTCCGATTCCTGGAATTTTAACTGCAACCAGTAAGGCAATTGCAATATAAAGGGCTGGTTTAGCAAATCTACGTAGCAAACTCAGATCCACCAACATACTCAAGGTCATTGCCACAAGTCCCATGCTAGCCCATATTATCTCCATTTTCAAAAAATGATAGGAGTCATCGAACTGTATGTACCCTCTGACAGCACTTGAGCTGTAAACCATAATAAACCCTATCGCCAACAGTGCCAAAATCGTACCGAGTAAGACCATATCCGGCCGGTGAAACCTACGACGCATGTATAGTATCCCCCTTTTGTTAAATGGGTTCTCTATAATGCCTACGCACTAACTCCTTAAACAATTCCCCTCTCTCTTCATAACTTTTAAACATATCCCAACTTGTACAAGCAGGGGATAATAAAACGACATCCCCAGGTACCGCTTCCGCTATCGCTTTCTCAACTCCATCTGCGAACGTGGTCGCCCTGATGATTGTCTGAACGCCTTCATCTCTTGCCGCTTGTTCCATCTCATCAGCCGCTAATCCCAACAAAATAAGGCTTTTGACCTTGACCCGCACAGTTTTCATAAATTCATGAAAATCAAGCCCTTTATTTTTTCCCCCAGCAAGGAGAACCAAAGGTTCATCAAATGCCAGTAAGGCCTTGGTAGCTGCATCCGTATTGGTCCCTTTAGAATCATTCACAAAAAGGACGCCCTCGAACATTCCCACAATTTCCTCTCGGTGCTCTACGCCTTTAAACTGACGTAGCCCTTCAGCGATCTCAGCCCAAGAAAGACCTAATTCTCGCGCAGCAGCCACAGATGCCATGACATTTTCCAGATTATGAGTCCCACGGAGCTGAAGCTCTTTTCTCGAAATAATGGGGATTACGTTCCCCTTTTCAGCATAAACAATTTGATCTTGACTTAGGCTAATCCCATCCATCAAAAAGGAAGTCGAGCTAAAATACATAACCCGACTTTTTAATTTCACTCCCAAATCACGAACTAAAAGATCATCATAATTTAAGATTGCCAAATCAGTAGCTGTTTGATTCTCAAAGATTCGCACTTTAGCCGCAAGATAATTTTCTAAAGAGCCATGCCTGTCTAAATGATCCGGAGTGAGATTCAACAAAATGGCTACCTGCAAACGAAGTTTATCGGTGAACTCCAGTTGGAAGCTGGAAAGTTCAGCCACTACAATGCTGTTTTCTCCTAAACCTTTCACTTGCCCGCTTAAGGCCACTCCAATATTTCCAGCCACAACCGTTGGTCGACCGCTTCGCTTAGCTAATTCCCCAATCAAGGTAGTGGTCGTCGTTTTCCCATTAGTACCAGTTACCCCTACACATAGAGCAGTGCAATCATACATAGCCAGCTCAACTTCGCTCCACACAGCCACGTTTTGGGAAATCCCCTCTTG
>DHJG01000176.1:35226-36723 GCA_002404215.1 Desulfosporosinus sp. UBA4726
AGTCCTAACTCCTCAACTCCAGCGAGCTGCTCCAGCACCTTACTGTCCGTCAAGAAAACCTCCGCACCCAAACTCTGAAGCTTCTGCACAGCCGCTTGACCACTCAGTCCAGCACCGATAACCAAAACACGTTTATTCAACCATTTCACGTAAGTAATCCTCCGTTTAATAAATTTAGGCTCTATGTGCCTATATTATGCGCAACTACACGCTAGGTGCAAGTAGAGACAGTTCTCTACTTGCATGTAAACAGATTTCAAAATCACTGCAAATATTTACTTGCTTCACGCACGCTAAGTGGTTGCAGAGTATTAGATTCCAAAAACGATTTTACCCATTCTTTATTAGTCTTTGAGTATTCCCTTAATGCCCAGCCAATTGCTTTTGCTATGAAAAACTCCTTAGAATGACTGTTTCTATTAATAATTAACTTCAATAACTCCGTATCCGTATACTCTTTATACTTTAGTTGAAATAAAATCCCAACCCGCACAAGCCAAATATCATCACTTTCCGCCCAACTTAAAATATGACTTTGGATAAGTTCGGGATATTTGGCACATAAACTCCCAATGATGTTGGTAGCAAGACCGTCCACGCTATCCCACCACGATTTAGTTATTATCAATCGCTTAATTCTATCAAGATCAGACTTTTCCAGACTATTTTTCAAGGCCAGTAAATAGTCTACTGCCAAACACTGGAATTCCCGTTCTGGTAAATCCCAAAGCCTAAATACAAACTCCCAATCAATCGTTTGCTGTTTCTTCGCTTGCTTGACAAACTCTTTCTGTAATTCAGCCCTCTGTGGTTTCTGTATCCCCAAAAAAAGGAATTTATGTTTCATATAAGCCGACATTATCTCAGCTTGTCCTTGATTTCTATGCTCATAATAAGACTTAATAAGCTGCTTATCCAAGACACCGACCTCCTAAAGGGGAGTGCTCATGTCCGTTCCCCCGAACAACGCATTTGCGTCATAAACGCAAACAGCGTCACAAGTCTCGCATTGTACTAAACCCCATCGACCTAAGTCTGAGGAAATTTCTTGGCTTAGAAAACACGTAGAACGAAATTGCGCAAATCAATCGTATGCACGCCAGAACCGCCCCCACTTGCACTCAACTTGCAGACCTACTTGCCTGTGAGCATTCAAAGTACATTTGCGTTATAAACGCAAACAGCGCCACAAGTCCCTCCGACATATGCAAGCAAGGAACCGTCCCAACTTGCACACAAGTCCCCCGCCCCCGTCGTTCCAAACCCCGTCGACCCAAGCCAGAGGAAGTTTCTTAGCTTAGGGAGCACGGAAGTGGAATTTGCGTCAATGAGCGCAGGCGATAAGGCGTTAAGAAACGCAACGGTTCACTTGCAGAAAGCCCAGAGGTTTTGCGTTTTAGCCTTAGCGACAAGCGAATAGCAAATGCAACGTGTGCGACCGGGCTAATAAACTGACGATCTACCCTAAAGTCGGCAAATACGACACAACCCCCAAAA
>DHJG01000176.1:36977-37321 GCA_002404215.1 Desulfosporosinus sp. UBA4726
CACGGGCAGGGTAGGTATTAAAGCGCAAAAATCCAAGACAACCACCGACCAAAGCTGCTGCAAAAACTGCCATATCTGTCTCATGAGCTAGAACTGCAACCCCACCCCCTTGGATGGCGGCTAGTAAGGCAATCACAATATAGCCGACTCCGGCAAACAAAGTGCTTCCCGCTGCCAAGCCATCCAATCCATCCGTAAGATTGACAGCATTCGTCATTCCTACGATCACTAAGGAGATTAAACAATAGTAAAACCAGCCTAACTCCGAGTGAATGGATGTAAAAGGAATCGCAACATCCGTTCCTCGTCCAAGCCAATGGATAGAAATCCACATAAGAAGAAAG
>DHJG01000162.1:0-1498 GCA_002404215.1 Desulfosporosinus sp. UBA4726
ACGCTCATGATGGTGTGCCGCCCATCCCGCCATTCGAGTAGGAAAACCGGCCTCCGTCAATAAGCGATGAGTATAGTACGTATGTGTGCGTATGATATCAACCTCATCGAGGTCAAGCGGCCCTGGTTTATCCAGGATCTTCTTTGATATAGAGAGCTTACCCAAGTCATGAAGTAAACCTGCCACGTAGATTTCGTGCAGCCGATCCTCTTGCCAACCAAGCCCCCTAGCCAAACGTTCCACTGTTTCGGCCACCGACCTTGAGTGTCTCGCCGTGAACTGACTTTTCTGGTCGATCAGATCGGCAAACGTTGCAGCTAAATTATCTGTAAATCCAGTTTCTAATTCACGCGTCGCCGGTAGTTGCCACTGTCCGCACAAGAGCCCCAAAGCAATCTGGAGCAAATCTGGTTGTTCGATATCTAACCAAAACGCTTCTTTCTGCGCAACCTGTTCAAATGCAGCAGCAACTTCAGGATAAAAGAAGATTCCACATTTTTCCCTAACCCATTTTAATATATCGACACGTTCTTGACGGGAATGAAGTTTACGCAGCATCCGCAAATCAACCCTATCAGCCAAGGACAAAATTCGGGCCATCAATGGCACTTCTTCGGAAGAAGCACGTAAAGCGGCGTGCAGGGGATCCGGAGTTTCATGATGATACTTGATTGCAGAGGCCAGAATAGCTCCTGACGGAAAACGCTCGACCGCTAACGCACCCTCCAGGCAATGCTTTTTCAAAATTCCTGATTCCCCATGATACTCGCGGAAACACCCCAAGGCCCCAATATCATGCAACAGCCCGGCAACTGTAAGCTGAACTAAATCTTTTTTACTGAGCCCGAGACACCTCCCCAGACGCATGGCAATATAAGCGACACGTTCTCCGTGCCGTTGCCCCAATGCGAATTGCAATCCTATTTCGATCTCATCATCTACTAAACCTAGATCGAGTGCTCTGGAAAAACTCCACATCCGGCGGATGTAAAAGGCATCCTCAAGCAATTTCCATTCCTCCAATAAAAGTAACTCCTTGTACTTCCCACTACCTCATTATCTAAACCTTAATCCCGTAGTCCCATTTGCGCCAAAGAAGTTGCCGAATTGGCTACATCCTCGGATGCCGCTCCGATTTGAGCAGCGGTTAGTGCTAAGGAATCAATCTGGCTAGCAATTCCCTGAACTTGTTGGATACTTGCATTAATTGCAGACATAATTTCTCCAAAACGGCCTACCACTTCCCCCGCCTCCACTGCAGCACTCTTCATGGCCTCCGTCGTTTGAGAAATGGATTGGTTCACAGCCACTGTATTTTGCTTCGTGATCATAATCAAGGCACTGATCTCTTTGACAGACTGTTCGGAATGGCTGGCAAGCTTTTTCACTTCCTCCGCGACGACTCCGAATCCTCGCCCACTTTCTCCTGCGCGTGCAGCTTCAATGGCAGCGTTTAACGATAAGAGATTTGTCTGAGAAGCAATTTCCTTGATCACAT
>DHJG01000162.1:1597-4729 GCA_002404215.1 Desulfosporosinus sp. UBA4726
GACTTCTTATCAATTTCCGTCATATAGGACTGAATATAACTAGCCATAACAACTTGCTGGTCGAAACTCAACAATTTCTGAAAGGCTAAACTGGTACGAATAGCTAAATCCGTTTTTTTACGAAAGTGTTTAAAAATTCGCGGTATGATCTCGTCACAAAAAAGTTGATTCGCACTCAGATAATAAAAAGGTGGTAAATTGATCCGATTATGAACTTCTCCGATCGTAATTCGCCATTGCATGTACTCCTCGTCAATCTTGTCAGGAAAGAGAGAAAGTAAGTATTTTCTCTGGACAATTTTTAGTTTTTCTACCGTAGAAAATCGGTCGATAATGGCTTTAAGTCCTGGAACTGTTGTTAAATGATCGTAGAAATTTCGAATAATCTCCTCAATATCTTGCTCAATAACCGGTCGAACCTCTTTAAGCAATGCCAATTGCTCTGCATCTATTCGCAGTAATCTAATACCTTCTTCAAAGTTAAACTGATGTAATTGGATCAATAGAATACTTCCTCTCTGTTAAAGGAGCACGATCAGCGCTCCTCTATTCTGTTCCCTAGTTCTCTAATTCTCTAATTCCTTATCTTTATCCGTAACAAAGTCTCTACCCTCAAGCAAAATCCCTAAAGCGGAAAGCACCACATTTACTGTGCAATAGGTATCATGATCATCCGTTGCACAATCATCACATATACTTTGCACCTCAACAAAAGCTTCTTGAAGTTCCATGTTTTTATACCGCTCAGGATTTAATGGCACGCTCCGAAACATGTCAATAATGTCCTCTGGGATCTTATCTGTGAATTTCTCTCCCGTTTGAGCGGACAAACTTAAGAATTCCTTGGCCATAAACAATTGACACAATGCCGAACATTTACACCCTTGTGTGCACGATTTATCCATCTTTGAAAAAGCCTTATAGGCGCTAAGCTTACTGAATCCTTGGTTCGCCATATATTCTACCCCTCTCTTAATCACCACTACTATGAAGTACTTTATGCCTATCTACTTTACAACCGCGTTGCTAGCACCTCTTCAATTGCCTTCTCAAACCGTTCCACTCCTGTCTTCTCCAAGACATGATAAAGCCTGGTCCGGGCCCCTTCGCCTAATTCGACCCTAAACTCCTCCGCCCCAGCCACATAAGTTTCTAAAATTCGTCTCACAACAGGGATAACCTGCTCTCGTGGGATTCCTTTACGTAGCAAAACTCCGTGCTTGGGACTCATTCCCGACTCCGTGCCACCAATCCAAAGCGAATATTTTCCGCGTGATTCAGCCATCAGCCCAAGATCCTGGCACTGCACACCTGTACAATTGCGCGTACACCCAGAAATCCCGAATTTGAAATCCCATGGGAGAATCGTTGCGTAAAAGGCTTCATCAAGCGCCTTAGCAAGTTCTAATGTATCTCCACGGGAGTGTGAACAAAGCCCTTTGCCTGGACATGCCACGATATTCCGAACGCTTTTATGTAAATTTGCCACACGAAGACCGACCGCTTGGAGCTGTTCCAAGGCAACAGTGACCCTTTCTTTTGGGATAAGGAGTAGAGAGGTCATGCGACGAGTGTTCTTAATGACCCCATCCTCCCCGACAATCTCGGCCAAAACGCGCACCTGCTTACCAGTCAAGATCCCACCGGGGGAATTCACGATAACTGCCACAATTCCATTGGCTTGCTCTGCGATGGCCCACTGGATTCCACTTGCAGATTCTATAGTGTTGTTCCATTGAAATTTATCGTCCTGCTGAAGTTCAGACATCTAACTCCCCCTTTATATTTTTTAAAATAATTCTTATCTTGTACATTTCGATATATGTCGATGAAATCCTGCACTGAAAGCTGAGTCAAAAATAATATTATGTCGTAATTATACCAAAAAGAGAGCACTCATCTTATTTTAGTTAAGATGAGCGCTCTCTTTGACTAAGCGCATATTATCATTTCCTTTAAGCCTAGTTAATTTCAGACATCTTCCGATATCCACTTCATCCGGCACGGCGGCGAGCTATTGGCTGAGAGACTGCACTAACGAAGAGCTCGTGTCCCATTTTTAGCGGTTCCACGGATCCATCGGACAAAACCTCATAAATCTTAACCTCGCCGCCTCCCTTCGTCCACTCATGACAACACTCTCTACAGTAATACCGTTCACGGCCAATTCGACCGACCTCACGCGCACCACATATTGGGCAACAATTCATACTAAGACACTCCTATCCTATATCGAGGGTGGTTTCTCTATTAGCTCCATTATACCGTAAAAACCATGAACGTTCCTTAAGAAATTATGAAGTTTCTGTGTCCATTTATCTATTACAAGCCCTTTTTAGAGATTCTTAATGCTAATTTATTTACCGTGCTTTTACAAAGGTTAATTTATATTTTTTAAAAGGATGAAAAATGCAGGATTTTAGCAGATTTAATACGAATATAATACAAAATCAAATATATAACTTCTAAACCTTTATTATTTTCTGAATAATGAAAACTAATTCAGCAGATAGTCCAAATCATTTTTAGATAAGAGGTGCCATTGGTGTTTAAATTTAAACGGTTTTCCACGGCAAACGATACCCAGATGGCCATAGACAACGACGAACTAAACAAATTAACAGAGTGTCTAAACCGATGTGACCTCGGAAAACCACTTGAGCTGGAGCTTTCTCCTTCCAGTTCACTACACGGGGTCGTCAAAGTCATCAACCGAATCATCGAGACCCGGCAAAATGCTGTCGCCAGTTCCATGCTTGACATTAATGGGGCAGTCGGACAAATGACCGGTATGACTTCCATTCGAGAAATGCTTCAACGCATTCAAGAGCAGACACCCCAAATTGCCAATATGTCCGCGCAGGCTGAGGAAATGGGGGCTGCTGCCAGCGAAACTGCCTCCTCCGCGGCAAATGCGGCCTCCTTCGTCGAACAATCGCTGAGCACGGCCGCTTCCGGGGTTGAAAAGATCAAACAAGCTGTCGACTTCGTTGAACGCTCGTTTGCCCAATTCGAGCAAGTGAGCAAACAAGTGCAGAATGTCTTAAATTCTATGAGCGAAATCGAACAGATTGTCAGTGTCATCGCTGGAGTTGCCGATCAGACAAACCTTTTAGCCTTAAATGCGGCCAT
>DHJG01000162.1:4786-5362 GCA_002404215.1 Desulfosporosinus sp. UBA4726
ACAATTTCCGATGACATCCAGCAAATTGCTGCCGGTAGCGAAGAACAAAGTGCCGTTATCGAGGAATTTGCCCATCTTATCAGTATGGTGAGTGAGTCAGCAAATACGACAGAACGTGTTGCTAATCAAACTGGTGAAGGAGTTTATGCGATAAGCCAACAACTCGGTGAAATCCGCTCTTGCCAAATTCAGAGCGTACCAGCCATCACTACCAAACAAGCACTCGAACTTTCTAAGACAGATCATCTCCTCTGGACTTGGCGGATCTATAATATGCTCTTAGGATATGAACACGTGGATCCTTCGGCCGTAGGTAACCACCATGATTGCCGCTTAGGGAAATGGTACGATGGTCCCGAAGCAGTCGGACTGCGCGAAAACTCCGCCTTTTCGAAACTTGCATCCCCACACCAGCGTGTACATGAATTAGCGCGACAAGCTGCTCTCGCTTACAGTCAAGGCAACCTTAACGAAGCGGGCAATCTTTTGGACCAGATGTCCCAAGCTTCCCAAGAAGTTGTCGGCATCCTCGAAGAATTAATACAGATTCTTTAACCTTGATTTTTTCTATGATAA
>DHJG01000162.1:5487-5820 GCA_002404215.1 Desulfosporosinus sp. UBA4726
AAATTAAAAAGCAATCTGCATCTTAAACGTAAGCGCAGATTGCTTTTTGTTAAGAAAAGTAACTAATAGAGCATTTCACATAGTATGACTCTTATTACTTGAAACAAATTGCTTCCTATCTATTGTGCCCCAGGAATGACGCAATTGCTTAAATTTAAGCATTCCTTCAATACGAAAAAGTATTGTTAGCTGCCGATAACCTAAATTTTCTAATACTCCAAATAGTGCCAACACCAAAGTATCCTTAAGTGAAGTATATTTGAAAAACGATACCTGCTCCAGTAATATACTGCCCATTGATAATGTAGCACCTAATAAAAAAGCAATAATAAG
>DHJG01000019.1:0-388 GCA_002404215.1 Desulfosporosinus sp. UBA4726
GCACTTCCACATTTTTTCTCAATATCCTCCTAAGATGGTGTAAATAAACCAATAAAATCCAATAACTATTCTAATCCTTCTAAAATTACAATTACCTAAAAACGCCTAACCCTTTTAATTTGATTAGACGCCTATAGTATTTATTTATTTTTGCAGCTTGCTTATGATATCATCAATTTTCTCCCTTTTCATAAAGCTGAAAGGTTAAGGTATTTCCTTCAATGAAACTACGGATTAGGAGATGAGCGTCTGTACTATTTCTGAATTTCAAATCAAGCATGGGAAAGCTTACCGTTGCATCCTGCCCGGGAGGAACATAACTTATAGACAGGGTATGACGATGTCTTTCAATAATTTCCAGATGGGCAAGAAGTACAGCATTATAAAG
>DHJG01000019.1:631-1718 GCA_002404215.1 Desulfosporosinus sp. UBA4726
CATTAGTTCGTTCTCCGACACTCTCATTGAAGGAGAACTGTTCACCAGGTGCTAATAGTTTTCCATCGAGAGCCTTTGCGGCAATGCGAATGTTCTCTGTACGATTGACTAGGGTTGAGTCAAAGTTTGTAGAATATTGAGCGATGGGAATTGGTTCTTGGACAGTAAGATTAAACTTAATTGTTCTATTATATCCATCTATAACTCCATCATAAACAGTTGACCCGATGCTACTAGTATCGACAAATGTGGGATTCCACTTAACAGGAACCTCAATCATATCACTGTTGTAAAGTTTAGCTTGGACAGTTGTAGGTAAAGAATAGTCTTCATTTTGAGTAACTGTTGCAGCTATATCGGCTATTGAATAAATACTAGTTTCTTTCACTTTTCCCGAAATTAAGTCTCTTGAACTTTTCATTATCTCATCTGTTACAACTCCAGTACCTCCAAAAGAAACTAAGTTTGGACTTAAATTATTTGCATAAAGCTTCCCTAAGTAACTCGCCACTGATTTTGGCAATGTTGGTACGGAAGGATCTATCAATATAATGGGATCTCCATTTTTAGCTGCCACAACACTACCTGCCAAAGCATCACCAAAATCGTTACCTGTGGTTAGAAATACTGTTGCAGGATTTGGGGCAAAGGTTTCTGAAATAATGACATTAGTATCAAACCGAGATTGGCCAGTCAACCGTTCGACACTGGCCTGTGGTAACAAACTACTTATTTCGGATTTTACATTGTCTGAAATCACGCCCACTCCTCCAGTTATGTATACTTTCAAGGGCTTCTTTTCCAGTAAAAAATCTTTCATTTCTTGAGGGAGTGCATCGTGAGGAGATAATAGTATTGGCCAGCCTTTGTTAGCAGCAAAACTTGAGATACTTAAGGCATCCGAGTATTGTTCTCCTGAGGATATCACTACTGTGGATATAGTTATCTCATTAAGTGAACTCGCTATCTTACACGATGTATCATAACTGTCCTGGCCAGCAATTCTAACAACCCTTTGGAATCCAAGGTCATAAAGTTTAGTCTCAAATTCTGTACCTATTATTCCACTACCACCAATGATATAAAC
>DHJG01000019.1:1923-2351 GCA_002404215.1 Desulfosporosinus sp. UBA4726
ATCAACTAATAGTATAGGGGCTTCCTTCTCCTGAGCTAGGACACTGGCAGATAAAGCATCTGCAAATCCGTTTCCTGTTGAAAGGATTACGTTCTTAACCTTTCCGCTGGCATAATACTCAGCGATAACCTTGGCAGTCTCATATCTTGTCTGTCCAAAAAGCCTATTAGTGCTAATAATTTGTGATGAGTTAGTAGTTGAACCTAGATCATTTGTAGTAGCAAAAGCTGGTGTTCCTACGATGCAGTTACATGAGATTACGATTAATGCAATTATCTTTCTGTTCATCTTATACCTACACTCCTTCAAAAAAGCTGTCTGAAAAATTATCTCATGTTGAAGAAGTGAAGTGTGTCGAAAAGAGCATCCTTTTTGATAACAAAAATGTCCCATTTAAACGAATATCAATGAAAGAATTCGCCTTAGTC
>DHJG01000019.1:2511-5326 GCA_002404215.1 Desulfosporosinus sp. UBA4726
TTAGGTTGTAATGTTCATAATTATGATTTAATAATTAACTCATCTAGCGGTCGTTTGGGCACATGATGAATCCCCTGTTGATCTCTCCAATATTTTATGTCTCCAGATTCCCCTAGTTCCTCTATGACCACTACCTCTTTTGGTTTCCCTAAAGCAATCACAGTCAAGATTTCAAAATGATCAGGTAAGGCCAGTACTTGGGCTAGGGTGACACGATTAACCGCGTTAAATTGGCATCCCCCTAGCCCTTTTTCTGTGGCACCCAGCAAGATACTCTGTACGGCAATCCCATGATCCCAATAGAAACCTTTACTGATCTTTTGGTCATGAAGCACGACCACGTAGGCACTAGGTTTCTCCCCCTCAACTGGCCCGTCCCAGTCTTTTAAGTAACCAGCCCATTTTAATGTTTCGAAAATCGCCATATTTGTTTCGGGCGTCTGGGATAAAACGTACTTTAACGACTGGAGGTTCCCCCCCGTTGAAGAAAGCCTTGCTAGATCTATGAGTTCTCTTAAGGTCTCCTGACTTACCTCTACGTCCTGATAAAATCGTCGATAGGTCCGGTTTCTTTCGATAAGTTCACGAATCATCATTCTGTTATTCCTCTTTTCATTAATGGCTCTGTCATCACAGCTGATGCAGGCTGACCATAATTTCTCCTATTAAAGATAACCCTCGATAATAGGATATAGAATAAAGCTCAAAGTATATAGCTTCTCACCCTGACTAACTTATTGTGTCATGAATGCAGAATAAAAATTACTGAATGTATTCCACTTTGTTGATTAATGTTTGCAAGAGTTTTTCAATCGATCTTTTAGTATAATCATCGATTAAATTTCCATCGAGATCAAATTTCTTATTAGCATTCGTTATGAAAACTTCCGGATTATTTAACGTTTGTAGATCGAGCTTAACGCAAACTTGGCGAAGATGGTATTGTACACGCGCTCCCCCGAAAATACCTGGGGATGCGCTCATGATTGCCAATGGCTTACCACTTAAGGGTAATTTGGTCCCCCGTGAAGCCCAATCCAAGGCATTCTTTAAGACTGGGGGAATAGAATAATTGTACTCCGGGGTAGATATTAGGATCGCATCAGCCTCTGCTAATTTCTCTTTAAAGTCTACTATAACCTGTGGCACACCTCCAGCTTCGACATCTTCATTAAAGAATGGAATCGGAGATAGATCTACGATTTCCATAGAAACGCCTTCGGGAAGCATCTCTGCTGCTGCGCGTAAAGCAGCCATGTTATAGGATTTTACTCGTAGGCTTCCGGTAAAAGCAACAATTTTGATCTTTGTCATAAAACACCCCAATTAAAATTATTTTTGCACTTATACATAAATACGGTTTATCAGCCAAGGACCATGACTTCAAGACTAATGTAATCTATACCTTTTCGGATTTTGCAAAGGCTTTTCACCACATTAATATTGCTAGGGCATTATCTAAAACATATCCCTTTTCATCAAATAAATAATTCCACCGAAACATAGGATAACAGACATACCAACGACAATCGAAAAACCATTTTCTGATGTTGCAAGAGGAATTTTAACATTCATTCCAAAAAAGCTGGCTAACATAGTAGGTAAGGCCAAAATAATCGTTATAGACGCCAAAAACTTCATAACAATATTTAAGTTATTCGAAATAATAGAAGAAAAAGATGTCATCATACTACTCGAAATGTTGCTATATGTTTCGGCCATCTCTAATGCTTGTTTATTTTCTATAATAACATCCTCTAGAAGATCCTGGTCCTCTTCATATATTTCCAAGACCTTCGTTCTTAGCATCTTTTCCATTACCTGTTCATTGGATTTTAAGGAGGTTGTAAAATATACAAGGCTTTTTTGAAGGTTCAGTAATCTAATAAGGTCCTTATTCTTCATTGATTTATGAAGTGCCAGCTCAATTTCGTTGGTCTTCTTCTCAATATCTCTAAGTAAAGTTAAATATAGCGAAGCATTTTTGTAGAGAATTTGAAATAAAAATCTTGTCTTTTTAGAGGTTTCCATACCACGCACTTTTCCAGTTGCAAAATCTTTAAGAACATCGACCTCTTGCAAGCACACTGTTACAAAATGATTTTCAGTTAAGATGATTCCCAGAGGGATTGTTTCGTAAATGACTGTTGCATTTTGAATTATTGGTACATTAATAATGACTAAGATTTGATTGTTCTCAGTTTCAATCCGAGGTCGCTCATCATCGTCTAAAACATCTTTAATAAAATCACATTCGATTCCATTTGCCTTTGTAACAAATGCAATTTCCTCTTCAGTAGGATTCACCATATTTATCCAAGTATCCTTTTCTTCAGGTTTATCTGTGTTAATGATCTTATTATCAATCGTATTATAGACTGTTAACATTTTACTATCCCCCACTTCGGTGACCAAATCCTGACCCTCCTTGGGTCCGTCCGCTTTAACCTCTCTGCGTCCTTTAAGGGTTTAAAATCTCCACCTTAAAGGTAGCATACCCCATTGTTGTATTCAACTTTTTACTTGCTTCTGAGTTCCAAAGTTATACTTAATTTCCTCGTATAAAGAAAAAACCTTCCCAGGCTCATAAGCCCAGGAAGGTTTTTTCTTTATACGATTTACCAGTTGTTACGTGCGCGGGGTTGAAAGCACTCGCGACAATATACAGGTTTGTCACCAGACGGTTGGAAAGGAACAGTCGTTTCTTTTCCACAAGTAGCGCAAACAGCTGGGAACATTTCGCGTTCTTGGCGAGAGTAGCCGCCACCGCCATCATTTCTGTTTTGTGCTTTCTTAGCTGCACGACACTCAGGGC
>DHJG01000019.1:5402-46487 GCA_002404215.1 Desulfosporosinus sp. UBA4726
TATTACCCGTGCTACATGGCAAGTTGACAACTTCCTGAAGCCTAAGGCAATAGAGAAGGTTTGCTTCAATCCACGGGTTTCAACGAGTTAGATAATTGTAACCTAATACTTAAAATATGTCAAATTCAATATTTAATATATTCCCAATATCCACAATCTTTCGAAACGCAATTTTGTTCAGCGGGACATATTTAACCTAAAGTCGGTAATCCTGAACATAATACGACGACAGTTGTAAAGTTATGGACTTTTACGACCTAAATTCGACAAATAAAAACTGCACGGAAACCACATTGTGGCCTACGTGCAGGATATTTATTGTATTGTCGTCTAGCCCTCTGCGAACGCTCTAAGGCTCCTAATTAGTAATTACTTTGCCCAGACTATACCGTATTTTCCCATACTCCTCAATGTCTTGTTTTCTCGCTTCATATCCTTTACGTCCCATTAAAGCGTATGTCCCATTTTTGCCTTCCTCAACGCCTGGTTGATCAAACGCATTAATGTTTAATAACTCACCCATGTAGGCCGTCTCCCACTCCAATAGAAGAAGTAATTGCCCCACAGTATACGCATCCAAAATAGGAAGAATAATCTTTTGGTGTTGCCTTCCAGCTAGAGTCAAAGCATATTCCGTTGCTTTTTGTTCCGCAGCTAACAGCTCTTCTAGGGTCCGTCCCCCTAAGAATTGAATATCCTCAGGCAGGTCTATGTCTATCGGGATCTCAACAGTCTCCTTGAATTTAACGACAGACACAAAGGTAATGACCTTATCGTCAGGACCTTCGGCATATAACTGAACCTGCGAATGTTGATCCGTTACTCCAAGCGCTTTTACGGGTGTCTGTCCGACGTTAACAACGCGGCCGTGTCGGTCGTGACGCTTCCCCAAGCTCTCCGCCCACAATTGAGCGTACCAGTCTGCCATTGTCTTTAAGCCGTCCGCGTAGGGCATAAACACGGAGATATTCTTTCCTTTTTGCCATGACAAATGAGCAAGAGCAGCTCGTAGTTGTGCCGGATTGGAGAATACCCCTTGGGTTTCCCGAATCCACTGATCCATCCCTAAGGCACCATCCATTAGCTTTTCAACATCAATACCGCATATTGCAGCAGCAAGCAATCCTACGGGTGTTAATTCTGAGAAGCGTCCTCCGATTCCAGCTGGAATCACAAATCGTCGAAATCCTTCCTTGAGGGCAATCGGGAGAAGATTTCCTTTTTCCTTATCAGTTGTAACAACAATATGTTCGGCGTAGTGCTCACCGCATACCCGGCGCAAAGTGTCACGTACTATTAGAAACTGAGCCATAGTTTCTGATGTGTTACCTGATTTTGAAATCACATTGAAGAGGGTTTTGAGAGGATCAAGCATCTGTAACAATTCATTAAAGCGAACTGGATCAATATTATCTAAGACATAAAAACGAGGACGGTGACCACGTTTCTCAGGTGAAAGATCATTATAATAGTAATGATTTAGTGCTTGATGAACAGCCAGAGGTCCGAGCGCAGACCCCCCAATTCCCAAAACCACAAAGTTTTCAAATTTAGGGGCCACAGCATTGGCATATTCGATGATCTCCACAAGTTCAGTCTTAACGGAAGTCAGAAGCATTGAGAAGTCGATCTCTCCAGCCGCTCTCCGGGTCTTAAGCGTTACCTGGGCTTGATCCAACACGTTCTGAAGTTCCAACAATTCCTCTTTTTCAAAACCTTGCGGATTCTGAGAGCTACTCATCATTCCCGTATAATCAATCGTTATACCTGCTCGCACTTGGTTTTCCATCACTCAACCTCATCCCTCTAATTTAGTTTTTTCTAATGCTAAATTGAAAGTTCATTAGCTAAATCATACAATTCTCTGTTAAACGGGCGCCGTGTGCCATAAGCGACATCTAGAGGGCTAGAGACAACGACTTGATTGATATAAGCGGTCATCATATTTGTCTCTTTGGCCAATATGATCTCAATCGCTTTTCCACCCATGGCTGCAGCTATCACAGCATCGAGGGCACTAGGGTTTCCGCCGCGTTGTAAGTGTCCAAGGACGGTAATACGAGTCTCAAATCCTGATCGAGCCCGTAATTCTTCCCCAAGTTTATAAACGTTTCCCACGCCTTCCGAAACTATGATAATACTGTGGTTTTTTCCTCGTTGATGACCACGCTTTAATTTATTGCTAATCTCATCTAAGTCGAATGGTATTTCAGGAACTAGGATTGATTCAGCTCCACAGGCCAAGCCAGCCTGAAGCGCTATGTTTCCGCAATCTCTTCCCATAACTTCTACAATAAACGTCCGTTCGTGGGAAGATGCCGTGTCCCGAATTTTGCTTACAGCATCCACAACTGTATTGGTTGCTGTGTCAAATCCTATCGTCAAATCAGTCCCAGCAATATCATTGTCAATGGTACCCGGAATCCCCACGATCTGAATTCCCTCTGCCACTAATGTTTGAGCCCCTCGAAATGAACCATCTCCACCGATAACCACTAGAGCGTCAATTTGCATCTTATGTAACTGTTCTAAGGCCTTCTTCTGCCCTTCAACTGTCCGCATCTCTGCTGAACGTGCTGTCTTCAATATCGTTCCACCACGAAGCACAATATCCGCAACAGAGCCTAAACTCATTTCTTGTATTTCCCCGTGTAAAAGCCCCTCATAACCACGGTTTATCCCATAAACGGCCAATCCGTGGTAAATTCCTTTCCGGACAACAGCACGAAGGGCTGCGTTCATTCCAGGAGCATCTCCTCCACTGGTAAGTACCGCAACCCGCTGTATTACACCTGACATAGGATCACCCCTTCTTGTCTTATTATACTTTAAAGGCGTTTAGTATTATTACATATTTATTATTTAATTCTTCATCTATAGCTAATTTAGCTTGCATCTTTTTAAAGGCCATAAGTACAGTATTATGATTACGATTAAAATAACACGCGATTGACGGATAAGAAATCTGACAAAGCGTTCTTATTGTGTAAATCGCCAATTGTCTTGCTTCATTCACCCTTGGCTTTCGCCCCTGGCCCAGCAATTCCTCGACAGCCACTCCCATGATTTGGGCGACTATGCGAATAATGTTCATAGGATCCGCTTTTTTATTTCTTTTTCTCTCTTCATTTTCCCAATAGACCTGAAAACAAGAAAGGCTCAGTTCATCTTGTTGTAATTCGGCAAATTGAACAAAACTTTTCATAATCATCTTCGCGTCTGCTAAATTATCGGTACGTTCAGCAATAACCTCTAGGACTAATTCATCCATAAAAAGATGCTTTTCGTGACTATATTCGGCTAGAAAACGCTTTATTTCAGTTGTTAAGGGACGTTCGATTGGGATGACTACTCCACTCAAGAAACGAGAAGCAAGTCGCTCGCCTAGAAATTCCAACTGTGGTGAATCGGCTTCAATGGTAATTACCATTTTCCCCCCATTTTCAATAACATATTCGTAAGTGTAATGGAGTTCCTCAATTGTTTTGGCCTTCCCCTCAAGTAATTGGAGATCATCAATCAACAGTAAGTGTGTTGATCGGTATCGTTGCCGAAATACATTAAGCTTGTTATTCTGAGCAGCGTAAGCATACTGACGCGCAAAAGACAAGGAATCTGTAATGATGCTTGTGTCCTTTAATCCACTATGTTGATAAACATTGCTTAACATGGTTGATTTTCCAATCCCTCTTGGTCCATATATCAGCGTAACACTAGGAGCCTTCTCTGGTTCGTAGTTTTTAATCAGACGCCATGCCCGGATATTAAATTCACTTAAAAACCAGTTCAAGCGTGCCTCTCCTTTAGTTGCGCGGGGCAACTACTAATATCTTTATCATATTAACTCTTCGTCATCTATCCGTCGACTTCTTACTCAAATACCTGTAGCACTCATCTGCAATCATAGTTAGGGGTTTATTCCGACGGGTTAACAGATAAAAACCGCGTTCAATGTGAAAATCTTTGACGCTCGTCTGTACTAGTCCTTGTTTCTCACAAGAGTCTAACGCATGTTTTGACAGAAACGAGTACCCCAATCCAGAACGAACAGCATTTTTCACTCCTTCGGCACTCCCCACTTCTAAGGCTATATCAAAGTCATTTAAATCGAGTCCATGTTTTGTGAGAGCCTCCTCGAAAGACCTCCGATGTCCGGAACCGGTCTCTCTAATAATCATAGGATATTCCTTGAGTTTAGTTATTTCAATATTTTCACTAGAACTCATTGGATGGTCACAAGAGACGATGAAACCCAGTTCATCCTTAAGCCAAAATTCAGAGGTGAGTTTTTCCGTATCAAAGGTAGCTCCTACGACAGCAAAATCCACTTCATGAGCAACAACCTTTTCGGCCATCTCAAGACTGTCCCCTATGGATAGTTTGAACTTAATTTTCGGATATATTGCTCGGAAAGAGGCTAAGTAACTTGGGAGTAGATATTCACCCGGAATGTGCGAAGCTCCGATATGAACTTTCCCGTTCATTAACTTTTCAGAACCTCCAATTTCCGCTATAAGCTCTGACCATTCATCAAGCAAATTCAAGGCATGCCGATAAACTGTTTCCCCCTCTGGGGTTAGGGCAAAACCCTTGCCTTTACGATAAAGCAATTTAATTCCCAGTTTATCTTCAAATGCCCGCATCTGATTCGAGACAGCCGGTTGACTGATACCTAATTTACGCGCAACAACCGTAAAACTCTGTTCCTCCACAACTTGGACAAATAAACGCATTAAATCCAACATAAAAATACCTCCATCTGAATGTACGACGGAAATGGACACTTGTGTATCGTGCCCCTACAATAGGTATCAGAAAAAGAGGGCTAGGCCCTCCTCTTCCACGATACAATCTAGCACAATTCAAACTAGGATTGGATGGTAACTTTTTTCATTTTTTGATCTTCCAATGGTTTGTCCCCACCCGTCTTAGGAACACTGACGATTCGATCGACTTCCTCCATACCCTCGGTTACTTTTCCAAAGGCGGCGTACTGTCCGTCTAAGAAACCCGAATCCTTAACAACAATAAAAAATTGGGAACTCGCCGAATTAGGCGCTGAGGTCCGAGCCATAGATATAACTCCACGGTCATGCTTTAAATCATTTTTGAAACCATTTCCGGTAAATTCGCCGCGGACTGATTGCTTACTGCCACCCATACCTGTCCCGTCAGGGTCGCCGCCTTGAATCATAAAGCCAGGTATGATTCTATGGAAAATGAGACCATCGTAAAAGCCTTGAGAAACGAGGGTCACAAAATTCTTAACAGTTTCGGGCGCTGTGGACGGATACAGTTCAATTTTAATCATGTTGCCATTTTCCATTTCCACGTTTACAATTGGATTTTGCTGAGGTTCTTTATCCTGTGTACTTTCATTCGTCACTTGAGTGACCTCCTTTATGTTTGGGTTTTTATCCTTTGTATTATACCACTTGAGTTAAACTTTCCCTATTGTATGAAAAATATGACAATAATATTGTCATTTCTAGACTTCATCTCAGTCCTGCTGAATTGCTCGACCACGTTTCACACTATAAAGATAGATCAAGAACACCATAATAGCGACGACAACTCCGCCCCGTGCCAAATAATGGTGCGCTATAAAGGCTATTTTATGCCAGTGCTCTCCTAGGATTCGCCCCAGTGAAATAAATGTTAAGGCCCATATAGAAGCCCCCATTCCCGCTAACGCTGCATAACGCCCGTAATGAAGTTCACTCATCCCTGAAAAGTAGGCCGTAAAATGACGGAATCCTGGAAAGAAGTACCCAATCACGATAAGCCGATCGCCGTATCGCTGAAACCAATGTTCTGCTCGGGCGATCTTTTTTTCATTGAGGTGAAGATATGGTGCAACCTTATGTAGGAAAGGAATTCCTAATTTCCTTCCTACCCAATAACTTAGGTTCATCCCCAGAAAACTACCGAGGGTGGCAACAAAAAAGGTCATTCCAAAATCCATTCGTCCTAATGACGTTTGAAAGCCACTGAACGTCATTAGAAACTCGTCAGGTACAGGAACTCCGACCATACCACATGTAAGCAGTAATAATAAGCCAGCATAGCGATAGTTATAAATTATGTCCGTCAAATACTGTTCTAGCCCGTGCATGCCCTGCCTACCTTCCTCAATACCCTAATCCATTATCTACATTAATCATTATTTCATTTATATTAACCCTAAGAGACACAATTATCAACGTCTGCGCCGTTTCCACAACACATAAATAATCACAAGAACTATAGCTCCCCCCACGACAACGTCTGCACGATGAAAATAAGGTTTAAGCGAATCCCAATTTTGTCCTAATTTCTGGCCCACAAAAATTAATAGCGTACACCAGAGGAATGCACCGATCACCGTGTAAGTGGCCATTTTCAATGGATTCATTCGGGCAATACCAGCCGGGAGAGAAATAAACGTACGGACGACAGGCAATATCCTCCCCACAAAAACAGTCACTTCCCCATGACGTTCAAAGAGCCGTTCCGTCCATGCCAATTCTCGTTCATTGATAAAGAAATAACGTCCATACCGTTTGAGAAATGGACGCCCACCCCACACGCCAACATAATAAGCAACAAGCGCACCGAAGAGGTTTCCTAGGGTTGCTGCGATTACTGCTGGCCAAAATCCAAAATCACCAGTGAACACCATATAACCAGTAAACGGCAAAATTATTTCACTCGGTAGAGGTATACAGGCACTCTCTATCGCCATGGCAAAGAAAACGCCGGCATAACCTAAAGATGAAATCAGATGTATAACCAATTGTCCAAGGTAGGTCAAAATAGCTTCCATTGTAAAATCTCCTTACTGAAAACTCATATTTTTCATTAAATCTAATCTATTTAGTATACCGAATATCTACCAGAAATCTGTTCTCTTCTCCATCTTCTCCAGTTTGTTAGTTTCTACTTTGCTAACCAAAAATCCTTCAATGCTAATCAAAGCAGACGCTATTTCTAACATCTGCTTTAGGTAAGAACTTATTGGCCCTATTTCAAAATTGTTCATTCCTCCCCACTCTCACCTCTTGACGACGACTGACTAATCCATTGAAACATTCAAAAACAACTTTCTTTGTATCTAAAATTGTTTCGAGACAGACTAGCTTACCCCAGAGAAACTGGACGAGATTTAGAGTTTTCTCAAGATAGACTATATCGAGGTCAACTCCTTCATGGCGGTGCTGGAGATATAACCCGCCTTTACCTTCATGATCCCCTTCGAGTACTACTATTCTAGGATTTCCTCCATGAACCAGTTGCTGCACTAAATTATCTCGCACTTTTTCCCATTCATTTTCCGTAACCTGCCAGTGGACCCCAACTTTACGGAAATTAAATAGATTAAGTTCTTCCACTAGTTCACTAGTGAGATTGTTACGAATGAAAGAAAGGTCGTTTTCAGCCTCGCGGAGCTCAAAAAGTTCATTAAGAGGTCTTACTTTCGCGAGGTATTCCCATATTTTTACACCCAAATAATAGGGATTCAGTCCTAAACGAGACGGCTGCACGACTTGACTGTGCATAATCGCAAATTCAAGAGATTCCGCATCCGTAAGATCAAGTTCACGCATAATTCTTGAATGCCAGAACGTTGCCCATCCTTCATTAATAATTTTGGTTTCAGATTGAGGATAGAAGTACAATGACTCTTCCCGAACAATACTTACAATATCTCTTTGCCATTCATCCAGCCCCGGTGCGAATTTCATAATATAGAGTAGAAGATCTTCATACTCCGGTTGAGGCGGGCATTTGCATTCATCTTCTAACAAATCTCCCCATAAATCTTCATAGGGTAACGAGGATCTTTTTGTTCGAGCCTTTTTTGATAAGTCTACCATACTTTGCCCTTTAGTAATACGATTCCCAGCACAAGACTGATTTCCAATACAGGTATGACCATGACACGTATCCTGGCTTGGCACATTGACCTTGGGTGAATTCTCCATTTTGTTGAGGGGACCAATGTGGGACCTTGCATCCACATGCTCTTGGATAGCTAGAACTGCATCTAAGGTTCGCTCAACACAATCTCTTCCATACAGCAATTCATATTCACGAATTTTATCAGCATGTGCGCCCATGCGTTCAACCATGTCTTTAGGTGTACGTGAGAAGTAGCGATTGTTCTTGAAAAAATCGACATGGGCATAGACGTGCCCAATGACTAGCTTATTTTGAATCAATCGATTGCCTTCTAACAGAAAAGCATAGGCCGGATTAGTGTTAATAACTAGTTCATAAATCCGGCTCAAGTTCAAATCATATTGCGTTTTCATTCGGTAAAATGCTTTTCCAAAGCTCCAATGCGTGAATCGCACCGGCATTCCATAAGCCCCAAAGGTATATAATGCTTCAGCTGGTACGATTTCAAAGTTCACAGGATAGAAATCAAGCCCCATGCCACGGGCTATTTGAGCGATATCTTGCGCTATAATGCTTAGCTCTCGCATCTCATTGTCCATGACTTTCCCCCCACCTGTTTTATGCTCTTCTCGCTATCAAGAGCACTGGCAAGATACTATTTGGCAAGGCTTAAGAAAAAACAGTTTTTAGAGCTGCGTATACCTCGTTACGGTCTCTAATCGTCACCAAGCGAAGTTTGGGATCGTCAATCCGTTTTAACGTTGACATTAAGGTACTAGAGTAATGTGTTCTTAAAATTTCTCCATAGCCGACAACCCGACTCACGTCAAGCAGGCTTTGCATTAGAGCCATTGCTCTGATATTATCTGAGCCGATATTGTCGCCATCCGTAAAATGAACAGGATAAATATTATAATGAGCTGCTGGGTATTTGTTCTCGATTAAATTCAAGGCATATTTATATACTGATGAACAACGTGTTCCTCCACTCTCTCCACGCGTAAAGAATTCCTCTTCCGTGACTTCTTTGGCTTCCGTATGATGGGCTAAAAAACGTATTTCCACATTTTCATATTTTAGACGCAGGAAACGGACCATCCAAAAGAAAAATGTCCGAGCAATATATTTTTCGAATTGCCCCATCGAGCCTGAGGTATCCATCATGGCCAAAATAACGGCATTGGATTCGAAGTTAGGTTGAGTCTCCCAAGTCTTAAAGCGCAAGTCTTCCGGAGTAATTCGCAACTTATCTTTACTCAGTTTTTGCGAAAAAGCCTGTCTCTTAATACTTTCAAGCAACGTGCGCTTCTTATCCACATTCGCCATCAGACCCTTTTTACGAACATCGTTGAATGCAGGACGGTCATGTGCAATCAGCGGCCTTTTTTTATCATCTAAATTGGGTAACTTTAACTCCTCAAAGAGAATATTTGCCAAATCCTCATACGTTACTTCTGCTTCATAAATATCTTGGCCGGGTTCTTCACCTGCCCCGCTCTTTCCAGAGCCTTTGCCCTTGCTATTTTCGCGACCAATAATCTCGCCCGGCACCATCTTCTTAGTTCCTTGTCCGGTATGATTTTTCTTATTATAATCATACCGGAAGCGAAATTCTTCAAGAGAGCGCATGGGGATCTTTGTACTCTTCTTCCCATCTGTTAAGATAATACTTTCATCGACAATCAAATCACCAAGTTGTTGCTTAATGACTTCTTCAACTTTCTGCCTATGCCTCTGTTGATCAAGATACCCCTTACGATGCAAACTCCAGTCATCACGACTCACAATATTGTCATCCGCCATACCTATCCCCCTTCCTCACTAACGGTTAAGGAGGGCTCCGACATACTTAACGATCTCATTAGCACAAATCGGGCAATAGCCGTGCCCAGTTACGAGACGATCCATAACATTGTTGATTCTTCTCAATTGTTCCTGATCTGGATGTTCGACAGAGGTTGTGATCTTCACGATATCCTTCAGATCAGCAAACAGTTTCTTTTCAATGGCCTCTTTCAACCGTTCATGCGAAGCATAGCCAAAGGTTTTTCCTTTCCGTGCATACATGGAGATCCGAATTAGAATTTCCTCACGGAAGGTTTTTTTAGCATTCTCTGAGACACCAATTTGCTCCTCAATACTACGCATTAGTTGCTCATCTGGCTCTATTTCTTCGCTTGTAATTGCGTCAAACAGCATTGTAGAATTACAAAAAGCTTCCACATTGTCAAGATAATTGTTCAATATCGATTTCGCAGATTCCTCGTATGCATAAACAAAGGCTTTTTGAACTTCTTTCTTAGCCATTTCATCATATTCACGGCGAGCAACCGAGATTAGATTTAGAAGATTTTCTTTTTCTTCTTTCATAATGGAGGTATGCTGAGATAACCCGTCTTTTAAAGCCCTCAAAATATCCAGCGCATTTATGCAGGCATGCTCATCACGAATTAACGCTGTAGAAATGCGGTTGATGACGTAACGGGGATCCACGCCACCCATGCCTTCGCCTAGCTCTTCTCCTTCCAACATGAGATCTTTAAAGTCTTTTTGAGTAAATCCCTCTATATCTTCGCCATCATAGATCCGCATCTTCTTCACAAGATCCATCCCTTGCTTTTTTGATGGCTTTAAGCGAGAAAGCACACTGAAAACAGATGTAGCCCATAGACTATGAGGAGCAAGGTGCACATTTCGGATATCACTTTGACTAATCAACTTTTCATAAATCTTAATTTCATCACTGACTCTGAGATTATACGGAATGTGCATCACAATAATTCTGGACTGCAGGGCTTCGTTCTTCTTGTTGGAAATAAACGCCTGATATTCATTTTCATTGGTATGAGCAATAACAAGCTCATCAGCAGAAATCAAGGCAAAACGACCAGCTTTAAAATTCCCTTCCTGGGAAAGGCTTAGAAGATTCCAAAGGAACTTTTCATCTGATTTCAGCATTTCCTGAAATTCCATGAGACCTCTGTTAGCAATGTTCAATTCTCCATCAAAACGATAGGCACGCGGATCCGACTCAGAACCATATTCTGTAATTGATGAGAAATCAATACTTCCCGTTAAATCCGCGATATCTTGCGACTTGGGATCTGAGGGAGTAAACGTTCCAACCCCTACCCGTTGCTCTTCCGAGAAAAGAATTCGTTTTACAGGAAAACGTTCTACTTCACCGCCGAATTCTTCATCTAAGCGCAATCGGCAAACAGGACAAAGATTTCCTTCGATACGAATGCCGTACATTTCTTCAAACTGTTGACGCAACGACACCGGTAACAGATGAAGAGGGTCCTCATGCATTGGGCACCCATCAATGGCATAAACAGCACCCTCGTCAGTTCTCGTATAGTCTTCAAGCCCACGCTTCAATAAACTAACGATGGTCGATTTGCCACCACTTACAGGTCCCATTAACAGTAAGATACGTTTGCGCACATCCAAACGCTTGGCGGCACTATGGAAATACTCTTCAATAAGACGTTCCAACGTTTTATCTAACCCAAAAAGTTCTTTATCGAAAAAGTTATATTTTTTCTTATCTCCACTTGATTCAATCCCAGCCGCTCTGATCATCGCATAGATTCGAGCATGGGCATGCAATGCCAAGTTAGGGTTTTTAATAACCATTGGCAAGTAGTCCGTTACTGTACCGCTCCATGCCAGAGCAGCCTCATTTTCGCGATAATCATGCAGCCATTGAATGACTTCCATTATAGCCCTCCCTTCTCTAACCTCAGCAAGACCTGACGGTTTATACTATGTGTATGCCTTGCTCTAGAAGATGAGACATTAGCTCTATCTTTTTTTATATTTTTTAAAAAACTTGCCTGGTGCCAAGCCGCCTTAGTTGCCTGATACCTCCCGAATTATGTACTTTAAAATTTATACTTTCTGTATAGGTGCAAAAGAGGACACCCCAAGCTTGGGGTGTCCTCTAATTACTAATCACAATTAAATTATTTCCAACTCCCAGGGGTCGTAGTCAAATTCGCCGGGAAGAATATCTAAACGAACTACAATATAGTCTCCAACTTCATCGCGATCGAGACGAATAACTGTTCCGACGCACTGGTTATTCGTATTAATACGATCCCCGACATGAAACTGGCGTTGACGTCGAAGATAATTGCCCGTTTCTGATTTGCGATTTATCGCACCCATTATGTGATAACCCTCCTTCTGAACGTTACTCTAACTTAAAATTTATATTAACATAGCTTAATAACAAAATCTAGAGTTAATTTAGAAAATTCTAAATATTTTCTTTTACTTTCATCTATCTCAATTATTCTATATATTCCTTATACTAAACAAACGGCATAAAATTTGACATAAAAAGGGTCTAGCAAAGCCAGACCCTTTTTATGTGTGTACGAATTGATCCTTTGAGTAAGACCCGAAGCCTCGTGCCCTACTTAATACATGTGTAAATAGCGATCCAGTTCCCACTGTGTGACCGCGACTCGGAAACTATTCCATTCCTCGGTCTTCGCCTCCACAAAACGATGATATATATGGTTACCCAGTGCCTCAATCATGACAGGTGCCTTACCTAGTTCATCTACTGCTTCTTTCAAACTTCCTGGTAAAGAGGCAATACCAAGTTTTTCGCGGTCATCCTTGGTCATTGCGTAAATGTTGAGATCCACCGCAGGTGGCGGAGTGAGTTTGTTCTTAATACCGTCCAGCCCTGCCTTAAGCTGGACAGCGAGAGCTAAGTACGGATTACATGAAGGATCCGGACTCCGCAGTTCAATACGAGTTGAAGAACCTCTTTTAGCTGGTATGCGAATCAATGGACTTCTATTGCGTCCAGACCAGGCAATGTAACACGGAGCTTCATATCCTGGCACAAGTCGTTTATATGAATTGATCGTTGGATTCGTAATAGCTGTAAAAGAATGGGCATGTTTGATAAGCCCGGCTATGTAGTTATAGGCGATTGCCGATAGCTCCATCGGATCACTAGGATCATAAAACGCGTTCTTTCCATCTCTAAATAAGGATTGATTGCTGTGCATTCCAGATCCATTAATACCGAAAATAGGCTTAGGCATGAACGTAGCGTGTAACCCATGATGCTGGGCAATTGTGCGCACTACAAAACGGAACGTTGCAATTTTATCAGCGATATCCAGCGCATCCGAGTATTTAAAATCAATCTCATGTTGTCCCGGTGCTACTTCGTGGTGAGAGGCTTCAATCTCAAAGCCCATTTGTTCTAGCGTTAACACCATATCGCGACGTGCATTCTCCCCGAGATCGACGGGTGTTAGGTCAAAATATCCGGCTTTATCGTGTGTAATAGTTGTAGGACGTCCTTCGGCATCCGTCTGGAAGAGAAAGAACTCCAATTCCGGCCCGACATTTAAAGTGTAGCCCATTTCAGAAGCTTCCGCTAACACTCTCTTCAACGCGCTTCGAGGGCATCCATGAAAGGAGGTTCCATCTGGGTTATAAACATCACAAATTAGCCGAGCCACTCCGCCTTGATTGGGACGCCAAGGGAAAATAACGAATGTATTCGGATCGGGACGCAAATACATATCTGATTCTTCGATACGTGCAAATCCTTCAATAGAAGAGCCGTCAAACATAAGCTCTCCATCTAAGGCCTTTTCCAGCTGTTCAATAGTAATAGCAACATTCTTGAGAATTCCAAAGATATCCGTAAACTGTAGCCGGATGAACTTAACCCCTTTTTCATGTGCTTCTGTCAAGACATCTTCTTTGGTCACCATCATTATATTATTCTCCCTTCATACTCTTTAAAAGCTAAAGAGGCCCATGTGTCACCCCTGATGGCTCAACATGGACATTTTTCTCCTAATCAAAGGGCACGATGTATCGTGCCCCACTAAATATAGTATATCCGTTGTGATTTTAATTTACAATTCTCATTGGTTAATACTCAATTCCTTGACGTGCCATAACTCCTTGTTCGAAAGGATGTTTCTTCTGAACCATCTCCGTCACTAAATCAGCCTTTTCAATCAAAGCTGGTGAAGCATTTCGACCGGTTAAAACCAGTTCAACATGGCTAGGCTTTTTGCTCAGGAGTTCAAGAACGTCATTTTCAGAAATGAGTCCAAACCAAAGCGCGTTTATAATTTCATCAAGAATGACAATATCCCATTCTCCAGAAAGGACGACTTCCTGGGCCTTCAAAAAGCCCTTACGGGCCTCTTGGAGGTGATCTTCTTGAAGCTCACCTTTATGAACCCAACCTAGTCCGCCAAAGTGCTCGATTTGGCATTCCGGCATCAAACGTTTTAGTCCTCCCAGCTCTCCAGTATCATCCTTCCCTTTCATGAACTGAATAATATACACACGAAAGCCATGACCAACTGCACGTATTGCCAAGCCAAAGGCAGCGGTTGTTTTGCCCTTTCCATCTCCAGTATAAATTTGTATCAATCCTTGTGATAGCTTTGACATCATTACACCTTCCGTATCCATTCTTCAAGTTGAGGATGTATATAAACAACATTAGGGGACGTCAATATTTCCGGAAACCGTTCTAAAGTTTGTCGATTAAAGGAAATTGAAAAAAACAACTTGATTGAAGACTTCTCATCCGTCGCTCTTAACTCCACTTTATCAGGATAAAGATAATAGGAATAATTTCCATCTCGCCATGAAATTTCTAATTCTCCTAGTTTTACGCAGATTATACCGAATTCAACAACTTTTACATATGTTACGGCGGTAAACGACTGTTTCAAGTACTCAGCTTCCAAAGCGACTTGGCCCACTTTAAATTGAGATTCTAAGAGTTGTTCCACAATAAGTCGGGCTGGGAAGGAAATGTCTTCAAAGACCCTGCGTTCACTTCGTAACTCCTCTAGAATTCGTTCAAATCGTTGAACATGAATGGAACGAACCTTCTGAGCTTTCTTCAAGGCCATTTCGAAGGTATAATACACGTCTTCCAAGCACTCTAGGAGTATTGCATCTTCCTCTCGCATGTTGATTGTCACACCCCCATCCCTCATCTTATTAGAGAGACTGTCTATAGTGTTATTCTAACTGAAATGTGTTGATTTAGAAAGCCTACTTTCAAAACAATTAGAAAAATTACCCTTTCCACTTCTTTCTGCGTAGTCGCTTAGAAACTCTTTGAACGCTTATCTCGATCGAATCTGTCTCCACATCATTGTCCCGACACTTTGCGAGAGCCTTCCAGTAAAAACCTAAAGCATTCCGAAAATTGCGTATGTTTTCATAAAACTCTGCCAAGCGAACCAAAGCTTCTAGGGTAAACTTCTGATAAAGCTGGAATTCATCGTCTGATTCGACTCGATAGCTTAGTCGACCTTCCTTTCGTTCTTGTCTTTCTGCTAAAACGCCTAAGGCTTGATATATTTCACCTATGCGCAGTTCATCATGGAATGTTTCAAAGAGAATCAAGGCTTTTAAAAAATATCGTTCTGCGTTAGCGAAATCCATAGAAAGTAAGTATAAGCCTGCTAAGCTTTGATAGCGTGAAGCAAGGTCTAAATCCTGATGGGGATAAAACTGTATAGATAATTTTAGATAATATTTAGCTTCTTCTTGGTTTTCTAAGAGTTGCACGATCTTACTTAAGAAGTAACACTGTTCGCTGAAACCATCTCGATAATCCAATTTTAAACTGAGGGCAACTGCCCTTTGCTGACATTCAAAGGCCAAATGCATTTCATGTTGATCAAAGTAAAGTAATGCCAAATACTGAAGTGTATTTGTTAGAGCAACTGCATCTGAGATTTGAATATAGGTTTGGCAAGCATGTCTTAAATTCTTTGCAGCTTCCGTTTTTTGACCTTGTCTAAAGTGCAACTCCCCTAAGAGGACATCCAACTCCGCTTCGCCTTTGAGAAACTCGTTTGAACGACAGAGTGCTTGTGCTTGTGTGTACGCTCTTTTAGCCCTGTTCCAGTCTTCGAGAGTAGCATAGACTTGACCAAGGTCTGCATAAAGCATGCCCAGCCTCAATGGTGGCGATGAGCTTGGATAGACGTATATAGCCTGCTCATATTGCCTACCCGCTTCCTGAAGCATCCCTTTTTTGACAGAAACGCTAGCCAAACCAGCCCAAGCCTCAGCCATCCCTTTAGCATTCCGAATTTCTTGACAAATACGCAACGCTTCTTTGAAATCTTGTTCTGCAAGTTCCAAATTATCCAAGCGCACTCTTACAGTCGCTAGCAGTCGTAAGGTAAATGCCACGATTTCAGGAACGCTTAATTGATTTGCTTCTAATAAGCCCTGCGCGTAACATTTTTCCGCTTCAAGGTACTCTTCTTCTCCAAGACACTGTGTTCCCCGTTCCATAAAGTTCCGCCAAAGGGATAACTCCACTTCGTTCATATTATCGCCTCCGTGTCTATCCCATCATATGCACGAGTCGATCTTTTGGCGCTCACAATAACTTCAGGACGAACCTGCTTGTAACCTAGACATAAAAGTCGAAATATGATAATCTAATTTCATGAAAGGGGGGTGTTTTGACCTTGAATATTGATCGGCCAACTCAATCATCAAATTATTGGATGATTGCACTTAAACTTTTCATGTTAGTTCTAGGTCTATATCTCTCGGCCCTGGTCTTGGGTAAGGTATTTACGTGGGTATTTGCTATTGCCTTCTTCCTAGTACGTTTCATTGTATTTGTGGCTGTTTCTTTCATTGTCCTACATTTTTTCCTTAAATTATTATTTAAAATTGATTTGATTGAGTCTGTTTTTGGTAAACGGTATTTTCGACGCTAGAGTTACTTCTTACCAAGATAAACCAATTAAATTAAGCTAACAACATACGATTTAAAAATTAAACGCCTTTAAGGCGTTTTTTTGTTTTTAAACTTCTCATGATCTGACTAACAAATGAATACTTTTAGTTGAAGGAGGAGTGCCAAATGCGGCTAATTATTTTCAAACGTCCATCATTTCGAAATATTGCTCTCTGGGGAATCCTTTTATTCGTCATGATTTCTTACCGTGAAAATGTCACCTCTGTATTTTCCGGAAAATTGAAGCCCATATACTCAGTAAACGTTAACACCCAAGCGATAGCTCTGACCTTTGATATCAGTTGGGGAGAGAAAACGGCAGAACCTATACTAGATATCCTCAAGAAGGAAGGCACGCATGCCACGTTTTTCCTTTCAAGTCCTTGGGCAGACAAACATCATCAATTGGTGCAAAGAATGGTTGCCGAAGGTCATGAAATCGGATCGCACGGAAACCGTCATATTGATCTCAATCTTTTAGGGGCCAGCGAAATAGAAAAAGAAATTACGATTTCTCAACAAGTTCTTGAACAAATAACTGGTCAGAAGGTCCGCTTAATTCGTGCACCAAATGGTGCCTATGATAATAAGGTCATCTCCACCGCTGATAAGTTAGGATATCGAGTGATCCAGTGGAGTATCGATTCTCTAGACTGGAAACGGCCCGGACCAAGTGCTGTCGTCAATAATGTACTTAATGGAATACATTCTGAGGGTGGCGCAAAGCCCGGGGATATTATTTTATTTCATGCCTCCGACTCTGCACCAGATACCATTCAAGCTTTGCCAATTGTTTTGAACGCACTCAAAGTCAAAGGCTACACTCTTATGCCAGTTGGACAATTGCTTTCCCAGGCTAACAGTACTTGGCCACCCGAAAGCAACCTTAAAGAGGAACCTATCACACCCGCTAAGTGAATTAACACCACTAGTCTATGTTTCCGCCTGCAACAACTTGCAAGACTTGATCCGCCTTTTGGCGCAAAGTGATCTGCTCCAACGCTTTTTGAGCATCTGCTTTTAACCCACCATCAAGCCCATTATTCAGAGCGCGTTTCAGTAGATCCTTCCCTTCTTGGAGTTGACCTTGATCTAAAGCTTGAATCGCATTTAAGTAATAGATATAAGTTTCTCCCTGGGGAAGTACTTTTAGAGCGGATAGACTTGCTGACAACCCCTCTACATTATTTTCATGAATAGCGAGCACAGCTTTTTTCGTCTCATAAAGCATATTCTTGGGCCGCCAGGTTTGAGCATCGATTAAACGACTAAGCTCTAAGGCTTTTGCCCACTGCCCTTGCCTTATGGCCACATCAAATTCCACTGAAAGACATGCTGGATTATTGGGCTCTAGTTCTTGGGCGGCTTTGAGATCAGCCAATGTTGACTGATCGTCTCCTAGCATCATAGCCGCTTGAGCCAGGGTCAAATGCCTTAGCGACTGCTCCTTAAGGGTTAAGCTATTCCAATCTATTTCCTTCTCTACTAACAAACGACGTGACTCGTCCACATCCCCCTTGGATAACAACATTAGCCCTTGCCCTAGCTGACCTAACGGTGTATTAACAAATTGGACTAGGACATTCTGAGCTGCCGTCAGTTTTCCCTCTTGCAAATAAAGTAGTAATAACCAGAAGCGATGTTTTTTATCTTGGTACTCTGCTAATTTAGGCTCTAAGTCTTTGCTCCCAACGTTAAGTTCCAACCGTAGTTTAACGTCCTTGATCAGTTCCAGCCTATTAAACAAGCCCCCATGTACGTCTAACCACTGAAGTTGTGCCTGTACCTCGTGAACATTGTAATTACTATCAGCTTCTCTTAAGCGCTCCATATGCCATAATATTGGTCCAATTATGATCATTATTATGAGCATCACGATGAGGAAAAACGTGGTTTGACGTCGTCTCCTAGGACTACGTTTGCGCCGTTTTAACAATCCTATCCCTCGTTTCCCTCCTGGACTTAGACAATTACCTTAGAAAGTCACTATCTTAAAATCTATGTATCTCATCTCATTTGTTGATACTACTCAAACGTCGCTTAATGTCCTTTCCATGATGAAAAACCTTCCCCAACAACTTCCGGCACCTCTGAAATAGCTAAAAATGCTTGGGGATCTTGATCGAGCACAATTTTTTTAATTTGAGACAACTCTGTGCGATTGATAACACAATAAACAACTTGTTTAGCCTCGCCTGAGAAAGCCCCGGTCGCTTGAAAAAGTGTAACCCCTCTGCCAAGCTTCACCATGATTTCCTCAGCAATTGTTTGAGGGCGCGTGGTTACCACCATAACCGACTTCGAGTGACTCAATCCCTCCTGTACAAGATCAACGACGCGCGTAGCTATAAACATGTAAATCAAGGCATACATCGCCATTTCAGGTCGAAATAAAATGGCAACTGCTAGGAAGATTACTCCATCAATTCCCAGTAATATTTGCCCAACACTGAACGAGGTTGTTCGGGCAAACAGTACCGCTAAAATATCTGTGCCGCCAAGCGAACCGCTAGAGCGGAATATTATACCCATCCCAATTCCAGAAAGGACCCCTGCAGATATAACTGCAAGCAACGTATCATGGGTCAATGCCGGGAGATGCGTTGTCAGGGAAAGTGTGACAGAGAGTACCCCAACACCCACGACACTAAAGACCAAGAAATTTCGTCCCACCAAACGAAGCCCCAGAATAAAAAGCGGCAGGTTCAGTAGAAGAATAGTCCAACTCACTGGCCAATTAAACAAATAATGTAAGATAATAGCAATTCCTGTGACGCCACCATCCGCAATTTGATTCGGGATAATTAGAGTATTAATACTTATACTTACAATCGTAGCACCTATTATGATCCCAATAAGGTGTTTGAATAATTGCCAAGGAAATTTTTCACCAAACCGTTTCCAGTTCACTTGATCCCCCCGTTCACACTCCATATCCAACGCTTTGTTCATCCTTGTTGAATTATACTGCAGAGTCTCCTAAGAGACAACTTAATAAACCCTGTAACCGTTGTTGTATATCCATCGTAAGTGCATTCAAATTCGTTCCCATATTTCTGTAATGCGTGCTGCTTAATTGGTGAAGACGTCGTCTAAATTAGTGATCGCCTGTATATATTTGCTTGACAAAATGCTAAATATTGAGTAAAGTAGTCTAGTGTCCTCGATAAGCGCTCGTAGCTCAGTGGATAGAGTGACGGTTTCCGAAGCCGGTGGTCGCAGGTTCAAATCCCGCCGGGCGCACCATAATGAAATTTAAGCCACAACGTTAGTTGTGGCTTTGTTTATGTTCTCTCTAGTTAGAGGGTTGGTAATATTATATTTACCAACCCCCTAACTATTTAATTAACCAGGTGACAAGCCACGAAATGGCCATTTCCAATATCCTTAAATTCAGGATCCTGTTCCTTGCAAATTCCCTGAACCTTGGGACAACGCGTATGAAAACGACAACCTGAAGGGGGATTAACGGGACTTGGAACATCCCCTTTAAGGATAATACGATCTCTCTTCACCGTTGGATCGGGAACGGGAATGGCAGATAACAGAGCGATTGTATAAGGATGTTGTGGATTCTTGTAGAGTTCCTCTGAGTTGCAAAGCTCTACCATTTTACCTAAGTACATAACTACGATCCGGTCGCTAATATGCTTAACTATGGACAAATCATGAGCGATAAATAGATAGGTCAAATTAAAGTCTCTCTGGAGATCCTCAAGTAAGTTAATGACCTGCGCCTGAATAGACACGTCCAAGGCAGATACTGGTTCATCGCAAACAATTAACTTCGGGTTAACCGACAGAGCCCTGGCAATACCTATCCGCTGACGTTGTCCACCTGAAAATTCGTGAGGATAGCGGGCGCCATGATAAGGACTTAGGCCAACGACATCAAGGAGTTTGCGAACCCGTTTCTCACGTTCTGCTCGCTTGGAGACTCCATGGATAAGAATAGGTTCCCCAATAATATCCCCCACCCTCATCCGAGGATTCAAAGAGGCATAAGGGTCTTGGAAAATCATCTGCATCTGACTGCGCATCTTGCGCATTTCTTCACCAGAAAGGTCATTAAGGATTTTCCCCTCAAAGGTCACCGTTCCCTTAGTCGGTTCTAATAATCGTAAGATCGTTCGGCCAATGGTCGATTTCCCACAACCACTTTCTCCGACCATGCCGAGTGTTTCCCCACGTCGTATATCGAAAGAAACACCGTCAACTGCTTTAACGTCACCTACGTGCTTTTGGACAACAATTCCCTTCCTGATTGGAAAGTACTTCTGGAGATTTTCTACTTTTAACAACGTTTCCGTCTTAGTTAATGTCTCAATCATGCCTCTTGCCCCCTTCTTCATATAAGAAGCAACTGACGAAGTGGCCTGTTTCAACTTCATACAGAGTTGGTTTTTGCTGTTCACAAATCAACTTTTTGTGTTTACAGCGCGGTGCAAAATTACAACCCTTAGGCAAGTGACGCAAATCGGGTGGCTGCCCTTCAATTGGCTCCAGACGTTGTTTTTCAGTCTCATCCAACTTAGGTAATGACCCTAACAATCCCCAGGTATACGGATGCTTAGGAGCTGCAAACAAAGCACCAGCATCTGTATATTCAACCGTGTTTCCAGCATACATAACTAAAACCTTTTGACATAATTCAGCCACAACTCCTAGGTCGTGAGTAATCAACATAATAGCTGTGCCAAAGTCCTTTTTCAAATTGTTCATCAAATCCAAAATTTGCGCCTGAATTGTCACATCTAAGGCAGTGGTTGGCTCGTCAGCGATGAGGAGTTTAGGGTTACACGACAGAGCCATAGCTATCATGACGCGTTGCCGCATACCTCCACTAAATTGATGCGGGTAATTGTCCACACGACTTTGTGCCTCTGGAATACCCACCTTCTTCAACATCTCGATGGTCTTTTTTTTAGCCTCCGAGCGTGAAATTTTCTGATGAAGTACAATTACTTCCATGATTTGCTCCCCAACCGTAAGAACGGGGTTCAAAGAGGTCATAGGATCCTGAAAGATCATTGCAATTTCATTACCTCGGATCTTCATCATTTCAGCTTCCGATGCCTTGATCAGATCGTTACCGTTAAAGATTACCTCTCCACTTACAATTTTTCCAGGAGGTATAGGGATGAGACGCATAATAGACATGGCTGTAATACTTTTTCCAGAACCTGATTCTCCCACAACGCCAAGAGTTTCCCCTTTTTGAATTTCCAGATCAACTCCGTCGACCGCCTTTACGACACCGGCATCCGTGAAGAAGTGAGTTCTAAGATCCTTCACTTGAAGCAAGAGTTCTCGACTCATCTCTTATCTCTCCTCATTAATAGGCTTTTCTCAGATATAGTAAACTGTCTGAAATAAGACAGATCACCCATTCTCCCTGATACCTGCATTATCTTATCAATTCTACAATTTAAGGCTCTATTCGTCAATAGAAACTCATCACTCTAACAATATCCGTTTTGAGATTGGAGATGCATTCCTTTATAGTCTCATTCGAATAATACTTTTGAACCCCAAAATCCTCTAATTGTTGTTTACAAAAATCTTTACTATCCGCTAAAAATCGTCTGCATAACTCTTCATAGTTGGGTTCAAGTTGTTGTTTCTCCCGATTCAGTGCCCGTAACAACCTAACTCCATCATTGACCTCGATATATAGGGGGATAACATTAAGCGCTCCAAAATAATTTTGGAGGTTTTTATAAGACTCTAATGTAGCGATCAAAAGATAATAATTGTCCTGTGCCAAATTAATTTGACCGTCGTCAATCGTACAATAAGACCATCTGCCATTAACTGTAGCATAGTCTCTTTGTTCTATGATTTTTCCCATTTTTCTATAATGAGTCAATAAATCTTCAGCTACGAAGTGGTATTCAAGCCCTTGGCTTTCGTTATGTCTCATCGGCCTGGTCGTATATGGTAGTACTGGCTTCAAGTTCAATTCTTCATCCAGTAAAAGTTTTCTAGAAATAGTATCCTTGCCAGAACTACTTTTACCCATTAGGCAGAATATCTTACCCACATTGTCCCCATCCTTCACACTCTCCACTCATCAGTTTGACTTCTATACTTTATAATTGTAACATCGCTTATCTACCAAAGGCAAACCTCAATATAGTAACGAGCTATTATACTTTAACTTGTAAAAGACATCGGCTCGCCCTCCGTCTAGGAAGAGTGTAACCGACGTCTTTCATAGTACCAATCAGAAAGTATAAGTTTTGGGTGGCATAATTCGGGCGGTATAAGCGCAACTAGGCGGCCGCCGGCGCCTGCGGCTTGGCGCCAGCCAAGTTTTCTTTAGGTGCATAATTCAAATTAATCTAAACCAGATGACACGCAACGAAGTGATCATTACCCATATCTTTTAAGATGGGTGTTTCCTCTGCACAAACTGGCATAGCATGTGGACATCGGGTACGGAAATAGCAGCCCGAAGGAGGATCGATTGGACTCGGCACATTCCCTCTAGGCACAATGCGCTGTCGTTTGCTTTCTGCAATTGGATCAGGAATAGGAATAGCACTCAGCAACCCTTGAGTGTAAGGGTGCATTGGATTTAGATAGAGATCATTACTTGTCGTAAGCTCAACAATCCGGCCTAAGTACATAACCGCAATGCGGTGCGAAATATACTTAACCATTGATAAGTCATGAGCAATAAACAAATAAGTCAAGCCTAACTTTTCTTGTAATTCTTCCAACATATTTACAACTTGAGCCTGGATAGATACATCTAAGGCAGATATAGGTTCGTCGCAAATAATCAAACTTGGATTAACTGCCAGGGCTCTGGCAATTCCAATCCTCTGCCTTTGTCCTCCTGAAAACTCATGAGGGAACCGATTGGCATGTTCTGGGTTTAACCCCACTATCTTCAGCAATTCTAAAATCCGATCGGTTCGTTTTTGACCTCGAGCCAATCTATGAATATCGATGGCCTCAGCCACAATATCCCCAACCGTCATTCTGGGATTTAGGGAAGCATAGGGATCCTGAAAAATCATTTGCATATTGCGACGAAGCTCCATCAGGTCATTCCCTTTGGCCTTCGTAACGTCCTTGCCTTCGAAGATAATCTGGCCGGCAGTTGGTTCATAAAGCCGAATGATTGACCTTCCAGCCGTTGACTTACCGCACCCGCTTTCTCCTACTATGCCCAGAGTTTCCCCTCTTTTGACCTTAAAGCTAATTCCATTAACAGCCTGCACTATTTGTTGTTTCTTAGAAAACAAGCCGCCACCTAAAGGGAAGTGTTTGACCAAATTATTGACTTCTAAGATATATTCTTCACGTCCTGCCATGATCTACACACTCCCTTCCAGCTCAGCCACTTTGGGCGCCTGAGGATGTTGTAGCCAGCAAGCGACCTGGTGTCCTTCGCCAAGTTGAGTATATTCCGGGGCTTGCTCTATGCAAATTTGCATACAGTGAGTGCAACGTAACGCAAATCCACACCCTTTTGGAGAATCAAGAAGGTCTATGGGTGTTCCAGGGATAGGGATGAGCTTCGTATTCTTATCCGCATCCAGACGTGGTACTGATTTCAAAAGTCCCCAAGTATAAGGATGTTTTGGTTTATAGTAAATATCATCGATATTGCCACTTTCAATGATTTTTCCGCCGTACATAACTATAACCCGGCTACAAAGCCCCGCTACGACACCCAAATCATGGGTAATCATAATAATAGAGGTATTAATCTTGCTCTTAAGGTCCTTCATTAATTCTAGGATTTGAGCCTGAATCGTAACGTCGAGGGCCGTAGTGGGCTCATCTGCAATCAGCAATTTGGGGTTACAGGCCAAGGCAATGGCAATCATAACTCGTTGCCGCATGCCACCTGAAAACTGATGGGGATACTGTTTTAAACGGCTTTCGGGATTAGATATTCCTACCAGTTCTAAAAGTTCGACTGCACGATCAGTTGCTCCCTTACCACTTAGCCCTTCATGCCGCTTAAGAACCTCTGTCAGTTGCAACCCAACAGTGAGTACTGGATTAAGCGAGGTCATAGGATCTTGAAAAATCATACTAATATCTTTACCACGGATAGACTCCATTTGTTTTTCACTTTTTTTCAGTAGGTCCACCCCTAGAAAATTAACACTGCCACCTATGATTTTACCTGGGGGGTTGGGAATTAAACGCATTATGGATTGTACCGTAACGCTCTTTCCACAGCCAGATTCCCCGACAATACCTATCGCCTCACCAACGTCCATGTGAAAGCTTACACCATTAACTGCCTTAACTTCACCAGCATAGGTAAAGAAGGAGGTGCATAAGTCTTTAACTTCAAGCAAATGTGCCATATCTCATACTCCTCTACTTCCGCATTTTAGGGTCAAAGGCGTCCCGCAGACCGTCTCCGACAAAGTTAAACGCTAACATTGTGATGGCGATAGCCATCGAAGGAAAAAGCAAGGCATTGGGATGTGAGGGAATGCTTAACCTACCCGCTGATGCCATAGAACCCCAGCTCGCTAAAGGGGGCATGATACCAATGCCAATAAAGCTAAGGAAGGCCTCCATAAAGATGGCGGCAGGGATCTGCAAAGCAACCGTCACTATAATTGGCCCAACCGTGTTGGGGATAAGGTGTTTTAATAACAATCGCTGGGTATTTGCTCCCAGCGTACGGGCAGCCAAAACATATTCCTGTTCACGTAACGTCAGGATTTGCCCTCGGACTATTCTAGCCATAGGCATCCAGTTAACAATCCCTAACACGATCATGATATTCCACAGACCACCTTGTCCCAAAACAACCATAAGCAAAATCACGTAGAGTAAGTCTGGCACACTGTAAATGATGTCGATAATACGCATCATAATATTATCAACTCTACCGCCGAAATAACCAGAGATACCGCCGTAAAAGACTCCTAGCACTAAATTAATCATGACCGAAACTAAGCCAATTTCCAAAGAAATTCTTCCACCATACATGATCCGTGTCATAATATCTCTGCCTAAATCATCTGTGCCAAAGGGATGGATCCACGACGGAGAGGCATAGAGAGCCTCGAGATTATTCGTATAGAAATTGAACTGTGAAAACAGGGGACCAATAAAGGAAAAAAGCACGAGCAGAGCAAGGACTACCAGACCGAGCATAGCGAGATAATTCTTCTTAAACCGCCGCCACGCATCTTGCCAAAGAGTAGTACTCGGACGAGCAATAGCATCCGCAGAAACTTGAGATTTCACTAGTTCGAACATCTTGGGTGATAAGCTCATGATCAAGCCCCCTTCTGCGTGGTCAATTTAATTCGAGGATCAACCAACGTATAGGCGATATCCACCAACAGGTTAAATGCCACAAGGAGCGTGCAATACAATATAGTAATTCCCATAATCGTTGGATAATCACGATTATTGATACTGGTAACGAAGAATTGACCTATACCAGGTATATTAAAAACATATTCAACCACGAAATTACCGGTCAGAATATAAGCAAAGAAGGGTCCTAAATAAGTAATTACTGGTAATAGCGCATTACGCATGGCATGTCGTGTAATAATAAGATATCCAGGTAGGCCTTTGGCACGAGCCGTGCGAATATAATCTTGACCTAAAACATCCAACATGCTTGTCCGCATTAATCGTGTTACCTGGGCGACAGGGTAGGCACTTAAGGCAAGTGAAGGCAGCACAAGTTGTTTCAATTCACCCCAGCCGACCGGGGGAAACCAACCTGTTTTATAACCTAAATAGTACTGAAATAGCGTCGCAAGGACGAAACTAGGCACTGATATACCGATCGTAGAAAATACAGTTGCTACAATATCAGGAGTTTTATTCTGACCTAAGGCCGATATTGTTCCTAAAATTAGGCCGCCACCGATACCAAATATCGCTGCCAATAAACCGACAGCTGCTGTTTTGGGCATGCCGTCTTGAATGAGATCATTAACACTTCTTCCTGCATAACGAAAGGTGGGACCCAAATCGAAATGAGCAATATTTACTAGATAATCGACATACTGCTTGGAGAGCGGGTCATTAAGATGATAACGTTCCTCGATGTTTGCCTTCACAGCATCAGGAAGCACCTTCTCTGATGAAAAAGGGCCACCGGGAATGGCATGCATTAAAACAAAAGTTAGGCTAATGACTAGAAATAGGACTAAAAACGACGATGCTATACGTTGTATCAAGTATTTTACCAATTTTATCCCCCCTCCTTAATAACAGTTCTCATTTTAAGTCTTTGATTTATTTTTGTCCACTGTCAAAAAATGTCGATACGGGTGGCCTCCCTAACAAAAACAAAAACAAATACCGATAAGAGAGGTGGACTAAGCTGCCGCCTCTATTACCGGTATTCTAGTAGGGCAATCCAGGGTCTGTCTTATTTCTCTACAGTTGCGGTTTTAAAGTCTACCATACCAGTAGGAAAGTGAATTACCCCTTTAACATATGACTTTTCAGTGTATTTGAGGTTATAGTAATAAATAGGTAATACAGGCATTTCTGTCACTAAGATCTTTTCAGCGTCATGCAATTGCTGCATACGAGCTTTAATATCAGAATTTTTCTTGGCACCAGAAATGAGAGTATCATATTGTGGATTACTCCATCCAGTTTGGTTGTTGCCACCCTTCGTGACAAACATATCTAAGAAAGTCATTGGATCCATATAGTCACCAATCCAACCAGCACGAGCGACGTCATAATTGAGTTTTTGCTCAGATTCCTGATAAACTTTCCATTCTTCGACACGGAGGGAAGACTTAATGCCGAGGTTTTTACTCCACATATCTTGGATAACGGTTGCAACTTTTTCGTGATTGGGGTCGGAGTTAAATAAGATCTTGATTTCCGGGAATCCTTTTCCATCCGGGAAACCAGCATCCGCCAAAAGTTGCTTAGCCTTGGCTAGATCTTCTTTGAAGTAGTCACCGCCAACATCACGAAATTGTTTACTGGGGTCAGCATCATGAATCCCATAAGGAGTAAAGGCGAAAGCGCTCTTTTCATTTGTCTGATTAACTGTATCAACAATTTTTTTACGGTCAATCGCCATCGCTAGAGCCTGGCGCACTCTAGGATCGTCGTATGGCTTTTTGGTAACATTAAAGCGGTAGAAATAGGTACCAATCTGAGGGACAACCTTTAAATCTCCCGACTTGAGCAGGCGTGCATTATCGTCGGCAGGAACCCCATTGTCCACACCATCAATTTGACCAGCTTCATAGGCTGTCACAGCAGCTTTACGATCTTCAATCAGACTAAGCGTAAGTTCTGTAAGTTTAACCGATTTTGCATCCCAGTAATTATCGTTCTTTACTAGAACTATTTTGTCATTATGAGCCCAAGATTGCATTTTAAAGGGGCCATTAGAGACAAATGTCTCCGCTTTGAGGTTCCAGTCCTTATTCGCTTCAACTACCTTTTTATCAACTGGGTAATATGTGGGGAACGCCGTTAGTTCTAAGAAGTATGGGGTGGGATTTTCGAGAGTTACTTCTAGTGTCTTGGGGTCAATCACTTTAATGCCGACATCTTCAGCTTTTCCTGTTTTCGCATTGTAAGCAGCTCCGCCCTTGATATAGTCAGATACCTGGTAGGCATATTCAGCGGCACTGGCAGGATCCATAGCGTGCATCCATGCAAATTTAAAATCTTCAGCTGTCAGAGGGTCTCCATTACTGAATTTGGAGTCACGCAGATGGAACGTATATTTCAGGCCATCAGCCGATACATCGATTTTTTCTGCGATTGCGGGCTGCGCGACGCTAGCCTTATCTAAACGAGTTAGACCTTCAAATAGGTTCATTTCGTCGATCGCTTCCGGGATACCATTAGACATCTGGGGATCTAGTGTTTTTGGCTCAGCTCCAGAGTTATAACTAGTTTTCATTTCCTTTGAGGTTGTGGAGGTTGATCCTCCTGTACCACAGCCAGTTACTGTAATGCTTAGCATTAGTGTAGCTGCTAGGATCATCACTCCCAATTTGTTCTTCCTAAACATGTTCTCATTCCTTTCTTCTTGCACGCTTTTCAAGGCATGTATCGTAATAGTATTCGACAAACTTGGATATGTATCCTCCTAATATTTTTAGTTTACCAAAATTGTTTTTTATATACTTAATACTCGGAATGCCAACAGAAAGCGCCCAATACAGTTAATGATTTATATTCTACCCTTGTAGATTGACTAGATCGACTGATAATAGTATTTACTCAACTAATCCAACTAATTCACCTCCTCTTTATTTCAATTATGACTGTGAAAAACGAAAAACACCTCCTAGTTTTTTCAACCTAGAGATGTTTGCCTAGCCAACTTCTAACCTCCCTATACAGATATAGGTTTGATCAGAATTAGCTTACTTTACTCATTACTCTTAATTTATCTGCAAGCAATGCAATGAATTCGGAGTTTGTAGGTTTTTGGCGCTCGATATTCATAGAATATCCGAAAATTCGTTTTAGAGTATCTGTATGTCCACGTTCCCAGGCTAGCTCTATAGCGTGGCGAATTCCGCGTTCTACCCTACTAGGTGCAGTATCATATTTTTTTGCAATATCAGGATAGAGTTCTTTGGTCACGGCTCCTAACAAAGAAACATCCTCTACCACCATCAAAATAGCGTCTCGTATATATTGGTAACCCTTTACATGGGCAGGAATTCCAATCTGATGCATCATGGCGGTCACTTCAACGCAAAGATTGACGGTGCTTCCTACAGTTGTCACATTTGGAGAAGCTGAGGATGAAAATTGAGAGGAATCGGACGACGTATCCAGCATTAAAGAACGAATACGTTTGCTGAGAATATCCAAGTCGAATGGTTTTAGAATAAAATAGTCTACACCAAGCATCATCGCCTGATGCGTGAGTGATTCTTGCCCAAAAGCGGTTAACATGATAATTTTAGGTCGAGTCATCGTTGTTCGCGCATTAATGCGTTCCAATACGCCTAATCCATCCAAATTTGGCATCACTAAATCAAGGATGATCAAATCTGGTTCCTGAGTTTGAATGAGCTCCCAAGCCTCTAATCCGTTATATGCTAGACCGACCAACATTAGATCTTCTTGGTCTTGTAAATAATTTTGTAGCATTTGACATAAATTACGATTATCATCCGCAACAATGATTTTAATCTTGTTGACCATATCATCCCGCCTTAACTGTATTCCGGTTTACACTTTCTGCCTTTAATAAGCGATACCCGCTCGACGCCGGTGACCTTATTATATGTTAGGCTCAATGTCGAAATCGTAAAAAATAAGGCAAATGAGCGAAGGGGTTAATACATTGAGAAAAGCTTAACTGTAAAGAATCTATGTATAGATTCAGATTATATATCTTTTAGATGATTTTCAGATAATCGTTATTGTATCTTAAGTCACCGGCGTGAATTGGCTTGAGTGAATATTTTTTTGAACAACAATGACATCTAACCACTGTTCGAATTTTCTACCTACCTCATGAAAACATCCCACCTGCAAAAAACCATGTTTTTTTGCTAAACCTAGACTCGCTAAATTTGTTGCTGTAATTAGCCCAATTAAAGAATGATATCCAAGCATCTGAGCACACTGGCAAAGATGTTGCAGAAGTAAATTTCCCACTCCTTTTCCATGATATTCCGGTGCGAGATAAATGGAAAACTCACCGGTCAGACGATAGGCCTCCCTCGGATGAAACGGCGATAAACTCCCCCATCCAAGAACATTCTTGTTGGTCTCAACTACGTATAAGGGATAAAAAGACGGCTGATGGGAAACAAACCATTGTTCATTTTGTTCGACTGTGCGCTCCTCCAGATCAAACGTGGCTGCTGTATGCAATACAGCCCAGTTATAAATCTCATTTAGTCGTTGCAGATCCTTTCTCTCAGCTGGACGAATTCGTGTTTCCAATGGCATAGATCACCACTCCTATAAATGTTGTTAATAACTATAATTTTTCAAGAAACCTTTTATATATAAGCTATCGTGAATAGTTGCTTTTGACAAGGGTAGAATAACCTTAGTTTAGTTTAAGGAGGGTAAAAAATGATTGCTGCAGTAGATAAAGATGCTTGTATCGGATGCGGAGCTTGCCCAGAATTCTGTCCTGAAGTCTTTAAGATGGAGGATGACGGCTTAGCAGTGGCGTATACAAACCCGGTACCAAGTGCGAATGAATCATCCGCTCAAGAGGCCGCCGATGGCTGTCCAACAGATGCCATTCATGTTAAATAATTCAGATCTATCCTAAACAGTAAAAAGCGGATGTAAAACATCCGCTTTTTACTGTCTTTAATTCATCGCTTTTTCTGCATTAGGATTAATCCAATTAGGAGCTAGATCATGAGGGGTCATTGATTTGCTTGATTCGTTGAATACGCCAACCATTTTCAGTTTGCTTCAGGTTAATAGAAAATGTTACACGCTGTACTCCTTGATCTAGTGATGTCCAAGAAACGCGTACAACTACGGCTTGCGAAATTCCCAAATCAGTGTTCATGAACTCCACTTTTTGTAACGACAACATAGGATCTTTGTTCAACCTAGTTGCCCAAGCCTTAAATTCATTTTCGTCCGAAGATCCCTCCGGTAAAATTAATAAATCACGAGCGAGGTCTGTTTGACGAAGATCCATAAGGTTCCAGAAGTGTTGAATTGTCGTTCGTGGAGAATCCCCATATTGAGGATCTGCTAGAGTTGATATCACTGTTTGAGGCGTTTTTAAGCTAATTAAAGTGATTAAACAAAAGAGTGATATCCCAAGTAACCATACATAACGACTCTGACGCATAATTTCCCTCCTTGCTTGTCTTTACTATCTATTCTAGGAGGGAACAGCGTCTTTCATGCCACTTTTATCCAAAAACTTTTCTCAACACATTAAGTACAAACTCAGGTAACCGAACGTAATAAATTCGCATAGACCCCGTCCTCCTTTACATCCTGTTTTTGAAATATTCCACTTTGTAGTAGTTTATGCCACGGAAATCATGAATACGGTCTAAGCAAGTTGGTAATTTTTTACTGCCTCTTCAAGTTGAGCAACAAATTGGCGTTCTTCCTCAGTATTTGCAGTAAAATAGAGGCGACCAATAATACCTGTAATTACTCTAAGAACATCTTCTATAACTAATGACTCTTTCATCGCCAATTGGGCACTCGTTTCGATCAACGCGAGTCCAAATTGATGTCCAACACCCTCCTTGACCATACGGGTACAACTCTTCCCTAATAACCGCATTACTAAAGAGGCCTCCTGAACATCCAGTTGACGAACCGCATCAATCGTAGTCGTTAATCCTTGAACTATACGTAATCCCACACTGTTCCAACTAACTTGTTGATTATCCATCATATGTCCCCCTTAAACGTTCGGTCCCGTGCCATACTATATGCCTAAACAGTGTTAAGGGTGAACAAAAGAGCAGGGAAGGTAAATCCTTCCCTGCTCTTCAAATTACAGATAATTAACCTCAACTAGCATACTCTGTGTAAGCGACCCAATAGGCAAGACGGTGCACATAAAATGTGCCGTCTCCGCCACACTCCATTCCTCGGCTCAAGCCCGGTAGGCCGTCGGGTACAACGTGACGTTTTAATGAAGTCAAAACCGTCCCTCGACTTGCATAGCGACCCCATAAACAAGACGACGCACATGAAATGTGCTGTCTCCCCAACGCTCTGTTCCTCGACCCAAAACCGGGACTTGTGTGACACAGCACGAGGTCTTACCGAGCGCTGTATCACACAAGTCCCCTACTACTTGCCTAATTTCGGGACCTTATACGTAGAAACCATTAAAAAGGCTAAAATCACCATACTTACCGGATAAATATACCAAGGTAGAGTATTTCGCAAGAACATTAACAGAGCCATTAAACCCCCTGCAAAGGTAATTGGGACCCCTACAAAATGGGTTGTAATGTTCAGCATATTAAAACGTGCCAAGCGAATTGCGCCACATAATGCAAAAACCGCGGCAATAGCTAAACCAACATACCTTACATACTCCGGTTGTTGGGGCTCCAAAATTGCCTGATATGTAAGAATTGCAGGTGCTACCCCGAAAGAGACTAAATCACTCAATGAATCAAGTTCTTTTCCAAAATCTGAGCTTACAGAAAGCCGACGAGCTACCTTTCCGTCTAGACTATCCATTAAAACAGATAATAAAATCATCGTAGCCGCTAATGTGAACTTACCTTCGATTACCCATATCAAGGCAAGAAAACCAAAAAACAAATTTGCCAAGGTAAAGATGCTTGGGATCATGCTAGCATGAATTGGATTCCCTCTCATTCTACACTCACTCTCCCTATTACACTTACTCCGCCACGCACCTTATCCCCAGGACTAACCATAATCGCTACGTTTGTAGGCACAAAAATCTCTGTACACGAACCAAACTTGATTAGCCCAAACCTTTCCCCTTTAAATAAAACGTCTTCTTTATTGACCCAACACACGATCCGACGAGCAATAAAACCAGTCACTTGCGTCACTAAAATTTGCAAATGTTTATTTTGGATTCCCACATAGTTTTTCTCGTTCAACTCTGAAGCATGACTTTTAAAGGCAGGAATCATCTTTCCCGGTCGATAGGCACGAAAAACAACCTTACCCGCCATCGGGCTGCGGTTAACATGAACGTTAAATACGCTTAAAAAGATACGGACGCGTATGCTTTCTCCGCCAAGGAACTGGTCTTCTAAAACCCTTTCCACATCCATGACAACGCCATCAGCGGGAGAAACTAACGTTAATTCGTCAGTTGGAATATCTCTTTCAGGATTTCGAAAAAAGAATAATATAAAAAAGAACAGAATACCTGGTAATACTACTAGCCAAGGCCAAGTCCAATAGGCTAAAGCCATTAGAACAGCTGCTATCGCCAGATACAACCAACCATCACGGGAAATGGGATATTGTCTCACCGAAAAATTGACCTCCTCATCTTAATTTTCTTTAGTCTACCATTTTTATGGCTATTATTAAAGCTCTTCATCTAATCCTCTAGCATTCCACTCCTCAATTTTACGAAGCACAAGCGCATTTTCTCCTCGAATATGTGTTTGAATGGGTAAAGAACTTAAAAAGAACCTACCGTAATATTTATCAATAACGCGATCATCGAGCAAGATGACCATTCCTCGATCCCCTTTGGAACGAATTAGGCGACCAAACCCTTGTTTAAAACGAATGACAGCTTCGGGCAGCAAGAGTTCTTGAAAAGGATCTCGACCTTGTGATACCAGATACTCTGACCGTGCCTCAATTAAGGGTAAGGTCGGTGGCCAAAATGGAAGTTTGACCAAGATGACACAAGATAATGCATCCCCCGGGATATCAACCCCCTCCCAGAAGCTATTCGCACCTAACAGTACACTTCTTGAATTTTTCTTAAAAGCTTCAAGTAGTGTACTCCGTTCTCCATGTACTCCTTGTGCTAATGTTTCAATACCGATGCGTGCCAATTTCGGATACAAAGAGGCATAGGTTTCACGGAGTAATTTATGCGCAGTGAACAGAACTAACGTCCGACCATTCATGCGCTTCGCTACTTCAGTAATGAACTCTGAGAGTTCCCTCGCTTTTTCCTCATCCGAAGTTTTGAGGTTGATTCCATTCTTGACTACGAGAAAGTTCATCTGACGTTCATAATCAAATGGCGAATCTACCCGTGCAGTTTTTGTCGTTAAGGATAGTCCAACATCTCGTAGAAAATGATCAAACGAATCAGATATACTCAAGGTTGCCGAGGTTAGAATCACAGCATCGAGACGAGAAAAGATTTTCTCCTCTAAAATATCACTAACTTCAATTGGAGAGGTCTTTAAATATAGCCTTGAGTTTTGTTCAAGCCAGGTTACTTGTTTCGGGTTCTTTACGTTTATGACTAGTATTAGCGTGTCCAAAAGTGCTTGTAACTCTCTTTGATGACTGGCTAAAATATATTTTAACTCTTCCGTCTCATCAGCATCTTCACCGCTTAAAGTACTTGCCAAGCTTTCGAGGGCGCTAAGTAACGCTTTGATCCGTCCAAACAAGTTTTCAACCTGAACACTTAAACCGCTCCACCAAGTTCTGGTCATATGACTTGCAACAAATCGAAACGTCCGTTCCGTTCCTAAAATCATCGTCAATAGCTGAAAGAATTCCTCCAGCTGTTCCAAGACCTTAGGACAAAGTTCAGGAATGCCCTCTAATCGTTTAGAAAATATGTCCCAAGACACAGAGGGTACACGTTGTGCAAGAGCTCCCAATCTTTGCTTGACCGTTCCGTAAAAGCTTGCCCCATTAGGTCTATAAATAGTTTCCAGGACACGCGTTACCCCTTCTAGGCTCATATCAGAGCCGAGATGTTGAAGTGCGGTTTGATAAATCTGATGGGCTTCATCAATTACCAACTGATGATATTCCGGCAAGACATTATAATCCGTCTTAAGATCTGCAAAGAGTAGGGAATGATTCACAATTAAAACATCCGCCTCTTCTGCTTTCTTACGGGCTCTTAATAAAAAGCAAACGCCGGACTTAGCACACCTTCCTGGAATACAGGTTTCATTATCTGCACCTATATTAGACCAAATCTGCACGAGTCCAGGAACATTCGCGAGCTCCTGGATATCCCCTGCCAAGCTTTCTCTAAGCCAAACAAGGATACTTAAAATCGCAAGTTTTGGTTCTTTCCCTGAAATTTCTCTTGGATTGACCAAAATTCCCTGCCATTTCTTCAGACAACAATAGTTGCTCTTCCCTTTCAATACGGAAGCACGAAAAGGAAATGGCAACACAGCTGCCAAGATAGGAATATCCTTTTTTTGAAGTTGTTCTTGAAGTGGTATGGTATGGGTGGCAACCACTACTTTTCTACCTGTTTTTTTTGCAGACCATAAGCACGGAATTAAATACGCGAATGACTTCCCCGTTCCTGTTCCAGCTTCAACAACAACATGATGTGAGGATGTAAGACCTTCTGCGATTAGTTTTGCCATTTTCACCTGACCAGGGCGGCTTTCGTAACCAGGTAAATTACCTTCAAGAATTCCCCCTGGCGAAAAACTATTAACAACCCAGTCTAGGGATTCTGGAAAATTAGCCATTGGAGTTTGTTGACGACCAAATAGCCCCTCATTGAGAGTGGCAAGGACAAGATCCGTTCGAATTGGGCGGTCAGGAAAGCGACGTGATACCTCTTTCTGCAATTCATCTATAAAACCTCTCCCCGCCCACCCTTCCAGAAAACTATTTGCTTGATCAAAGAAACTAAGGTCAAATTCCAAACCTTTATTTCTGCAAGTCTCAAAGAGTTTCCAAGTTAACCATGCATTGGTTTCCGACCGGTGAAGCCTCGTTTCATCTCCCAACGATAATGAAAGTTTCTCCGCCAAAAAAGATAATTGATAATGATGCATGGTTGGAAAAAAGATCCGGGCTAATTCCAACGTATCCCATAAGGGCTGCTGAAAGCAGACGTTTAATTTCTTTTCCAGGGTAGAGAGGGCAAGAGATACTTGATGACCAACAAGAATTGCGTCCTCAAAGAAATCCAATATTTCTTGGCGATGTTCATGTAACAAAGACGCGCAATTAAGCTCTTCCTCCAGTATACTAGTTAGAATTAAAATTTCACTAGTTATTCCTTGTTCTGGTCGAACAAGAAAATGACATGATTCTTGAATCTTTCCCTCACGGATTCGCAGGGCGGCAAATTCAATAATTTCACCCTGATCACCCTCGAAGCCCATTGTCTCCACCTCAAAAACCACGATATCTTTAGCCACAATGTTGACCCCTCTCTCGTGCCATTGTACAACATTTTTACGAAAGGAATCAACGAAAAGCAGGATTTAAGCATTCTACAGCGAATATATTTAAAGCTGGGTAGATTAATATCTCGACTTTTGTTAGGAAGAAGGTTTCCCTTTGTTGCTTAAACGGACAATTTCAGCATTCGTACTCAGTCTTGCTGTTTTATCCACCAGTTTATTTCTTAGCGGTTGTTCAGCGAAACCTTATTTAACGCAAGACGATACGTACGTTATTTTATCTGTTTCCCCTTTGGGAGAGACTCAATCTGAAGTTATAGAATTACCTTGGAATACAAATATGGCTATCATGCAGAAGTTACTTTTAGAATCTTCTTTTGTACTAAGTGATTTGCATACCCCCAGTACGTTAGAATCATCGAAACAACCCCCTACTACTACAACAAGCCTTCAGGCAAATTTCGCCAAGCCGAAGCGCATGACTTTTGTAGTAGATCAGCACGATCTAACCCTTGATGTTCAGTCTCTCCAAATAGAAGTTAAAGGTGCCAATATCGGGCAAGTTACCCTCAATCAGACTCTTATACTGCAAGGAATAGATAACCCTAACCTTCAACCCGCATTTGAAGCATTGACTGAAATGTTGCATAGTCCAGAGTAAAAAAAAGAAGTTGCCGTTGGTAACTTCTTTTTTTTATTTTGTGAAACAAAGACTACAACAGACGGCTGAAAACTTGTTGCTATCCATGTACTTTATTGTTATTTTAAACTTTTTTAAAGCAAAAGAAATATAAAGACACCCCGTCTCAGAGATACTATAATATAAGTGTATTCTATCAATTCGAAATTTAAATCGTCTATATTTAAAGGGGAAATAACAATGATATTTTTGCTGGACAATCATGATTCTTTTACGTATAACCTCTATCAGTACTTCGGTGAACTCGGAGAGGAAATCATTGTCAAACGCCAAGACGCCTGCACCTTAGAAGATATCGAAGCACTACACCCTGACTTAATCGTGATCTCACCTGGCCCACGCACTCCCGACGAAACTCCATTATCCTTGGCCGTCATTAAGCACTTTATGGGGCGAATCCCGATTCTGGGTGTGTGTCTTGGCCATCAAGCCATCGGACAATTTTTTGGTGGCAACGTAATCCGAGCGAAGCGACCTATTCATGGAAAAACGGTACCCATACGTCATGATCAACAGGGCGTATTCCGAGACCTCGTTAATCCTCTGGAGGTTACCCGTTATCACTCGCTAATTATAGAGCGTTCTACTCTTCCTAATGAATTATTAATTACTGCAGAGACAGAGGATGGCGAAATTATGGGCATTCGACATAAAACCCTGCCTATAGAAGGAATTCAGTTTCATCCTGAAGCCATCTTAACCCAAGCAGGACATCAATTATTGAAAAATGCCATTCAAAATTCCAAAGCTTGGCATCTTCATAGTTCTCTCTCACCATGGATCGCCAAGCCTCTTTCTATTTCAGTTCCACCTTGCCTCTTACTCCAAGCCTTTAAAGAAAAACCCTCTCCATTTTTTTTAGATAGTGGAGAGGGTTATGAAGAGCTAGGTGGCTATTCTTATATGGGATCGTCCCCATTTTTGGAAGCAACAGCCTATCCTGATCGTCTTGAACTTCTCTGGCCGAACCGCTCACATCAGGAAACCATCCCTCTGCATACTTCCGATTGTTTTGACTTTCTTAATGAGTGTTCTGACAAATACCAAGTGCTTCACTCCCCTTTCCCCTTCTCAGGTGGTGCCGTCGGTTTTTTAAGTTATGATCTTAAAAGCGAGATTGAATCACTTCCTGATTACGCTGAAGATGATTTAAATTTACCTCTTTGGCGTTTTGCCTGGTATGATGGGATTGTTGTTTATGATCATACTCAGGGCAGCTACTGGGTTACAGCTTGTGGTGTTGAGGAAAACGGAACCTGTAATGCCGATTTAGCCCACTCTCGCGTCGAAAACCTGGAACAATTCCTCAACTCGTTTGTCCCAGAACAACTTGGAGAATCTCAAGACCTTGAAAACCAAGCTACCTATCCCAACTCAGTCATCATCCCCAGCGTCTCACGCGAACATTATCTAGTTGATTTAAAACGGGTGATTGACTATATCTATGCAGGAGACATCTACCAAGCCAATCTTACCCAACGTTTTTCGATGGCCTGGCAAGGAGATGTTTGGAATCTTTATACTCAACTTCACAAACAAAATCCTGCTCCTTTTGCTGCTTTTCTTCCTTATTCCGATTTTCAGATACTTTCCAGTTCTCCTGAGCGATTTATACGGATTCAACCGAGTGGAAAAATCGAGACCCGTCCAATTAAGGGGACTCGCCCCCGTGGAAAATCGCCATCAGACGATCAAAAACAGGCAGTTGAACTTCAAAGTAGTTCGAAGGATCGTGCCGAACTAACGATGATCATTGATTTAGAACGAAACGACCTCGGGCGCATTTGCGAATTTGGAACTGTGAGAGTACGAGATTTAATTGCGCTTGAAAAATACCCAACCGTCTGGCATCTAGCATCGACCATTACCGGACAACTTTTAAAAGGGCTAAAGCCCAGTGATATTTTACAAGCAGTTTTCCCTGGCGGGTCGATCACCGGTGCTCCTAAAATTAGAGCCATGGAGATTATTGAAGAAATGGAACCTTACAAACGTGGCTTATATACGGGCAGCATCGGTTATATGGGCTTCGATGGTGCTTGGGACTTTAATATTGTCATCCGAACGATCTTGCTGAAAGACGGAAAGGCCTTTGTGCACGTTGGTGGAGGCATTGTCGCAGACTCAGTACCTGAGAGTGAATATTATGAGACGCTTGATAAAGCAAAGGCCCTGTTTAGGGTTTTGAAAGGACACCTCCGATGATTCTCAATGAAACATTATCATCTAATGACCGACTGGCTTTATTTGGATTTGGAATTTTTGAAACACTCCTCATTACTGAACAAGGTCCACTATTTATAGACCTTCACTGGCAGCGAATGAATAAGGGCGCTGATCTTTTAGGTCTCAAGCTACCGAATAAAGATCAATGGTTACAACGAATCCAAGAATTTATCGAACAGGCTCCTAGAACATCCCCTTATGCACTCCGCATCACTTTAAGTGGTGGAGCGCCGGAGACCCACCTTCCGTCCCAGCTCCTGCTCCACAAACGATTCATTCCCTACACGCCCACTCAATATGCATTAGGAATACGACTCCATGTATTGCCCTCTCTTCGCAATGAACATTCTCCCTTAACCTCAATTAAATCAACAAATTATATGGAGAATATCTTGGCCAAGGAAGTCGCTAAACATAATGGTGCTGAAGAAGGCCTATGGCTTAATACTGGAGGCTATCTTTCCGAAGGCACTATGAGTAATCTCTTTTTCATCAAAGGTGAGGCACTCTACACCCCCTCTCTTTCAAGCGGATGTTTACCTGGAACGCGTCGCCAAATTGTTCTAGGTTTAGCTCAAGCTCTACAAATCCCCACCTACGAAGGTTCATATCCCTTGTCCGAGTTATTACTAGCTGATGAAATTTTCATGACCAATGCCCTCATGGGCATCATGCCGGTTCGTCAAATTGACGATCATCTTTTCCCTATCGCCAAAAAATCAGTGCTGAGGCACCTTGAATTGGCTTATCAGAAATTGCTTAAGAACCTGCAATCCTTTGCTGAATTTAAAGACTAATTATAAAAGGTGCCATGAGTTCAACACTCATAGCACCTCTGAAATCCGTTCCGTTCTTAGTACTTTTCTTCAAGAACCTCGAACATTTGCGGCGTGGCTGACTTGAACGCCTTATTTTCACCAACGATTTCTGCCCAATTTTCATAAGCGGAACGATTTTCCCATTTCGAGAACAGCATAATATCCTCAGTGTTTTCTTGTTTGTTCACTGATGCAAATTTAAATCCATTAATAGTCTCCACAGACTGAATACCTGTTCGAACTTCTCCTAATATTCGGTCTGCATCGGGACCGTTAAACGTATGAATAACTGTGAGCATAATATCAAATCCTTCCAAATCACATTATTTACATTTTTATTGTATCCCGAATTCCATTGTAACATTCTATTATTATTTGAACTTCGACTCAACGTTTTGCATAATTTAATGTATAAGGATTTTTGATAAGACTTGTCTAACATAGTCTGCCTAACAACCAAGAGTAGCGTGACGTGGTTCAACTCTCATCTCGTTTATTTCATTATTTCATGCTATACTAAAGTTGCAACATCAGACTCACTGAAGTTTCAAAAAGGGGGATAGTGAATGAAACTTGTTTACATTCGTACTGATTTCCCTAACGGTCGGTCACACATTTTGATGCAAGATTCCGAATCTTACAACCCGGAACTTCTTCATTTTGTACTGGTTCTCACCAACAAAGGAACCTTGTGGGTTGATGTTTTCTGGCCATTCGATGAGGAATCTGAAGAGTATACTCGCAGAATTTCAGAACAACAATTTTGGCAGACCTTTCGCGAATGGAGATTACAGGGTATCCTTCTCGGTGACAGCGGCAAAGTGGCAGGAATATTAGCAAGAAAGCGCTTAGAAATAAAACGCTTATCAAAGAAGAACCGAGAAATGGATGCATAATAAACTAAAAATACAAAGC
>DHJG01000019.1:46515-47533 GCA_002404215.1 Desulfosporosinus sp. UBA4726
GCTTTGTATTTTTAGTTTATTTATGAGTAGATACAGTACTTGCGCGCGATTTAGTTTTTTCCAGCCTATATATAAAAGCTAGAATCTCTGCCACTGCACGATACAGCTGAGGTGGAATTTCTTTCGTCAGCTCAACCTGCATCAGTGCTTCAACAAGCACTTCATTTTTCTGAATAGGAATCCCTTCTGCTTCAGCGGCTTCAATCATTTTTTTAGCTACTTCGCCTGCCCCTTTAGCTACGATCCTAGGCGCTCCTGTTTGATCATAAACTAGTGCTGCGGCCTTCTCTTTCTTTTCTTTCATCTCTGAACATCAACTCCACTTCGCCTAATCCCTCGAAGGAAATTCTGAAACTCCATATTCTGGTCTAGATCTCCCGTTTCGACTTTCTCTAAATTAAAACCAAGTTTGGAAAACTGTGCCTTTGTTTCAGGCATAACCTCCTCAAGAAGCTGGGGTAAGAATGGTAAATTATGGCTAAGAACGTGAAACGTTACTGAATCGTGATCAAAAAAGGCATCAATCCCAATGTCGCCGAGCTGCAATGTTTCAATCTGAAGTGCAATACGACAGTGTTGCTCATCCATTTTCGATCCTTTTCGAGCACTTTCAATCGCTATTTGTACCGGCATAGGCTGTCCCTGATTTAATAACGGAAGCTGAAGTAACATGAAAGCACTATCCTGGGCTCCCGTCTTAAACCACAGCTGTTGTCCGGTAATTTTTTGAAGCAGATGAGCTAAGGGTCCATCAGAATCATCAAGGCCCTGGCCTTCTTGATTCTGAATGGCTTCGAGGAGAGCAAATTTAAAGGTTTCTCTTAGGCTGTTTTTCTCTATTTCCTTGGCCGGTCCATCTAATTTCAGCATCTGTTGAACACGTTGTTCATAATTTAGGCCCAGTTTTCGCAAACACTCTACAAGTTTTTCCGCTCCATTTTCTTCTGATAATCCATTCCACTCAGGAATAAATTTTTGAAAGTCCAGCTTAAGTGCATCTAATGCTGTCCCTTGAGAC
>DHJG01000089.1:0-2382 GCA_002404215.1 Desulfosporosinus sp. UBA4726
CAATATGCGGTGAGGAATCAGGTCACCCTTTGTCGTTGTGGTCAATCAAAAAATAAACCCTTCTGCGACAGCCGACATGTTTCGATAGGGTATTTAGCCCACAAAAAATAGATTTCATGCTGCACAAGTCATGCGTATAGGAGATGAAAGTGAATTATGGATGATAAGGAATATCAACTTGCTTCCTTTGCCGGGGGCTGCTTTTGGTGCATGGTTAAACCTTTTGAAGAAATGCCGGGTATTATTAGAGTAGTGTCTGGATACACTGGGGGCACTCTCGAGAATCCAACGTACGAGGATGTCTGCACTAAAGAGACGGGACATTATGAGGCAGTGCAGATTACATTTGACCCTGAACTATTTCCTTATAGAAAATTGTTGGAGACCTTTTGGCAGCAGATTGATCCGACGAACCTAGGGGGGCAGTTTTTTGATAGAGGGCAATCCTATCAGACAGCAATCTTTTATTATAATAAGGATCAACAACGTGAAGCACAAGAGTCCAAAAAGGCCCTTGAGGAAAGCGGCAGGTTTGATGGTCCTATCGTTACAAAAATTCTTCCTGCTACAAAATTTTACCCTGCAGAAGAATATCACCAGGGCTATCATAGGAAAAACCCTTTAAAGTATCGTGCGTACCGCCAAGGATCTGGTCGTGATGCTTTTCTAAAAGAATACTGGAGTAAAGAAAAAGAGCAAGAACTTTTAAAATCCAAACTAACAAAGATACAATATGAAGTTACACAAGAAAGAGGTACCGAACCAGCCTTTAAAAATGAGTACTGGGATAATAAAGAAGAGGGTATTTATGTTGATCTAATATCGGGGGAGCCTCTTTTTAGCTCTCAGGATAAATTTGATTCGGGTTGTGGGTGGCCTAGCTTTTCTAAACCGCTTAAGTCAAAGGTCGTTCAGGAAAAGAATGATTTAAGTCATTCAATGCACAGGACTGAAGTCGTGAGCACGAAGGCTGAGGCCCATCTGGGACACGTTTTTAACGACGGGCCTGCCCCTGAAGGCTTGCGCTATTGCATTAATTCTGCAGCGTTGCGCTTTGTACCCAAAGAAGAACTTGAAACTGAGGGCTACGGAGAATACCTCAGTTTATTTAAATGACCAGCTCCTAATTTCCTTCCAAAAGAGATATAGAAAAACAAAAAAAGCCTACCCGATCAACGTATGACTGGGTAGGTTTTCATGAAGGAATATTTACCAATTGTTGCGTGGAGCAGGATGGAAGCATTCCCGACAATACACTGGCTTCTCACCGGATGGTCGGAATGGTACTGTTGTTTCTTTTCCGCAGGTAGCACAGGTGGCGGGAAACATCTCGCGTTCTTGACGGTTGTTGTTATATCCGCCGGAGCCTTGGTTCTGTGCCTTTTTTGCCGCGCGGCACGAAGGGCATCTACCTGGTTCGTTCGTAAACCCTTTCTCAGCAAAGAATTCCTGTTCGGACGCAGAGAAAACAAAGTCCTGACCACAGTCCCTACAAGTTAAAATCTTGTCATCAAACATTAAGAACACCTCTTCATTTAGTAGATTAGCCGTCATTTTCAGGGAAGTATTCAGCAACTTCCGGGTGATTGCCTACGGTAATATAAAGTATAACCATTGTTTGATTTTTTTATCAGTGTAGTACTGCAATTCAAGTTAGATTATGGATTTTCAGTGATATCTGGAGCGGCTTTTAGTTGTTGTTTGGCCTTAACGATCAGGTAAATACCGCCTAGAATTAAGCAGAGTGGAATTAAGCTGCCTTTAATTACATAATAATAGTTCAAACTCCCAAACAGACGATCTAAGATTGAATAGTTTTCGAAGACACGCATTAGACTGAGAACACCGATGACAGTGATGGTGGAGCCGATTAAGCGGCGGTTCTTCAGCAGAGGGGTATAATCGAATAATTGAAGGTCGAAAAGATCCTGATCATTTATAGTTTGGCCTTGCTCCATTTGCCTTCGTAAATGATAGCTTTCAAAGAAACTGAAAAACCAGGCAGGAATTACTATTAGGGGTATCAAAAATTCGAGACCGATATAACTAGAAAGCGTTATAACCCCAAAGGTGATAATCATAAATTGTAGACCGCGTCGAAAAAGGCCCAGATGCATGTGAGCAGCACCTGGAATCAGACTGTAACAAAAAAACAAGAATTTTGTTAGAAATGTTTTCTTTGGTTTAGTTAAGGGTTCTGCAGTGAGATTCTGTCGAATACAGTTCCGACAGACGGTTTTATCGTCTACTTTAATCGTGCATTCTGGACAAATGGGCTGTTTGCATTTCTCGCAAATGGCTTGCGCTTCTTGGTTGGAATGATAGTTGCAATTCATGGCGGTTCCCCCTTTTAGTTCTGTGTCTAGTCTATTTAGGTTCGGA
>DHJG01000089.1:2545-3606 GCA_002404215.1 Desulfosporosinus sp. UBA4726
TTTAATTCGGCAACCTGACTTACTTTGAAATTAGGAGTTAAAGAGGTTAGGTTGAGAGCGAATAGGAGGAGTCCAGCGGCCACCATGCTGAGTCCCTGATTTTTCAACGCAAAGAGGTGGGAAGAATTAGCAAATTTCTGATATTTGTTTTTGTCGATGGCCGTCATTACGTTGATTTTAATAGCTAAAGGTGGACTGAGGTCTACTCGGCTTGTGGCTAAGATACCAGCCGTTTCCTTAATGAGAAAGACCGTATTCAGGCATTCAGAGCAGTGCGCAAGATGGGTCGTCATTTCGTTCAGTTCTGCTACGTTTAAACTGTTTTTAACGTAGCTGTGCCAGTTGTCCCGACTTCGATAACAAGTCATGGCATTCACCTCCAGACAATGTGGGTTGTAGTTTGTCCTTGAGCATTTTTCGACCTCGGAACAACCGGGTTTCGACTGTTCTCTTGGGAGCGTCTATTATATCTGCGATCCGTTGAGGACTAAAATCCTCAAAATAATATAAAATCAGGACAGTGCTGTAGATATCTGGCAGGCTACTGACAGCCGCCTGCACTTCAGAAGTGATTTCTTGTCGAAGAAACAGATCTTCGGGGCTCCCTTCCTCATCACTGAGATTGTCAAAACAAGCTGCTTCTGTTGGTAGTGGTTTCTTCTTTCGGCACCAATCGAGGCAATGATTGACGGCAATGCGGTAAAGCCAAGTGGAAAAAGAGGAATCCTGTTTGAATCCGGCTAAGTTATTATAAGCTTTGATGAAAACTTCCTGGGTGATGTCCCGCGCGTCTTCAACATTTTGGGTATAGTAAAAGGCGGTCCGGTATAACCCAGTCTGATAACGTTCCAAGATATCGTTATATCGCTCGCCATTTCCTTTGAGAATCTCTCGAATTAAGTCTACATCTTTATTAAAGATGCTCTGAGTTTCAATATCTTGCAAATACCGATCACCGCCTTTACAAACCTTTAGACGTATCCATATTTGGATTATACGTCAACGAAGAAAAGAATCCTGTGTATATTTTCAGCGGGAGGGTGTTGATTAGCATTGTGTCT
>DHJG01000089.1:3750-5935 GCA_002404215.1 Desulfosporosinus sp. UBA4726
TATTCACGCTCTAAAAATATATCAATATTAATCCGTTCGTTCAACAGAGCGATGAAAAATATCCAATGTAATATGCCACTAAAATAGTGAGGCAACCCCAAATAAAATCGTACTAATTCCTGCGGCGATTAATGACGGTTTCAATTTGAAATGGGCATATTCCATCAACGGAACATCGAGTATTGTACACAAGGCCACCGTATTATCACTTAAAGGTGAGGCAAAAGCCCCAAACGTGCCGCTAGCAAAGACCGCCCCAATAACTAGTGTAATATTAGATCCGGCCTGATGAGCAAGTGTAACCCCTAGCGGCATTAACAAGCCCCAAGTCCCCCAAGAGGATCCGATGAAGTAAGAAAGCATGCTGCCTAATAAAAAAACAACAGGAGCAATAAAAGCGGGCGGAATCCAACCAATCAAATGTGCTGCAATATATTTCGAAAATCCCAAATCCTCTGAGACTGCGGATAAGGCCCAGACCAAGGTCAGCATGAGGATGACGGAAACTAATTCATTGCCACCACTTACAAAATGAGTCACTAGTTTAGCAATATTGAAGCGTTGGACGAGATAAAAAAATAAGGATAGAATCAAAGTAATAAACAACGCCTCGAGCATTACGCCCAGTGCGTCTGCTTTGATGAAGGCTTGAATAAAGCTACTCGCTTGAGTGTGGCCATCCCACCAACTTAAGAAGAGAGTAAGTAACAATACAACACTTAGAGGCAGCAGGAGGTTCCAAGGTTTACTGGGTGTATCCTTTTCATAGGCACGTAGACACTTTTGAAGCTCTTCCTCTTCCTTCTGTGCATTAGGGCTTTTTCCAATAGTTTCTTCTGAATCGTTACCGAAGTGCTTGAAGAAACTATAGTAGATCCCTATCGCTATAATGACAAGGGAGAAAAAGTTAAACGGTATACTTCTAATGTAAACACTGTAGGGGCTATCATTTATTCCAACTTGTTGTAGGGCAGTCCCCGTCAAGGATACCATATAACCTACAAAGGCTGTCGCTATAGGCACAAGCACGACGACGGGATTTGAAGTAACGTCAATTGCAAACCCTATCTTATGCACAGAAATTGGTAATCGTTGTTTTAAGATTTTCATAATGGGTGCTATCGTTACAATCCGAAAGTTGGGATTATTAAAGGTTCCTATTGTTGAAAGCCAAATGAGCAGCATTGCAGCGCGTTTCGTTTTTACTTTGCGCCCGACAAGGTCGACAAACCCTTTTATCCCTCCGGTCATCTTGGTCAGACTGATAAGCCCTGCAAAAACATAGAGGAAAATGATCATGCGAATATTGTTAGGTCTAACTAGGTTGTCCGTGATATAGGAGATTAGTGTTTTAATTCCGCCAAAGAGATTGGGTTGTTTAAGATAACACCCCAGAATTAAACCTGCAAATAACCCCGGTTGAACTTGTTTAGATAGGATCGCAATAGGTATAACGACGAGAAAGGGTAAGAGAGAAACCCAAGAACCTTCCATTTGAACCTCCTTTGACCTCTATCTGGCACTAGCCTTAGTCTATTATATTATATATTCTCTCTAAAATTGGCAATGATATGTAGAATAGAAGGAATCCCATAAATTTTATCGAATATCATAAGCAGAGCCAAAAAAATTATGAAGTATAGGAGAGTTTATTTTGGAAAGACAACAGAGTAGTCCTAACCGCATGGTAGTTATTGAAAATAAAATTAATGGAGAGCGTTTTCTAGTTGATCTGTTGAAGGGTCAAACCTATGATAAAGCAAAATACACGAAAATTACCTATGAAGTACCGCTGAAAAAAGAATTCTGGGACTTGCCACGCCTAACCAAGTCAAAATCAGAGAAATTTAAAGCATAATTTGTGACTAGGGTAAAGAAAAGTTGGCTGGAATAAAATAGATATATAATGGAAGTCAATCAAAATAAATTTCAGAAGTAAATCTGCCCCGAAGAGACGACATATCTCTTCGGGGCTTCAGCATGGGCATTATTTGAGAATGTCTTAGCAGAAAGTGCAAATTTTTTGTTCTGTGATGCAATATAGATAAATCACAATATAGTCTATTTACCTATTTCGCGTAGAGAAGAATTATTTTCTTAATGAGAAGATAAGAAAAACCTTGGTTTTCCAGAATAACAATATATAGATCAATCATAAAGTAAGATGATTGTGATCATACTGATT
>DHJG01000106.1:0-760 GCA_002404215.1 Desulfosporosinus sp. UBA4726
TATAAGCCGGCCTTATGATTTTCCCGGCATTTACAATTTCTTCAATGCGATGAGCACTCCAGCCCACGACTCTGGAAATCGCAAAAATTGATGTAAACATTTCGGGTGGGATATTGAGCATTCTATACACAAACCCAGAGTAAAAATCAACATTGGCACTGACACCCTTATACATTTTACTGGACTTAGCTATGACTTGAGGTGCCAGCCTCTCCACCGTTGCGTAGAGTTTAAATTCGTCTTCCAGTCCCTTTTCCCGTGCAAGTTGGGCGACATAATCTTTGAGAATAACTGCCCTCGGGTCAGAGATGGAGTAGACGGCGTGGCCAATGCCATAAATTAAACCTGACCGGTCAAATGCATCTTTGGTAAGGATCTGGTTAAGGTAGCTCTCTATCTCTTCATCATCACCCCAATCCTTCAATTTGTCTTTCATATCCTCAAACATTTGGACAACTTTAATATTCGCCCCTCCGTGCCGCGGCCCTTTGAGCGCACCGATGGCCGCTGCCATAACCGAGTAAGTATCCGTACCTGTCGATGTTGCAACGTGGGTCATAAAGGTTGAATTGTTACCACCGCCATGTTCGGCATGAAGCACAAGTGCCAGATCAAGCAATGTTGCCTCAAGCTTTGTGTATTTGCTATCCGATCTCAGCATGAAAAGAATATTCTCAGCAGTACTTAAATCCGCTCGTGGGCTATGAATAAATAGGCTTTGGTTTCCATGGTAATGGGCGAATGCTTGGTAGCCATAGAC
>DHJG01000106.1:1091-2288 GCA_002404215.1 Desulfosporosinus sp. UBA4726
GGAGCAGGAACCATTTCCCCTTCATCAAGCCTAGTAGACTGGACCTCGCCGATTTCTGTTAAACCAACGAGTACACCTCTCCCATCTAAATCGCGAAGGCCGCGTTTAACTTTATATTTACTATATAATTCAGGATTAATTAAGCTGCTTTTTTCAGCCATCCTACTAAGTTCGTTTACCCTTTTCTCTTCGAATAGCTCCAGCTTGTTATCTTCCATCATACAAATCCCCCCACTCAAATAAATAAAAACCCCGGACAAAGCGCCCAGGGTTACAGCTAACGAAAAAAATAGAAGGTATAGCAAAGCTACAACATGCTCAAGCTCGTTTCCTCCCTTTTCAACGCTTACGAAGTTAGCTGACGGATTCGGGTCGAAAAATAACCCTACCCTCACAAGTAATTAATTTACCTCTGAAGGATTCACCCCAGAAATGGTTCCCCCGCTTCTAAATAGAATTTAGCGATAGAGTATATGAAGTTTTGACTTAGAGATGATAAATTTTATTTAGATTATCACGATATATGTAAGCTAGTCAATTCTTCTTTTTTCTAACGTCATGTTATATTGCCTCTTTAGAGTCGTTCCAACCTAACCTTAGTCTCGTAATAGGGTGCCCCGTTTCCCACCTTACTGACTATATCGCGGGTCAAGAGATTGACGCTACTGCCTGACTTAAGCCAACGCCCGCGCGGAAAAACAATGGTATCCCGCCTTTGAGCGTTATCTAGCTTAAGGAGGGCCTTGGTTTCTCCCACACTGCTGATTACTCGAACAACATCGCCATCTGCCAGGTTCAGCTTGGTTGCTTCCTTCGGATGGATCCTGATTACGGTCAATTCTACCTGATCGGATGGGGACATTTCGGAACACAACCAGTCGTTGGGCGAAACGGACATTAATTGATAGGGATAATCCCCCTCACCCTCTAGACTAGGCGGTGGGTCGAATTCTGTCATGAATTGAAACTTGCCAGAAGGAGTGGCGAATTTGCGGTTACTATAAGGAACCATTGGTGCACCAGGCAGCCGCACCGGACCTTTTAACAGTTCTTCCAAGGTTACACCCTGCGCCAACAAGGGGGACAACAACACGGTAAGCCACTCTTCAATACTACGGTTAAAATCCGGACCGAAAGGGAAGCGCGCTGCCAGACTCTGAAACAGTTCGAAATCTGACCGACTCTCCCCTTGTGGAG
>DHJG01000106.1:2413-3918 GCA_002404215.1 Desulfosporosinus sp. UBA4726
GGCAGAAAAATGTCCGCCCGGGCTGCAGTGTCATCTAGAAAATGCCCAGCTACGACAACAAAGGGCACTTGGTCAAAGGCAGCTGCCACTTTAGCGGAATTTGGCGCCATACATAACGGATTACCAGCCGTGACGAAAATCATTTGGATCAGGGGATCCTGAGCCCTTAGAATCTCTTCCCCAATCAACGGCATCAACAGCTTCCTCCGCTCTGGATGCAGGCTGTCCCCGACCCAGTCCAAATCATACGGCGCATACTCCTCGAACCCCTGACTGACTCCTCCGCCTTTCACCCCGATCAGGCCAGCAAGCGCACCTAACGCATCGATGCTCCGGATCATATAGTGCGCGTATTCCCAACGGTGTAATCCCCAACCCAATAAAATTCCCGTCGGTTTTTGTTCTAACAGCATATCTGCTAGTAACTCGATTTGCTGCAGCCCAACATCACAAGCTTGAGCCAATTCCTCGATGGTATAAGTATCCAAGATTCCTTGGAAATCAGTAAATCCCTGGCTGTGGAACTTGAGGAACTCCCGATCCTCACGGCCTAACGCCAAAATCCGCTTCGCTGTCGCCATTGCCAGGAAAGCATCTTTCCCCGGTGCAGGCTGGATATGCACATCACATATTCGCTTACTTTCCGACGCCACCGGATCAATTAAGATGACCGAACCGCCCTGGCGCCGAATTCTTGCTATTACAGGCAGAAGATAAGGATTGGTAGCTACAGGATTTCGACCCCAAAGAATCAACGAACGGCTGTGCGCATAGTCCAACGGATCATGAGAGATGCGACAACCGAAATCCAGGTTTTGCGAAGCTTGGCCTGTACCACCGCACAAGGTGCCGTAAGTACCCGTGACTCCGCCAAACAAGTTAAAAAATCGTTCGTTCAAAAGTCGCAAGGCCGTGCGCTGGGCAAAGCCTCGGTAATATAGAATGGCTTCTGCTCCGTGCCGATCCTTGATCTCCATCATACGCTCCGCGATCTCATCTAATGCACTGTCCCAAGTGATCTTGCGCCAGACTCCACTCTTTCGGTTACGATGTAGGGGTGTCAAAATTCTATCTGGACTATAGGACCGCTGCACGAATTTTTGGGCCTTTTGGCAAGCCGCACCCTGACTAAGAGCATGGCGCGGATTTCCTCCCAATGCCACAATCCGTCCCTGGTTCACTTGGGCAACCAGACCACAGGTATTTGGACAGTCTCGGGTGCAAGTAGTAACCACTTCCCGTGCCATTTTCGCCGCCTCTCCCTTCTCAATCCAACAGACTAGAAATTTGAAAATATCAGAAGATGATTGACTCTGCTCGATGCACGCTTCGGATGGTCGGAGTGACTGCTAGGGCCGCCAATGTACGCTTTAGATGTACCCGGCATAGGATATTTCATGCTGAGGTAATTCCTCCGACATATAGAATAGAGGTGGGCATGTTGAGAACATTAAGACAGGGGGCCAGTGGCACGGATGTAAAAGACCTCCAGGTTACGTTGCAGA
>DHJG01000106.1:4103-7166 GCA_002404215.1 Desulfosporosinus sp. UBA4726
CACCCAGACGTATTCCATATCCTCTCTCCCTTTTGGTACACGATGACTGTAACTGGAGAAATAGATAAGCTAAGTGGTGCCGAAGACAGTACGATTCTTTCCTTTGCCAGAAACCATCAGATGAGTATGATCCCGCTTATCAGCAATAGTTTTAACAGTGAGCTAATTTCTTCTGTTCTAAACGATCCCGCACTCAGAAAAAATCATATTATGAACCTTGTAAATTTAGTGCAACAAATGAATTATGCAGGGATCGAAATCAACTATGAAAATCTCTTTGTGAAAGACAAAGAGGTGTTTGTTGTCTTTCTTCAGGATCTAAAGACTGCCCTCAAGACCTTAGATAGACGGTTAATTGTAACCGTACATGCTAAGACGAACCCTTTCGGATTCTGGAGTGGTGCCGAAGCCCATGATTATGTAGGAATCGGCCAGGCGGCCGATATTGTCCGGATTATGGGGTATGACTATCATTGGCAAGGCAGCGGTCCAGGCACCATTGCCCCTGCCGACTGGGTGAAAGATGTGCTAATTTATGGCGTTTCTAGCATCGCTAGCAATAAAATTGTCCTTGGCGTTCCAACGTATGGATTGGATTGGCCTGCTGGCCTGCCCGGCAAAGTAATCTCCTACGCTTCTGCCATTGCTACTGCCACTAAATATAATGCCCCCATCATTGCCAATGCAAGTCTCGGACCACATTTCACTTATACAGTTGGCAGTACTGTTCACGAAGTCTGGTTTACCGACGCCGCTTCTTTTAGCGTACTTTTAGATTTGGTCAAACTCTATTCCATCAATGGTATCTGCATGTGGTACCCTGGAGTGGAAGATCCGAAAATTTATGATGCCATTCGCACAAAATTCTCCTGAAAGCCCAGTGTTCTAATCTTAAAGTCCCTTAACCTATTTCTTGTATATATTACCTCTCAATGTCCAAACGGGTTGCGTGGCTCGGTGCTACCATCAGGTTTTGTCTTACAAAGCACTTCAACAATCTCGTACTCTTCAGAACCCAAGCCGAAATCAGCCATAGCCCGAACCTGCAAGTAAGGATCTTTTTCATGAATTTTCAAGAAAATATTTTCAGCAGACGTTAGCCCCTTATCTCCAGCTTTAGAATCTCGGATAATTTGAGCTTGACCAATCAGATCCAGCGTGGCTTTTTCTATGGCTACGATATCGTCTGAAACGAGTACCCCGATGTCCGGAACTACAGGCGCATCAGCCATAGGCATGCAGTCGCATTCTGGTTGCACTTCAGTCACAAAGTTAATATAGAGAACCTTGTCTTTGCCAAAAGTGTTTAGCACGGCTGCCGCAGCTTCGGCCAAAACTCTTTGAAAAAGCTCTTCACTTTGTGGCAACACAAGGGCTTCTTCAGTACACACTCTGGCACAACGTCCGCACCGGGCACATTTTTGCTGATCGATCTCTAACATGTCGTTTTGGTCAAAAGTGATACTTTCATGGGGACAGGCGCCCACGCATTGTAAACAATGGCTGCATTTTTCTGAAGTCCAGCTTAGTTCGGCGTTTTGCAGAAAATGCATCCGACCTCGCTGGTGGATCCCTTTCCGATCTTTAAAGGCAATGCCGCCCATTCCTAGATTCTTCACTGCCCCTCCGTAACCGCTGGCAATATGACCCTTACAATGTGAGACAACGATCATCGCCGGGGCATCATGTATTGCAGAAGCAATGCCGATTTCTCCTAGGATTGGACCACTTGGTCTCATCACGGAGTCACATCCGAAAATCCCGTCTGCCATGATTACCGGGACTCCTGTGGAGAGCTCGTTAATTCCGTTAGCACTTGCTACACGTAAGTATTCAAGACCGGGAATACGAACAGTATCCGTTACAAACGGATCTCCCCCAACGCTTTTTAGGGAGTCCACCAATTTCCTAATAAATGCCGGACGAACTACTCTGAAAGCACCCTGTGAACCAAGGTGCATCTTTATAGGTACGTAGTCCCCCTTATTCACATAATTGCCCAGATTTACCCGGGTAAGAATTTCCTCAAACTTACCTAAAAAGCCATAATCGTAGTCAAAAAACTTAGCACGTGCGCTGGCAAAATATACGATAGATTTAGCCATGTTTGTCCTGGTGAAACCAGGATCTTCACTTCCTTTCGCCTATCCATAACTTTCGCTCAAACTATTATCAATTATAACATGTCCAGGTATTTTCCCATACCTACGCTCTACTAAATACTTGCCAGGCCATCTTTCCCTACTTGCAAAAGCCATAAGTTATCACCTATAACTTTATCCTCCCTTTTCCTAAGAAAGAAGCCAAAAAAATAAGCCCTGACCGAAGTCAGCGCTTATAAGGAGCCCTAGTAAATCTACCTTTAAGTAATTCAATGACTACGCACGTCTTCCTGCCATTGTCCCTGATCTTCCGGATTATTCACTAAATGATGAGTCAATGGCTTACTCTCCTGTTCCTCTAAGTCATTATAATCTTTTCTTAAAATATCTGCTAACAGCTTATGATCGTGAAGTAGATCGATTAAAACGTGCTCATCCGTAGTCTGACTGGTTCGTGCATTAGTGAGAATACTGAACGGTCGGTAAACGAGTGCATCTTGGATCTTTAATGTTTTAAAGAGTTTCTGGTCACGTTTACTACGGACAGTCAACGAAGAGATTACGGTGATTCCAAGTCCCGCCGAGACCACTCGTTTAATCGCCTGAATACTTTCTAATTCCATTGTTACATTTAATTTATTTAGATCAAGTCCTCTATCTTTAAGGACCTTCTCCATCACCTTGCGCGTCCCGGAACCTTCCTCCCTAATCACCAGACGTTCATTTGAAAGTTCAGCTAAGGTAATGCTATTCCTACCCTTACTCCTTGAAGCCCAGGGATGAAATTGAGAAATTACGACTACCAACTCGTCATCCCAAAAATTCTCCGCCTTAAGATTTTTATGCTGAGAGGCTGTCCCCTCGATCAGGCCTATGTGCAATTTTTTGTCTATGACATCCTGAGTAAGCGACTCCGTATTAGCAATCTTCACTTTGAAATCTATGTCTGGGTAGGCCTTAT
>DHJG01000106.1:7352-7685 GCA_002404215.1 Desulfosporosinus sp. UBA4726
CTCATTTCCTCTTTGAAACTCGAAATAATGTCCAAGATGCTTAGAACACGCTCGTAGAAAATTTCACCCTCTTTAGTCAGAGTAACCCCTTTATTGGTGCGGTCAAAAAAACGAACTCCATACTCGTTTTCCAAATTCTGAATTTGTAAACTAATACAAGGTTGACTCATGTGGAGATTCTTAGCTGATAACGTAATATTATTGGTTTCTGCCACCTCTTTAAACACTAGAAAGTGTTGTTCCATGATGATGCGGCTCCCTTTCGTTGATTTTTATGAGAGGACAAGCTTTAAACTATTTTCACCAATGACTGGAACTATTAAACGCCTCAGC
>DHJG01000144.1:0-3404 GCA_002404215.1 Desulfosporosinus sp. UBA4726
TTAGTTATTTCAGCGTTGTTGCGCATTCACTGGCTTCTCCCTTGAGAATTTGGATTCCATGAGGAAGCGCGGGAGCAATCGCCGCAAAGCATTCACGTACCGCTTTGGGACTACCCGGCATATTGATAATGAGAGTTTTCTTCCGAAGTACGGACACAGCTCGGCTGAGCATGGCCTTGGGAGTCACTTTCAAGCTCTCCATTCTCATCACTTCTGCGATACCCGGTACTAGACGATCTGCCACGGACAAGGTTGCCTCAGGCGTAACATCTCGCAATGAAAATCCAGTTCCGCCGGTTGTTAGAATCAAATCTAAACCAAGTTCATCAGCCCAGTGGCGCATTTTTTCTTCAAGTAAGGTTTGGTCGTCTGGAAGCACCACGTACTCAACAACATCTCCACCAATTTCTTGAACCAGTTTAACTAATGTTGGTCCGGAGAGGTCTTCCCTTTCGCCCCGCGACCCCTTGTCACTTGCTGTAATGACACCCACGCGAATCATTAAACCATCACCTCGATATTGTCTCCTACGCGAACCGGTCCGCCTTCCAACAAGCGAATGAAGATTCCTTCTCTAGGCATGACACAGTCTCCAGCCTGATAGAAGATCGCACACTTTGCATGGCATTCTTTACCAATTTGTGTGACTTCGCCAATGCTTGTCTCCCCTATTTTCAGCTTTGTTCCAATGGGAAGGGTGAATAATTCCAATCCTTCTGTTGTTAAATTCTCCGCAAAGTCCCCTGGCCCAACATCCAACCCTTTGTCCGTCATCTTTTTTATGCTCTCCATCGCCAGCAAGCTGACCATACGATGCCAATCCCCACCATGTGCATCTCCTTCAAGGCCAAAGTTCATTTTCAAAATTCCTTCGCCTATATTCTTTTTGCGCATGCCTTTCTTTTCACTGGTACAGACAGCTATAATTTTGCCCATTTTATGTGACCTCTCTTTCATCTTATCCTAATTAAAATTAAACAGTATTAATTGAACTTATCCAAGGGCTAACCGTCACTTCCACCATAATAAGAAAATGCAAGGTTAGTGGCGGTTAGTCAACGTACAAAATGCCCGCTTTTACCTCCAAGCTTTTCAACGAGATAAATATCTCCAATCGTCATAGTCTTATCCATTGCTTTACACATATCATAAATCGTCAAAGCTGCAACACTAACAGCCGTCAGAGCTTCCATCTCAATTCCGGTTTTTCCAGTGACCTTCACGATGGCTTCAATAGCTACCTCGCCAGGCTCCACCAGTTTAAAGTTTAATTTCGCCCCTGTGATCATCAGCGGATGGCACATAGGGATTAACTGCGACGTTTGCTTTGCCGCCATAATGCCCGCAACTTGAGCCACGGCCAAAACATCTCCTTTGGCGATTAACCCTGAGCGAATGCGCTCGAATGTCTCCGGTTGCATTAGTATTTTACCATGAGCAACCGCAACACGAGCTGTTTCGGTCTTGTCACTGACATCCACCATTTTGGCGCGGCCTTCTTCATCAAAATGTGTTAAGTCCATGTCTCACCCTCCGATCTGAGACATTACGCGGTTATCTTGCCACGCTTCGTCATTCATATGATGTTCTACTGGTTTATGCCAAACCGCCTGCACTAAGAGCTCCAATATTTCCGAATCTGAGCTACCATCTCGTAAAGCCTCACGCAAATCCACTTCATGTTTACCATGCAAGCAAGGTCTTAGTTTTCCATCCGCTGTCAAGCGAACACGATTGCACGTATCACAAAAATGACGGCTCAGGGCGCTGATGAAACCAATACTTCCCTTGAAACCGCTGGGACGGAAATACTCTGCTGGGCCTCCGCCAGGAATATCTTGGGTTGGAAAATACTCTTTGAGCCCCAAAAGTTCTTTCATTTCCGCAATCGGGACAAAATCAGTTCGATGTTCCGAGCTAATTCCTATCGGCATAAGCTCAATAAAGCGAACATGTAGCGGATATTGCTGGGCCAAGTCTAAGAATTTAGGCAACTCCTCCGTATTAAAACCTCGGACGACAACGACATTCAATTTAACCGGATTCAGGCCAGCCTCAAGCGCACGGAATACTCCCTGAATTACAGTATGGACATCCCCTCCACGGGTAATATCGTTAAAACGCTCCGGATCCATGGTATCTAAACTGATGTTCACGCGCTGAACTCCTGCTTTTTTCAAGTCAAACGCCATTTCCGGGAGCAGCATTCCATTGGTTGTAAGCATAAGATCCTCAACCCCCGGCAGTTGAGCTGCCTGATGAAGGAAGTCCAAAATCCCCTTACGGACCAAGGGTTCTCCCCCAGTGATACGAAACCTACGAAAGCCTATTTGCGTACTGAGTCTCATTAGTCGAAGAATTTCTTCAAAGGAGAGAATGGAATTGTGTCGCATCCACTGCACCCCTTCTACTGGCATACAATATTTGCAGCGAAGATTACAACGATCAGTCACAGAGATTCTGAGATAGTCGATTTGCCTTTGATATTGGTCCTGCATTGCGACGCCCCTTTTCAAGGTTTAATGTATAAGCTAAACTCGGTTAACGCACGTCTTCAGGCGCCCGCGGTAGCCATTAGTTCACTTATACCACGCATACTTCCTAAATTAGTACATACTAAAAAAACCACGGTCTGCTAACAACCGGGGGAATTCGTTCCACCTGTCGACAGACTCCTTTCCAGCGGGAGATAGTACAGTTTCCCATAATACCCGAGTGCCTTTTGACACCAGTCTGGTCACCATAGCACAGCTTTAGGTAATCCAGCTTCAGAGTGATGACAATTAAATTTAATTCTCTGACATATTATTCGTGATAAATCGCAAAATTCCCTCTTTTTATTTTAAAAAGTAGTTAGATTTTTTATAATATTATTGTAAAATAGAAGTTAGTAAGTAAGAGGAGGTTTATATGCCAAACGAGACGGTTACTCATACTATTCTTAAAGCCAACGGCCCACTACTCGAATGGACAGAAGATACAGTAGTTCGTGAAGTTCCACTAACTATTCACTACAACCGTGAAGAAATTGCAACTCTTTTGTGTTCTCCTTCCCAAGCTGAAGAGCTGGTCTACGGTTTTTTGCTCAATGAAGGGTTTATCCGTATTCCAGGGGATGTATATGAAATTCGCCACGATCCCGCAGACCATTTGGTTTGGGTCGAAGGTAAACCATGTCTTCTGCAAAAAGAACTTATGAGCAAACGATTTGTTTCAGCCTGTTGTGGTAAAAGTCGAGCCTCATTTTGTTTCGCTAATGATGCTCTAATGGTTAAGCCACTCACTTCAACCCTAAGTATCCCACTTCAGGAAGCCTATGATTATGTTAAGTTTTTACAATCCAACTCGACACTCTTCGATTCAACGGGAGGAGTACACAGTGGAGGGGTTGGTTATCAAGGTAA
>DHJG01000144.1:3570-3991 GCA_002404215.1 Desulfosporosinus sp. UBA4726
ACAGGCTTAAATCTCGAAAACCATGTGATTTTTTTTAGCGGTCGAGTTTCCTCAGAAATCCTGCTCAAGGTCGCCAAAATGAAGGTTCCTATTCTCATTGCTCGTGGTGCACCCACAGATATGGCTCTTTCTCAGGCGGCCGCTTTGAACATCACCGTTATAGGGTTTGCAAGGGAGCAGCGTCTTAATATTTATACCTGCCCTGATCGGATTACTCCTTAAGAATCGCCGACCACTCGTCCGGTGTGTTCACGTTGCAAAAAACCTGACTTAAATTATGGAAATTCTGAAGTTCAGCTTCTTCCACATAGCGGACTGAACAAGACGGGTAGAAATCTATAATCTTGAGGCGATCCGCCTCAAGATTATTTTTAATTGTAGGAAGACAACGCCGATGGTAAAAGGCATGTAACGGGTGAAG
>DHJG01000144.1:4229-4724 GCA_002404215.1 Desulfosporosinus sp. UBA4726
GTCGCCGCTTTTAAACCCTGATAAAGCCCTTCTAACGGGCCTCGACCAAGAGTCTCGTCTGGAATGACCGGTACTTCGTAGCCTGCATACAGTTCAGGCTTGTTACTGCTAATCAAAACTTCTGAAAACACTGCTTGCAAGACAGTTAAACTCCGCTCTACTAAAGGCTTGCCTTCCAGTTCAAGGAAAGCCTTATCTTTATTCATTCGTGAGCTTTTTCCACCTGCTAATAAAATTCCAGTCGCCTTCAACTTCGGAAGTTGTTTCCCGGAGTCCTGCAGTGAATTAGTAATTTTTGAAGACCTCCTCGTACTCTACAAACGAGAAACGTGTCAGAATCCGATCCCCCACCACGGTCACGGGAACTCCAAGTGCATGAGTCACTGCTCTCATTTCTGTTAGGTTTTTAGGAAATAGAATGTTTTTTTCAGTAAATAAAATTCCTTTACCCGTAAGGAAGCGCTTAGCACGAAAACAGTATGGGCAAAGGGGTAC
>DHJG01000144.1:4875-5680 GCA_002404215.1 Desulfosporosinus sp. UBA4726
GACAAGATCCACATCCATCTTACTTCTCCCATTCCGTAATCCAACGCGCCGTCAGGTGTTCCCCAGGTACCACCGATCCATGATTTGCCGGCACATCCACTACAAGATGGCTACCAATCATCGAGCGAAGTATTCCCGATCCCTGTGCCGGAGCAAGGTCTGCCCAAATTTCCCCATCTTTCAACACTGCCTGAGCTCTCAAGAAACGTCGTTGTTTGCCTGTCTGACGAAAGCTACTTGCCATTTTGACCGGGAATTTTCCCTTTTCGATCATGGATCGACCCGCAAGTTTACGGAGTACCGGACGAACCAATAGGTCATACGTCACCATGGCTGCTGCTGGATTTCCCGAAAGAGAGAAAAAGAACTTCTCTCCTTTTTGTCCAACTGAGGCCGGCGTCCCCGGCTTAATGTTTATCTTCCAAAACAACATCTCACAGCCGTACTGGGCAAGAGCATGGCGCACTAAATCGTAATCACCCACAGAGGCTCCGCCGGTCGAAATGACCAGATCGGTGTCCTCAACCCTTTGTAAGGCTTCAATGGTCTCCTCTATTTGGTCTGAAACAATAGGTATCACCGAGACATCACATCCGGCTTCTTGAAGCATTCCGCGCAAGGTATAACTGTTACTATTATAAATCTTACCTGGGAGTAACGGTTGCCCCACATCCATAAGTTCCGATCCTGTTGAGAGTAACCCCACACGTGGTCGCCGATAGACATCGACATGATCATAACCCACTGCAGCAAGTAACCCTACTGCTGGTGGGGTTAAATAAAAGCCCTGTTTAAGGATGATCTC
>DHJG01000144.1:5819-8213 GCA_002404215.1 Desulfosporosinus sp. UBA4726
ACACAGTTGGCACCAGGCGGAATCGGCGCGCCTGTAAATATCTTGGCCGCCTCTCCAGTGACAATTTCCCGTTCTGAGAAAGTTCCAGCCGGGATTTCGCTCACTACCTTCAATTGGAGTGGTTTGGTATCAGACGCCGTAGCAAAGTAAGCGTATCCATCTAACGGTGACCGTGCAAATGGTGGCATATCAATTTGCGATGTCACGTTCTGCGCCAACACGCGATGATAAGCATCTACTATTGAAACGCTTTCCGGTTCAACCGTTCGGATGCGGTTAAGGACTAATTCCATTGCCTCTTCTAATTCGATCATAATTTTCAAGCTTATCTTTGCTCCTTTTAACCAGGCGTATTCGACAAAAAGATTCTTATAATATTGTCTTTCATGCTTTTATAATACCAATTTTACAAGTAAAAGGATACCTAAAAACATATACTTCTGAATCGTCCAACACCAAGCCTTTAGGCGTCGATGGTCGGTCAAATGCCCGCCAACATCAGCCATGAGACATTTGCTAGACACGTCTTGTGTCGTCGCCTGAGTTGTAAATAAAAAAGGGACCTTCAGTATTGAAGTCCCCTCTTTTTATCATTTAAAAAAGAATAAATTTCCGGTTGCATAAGTAAAACTAGGCAACCACTGGCCAAGGATGGCCAGATACCCCTCTAGCAAACAAGCGTTCTTAATAAGAGCACTGCCAAGGATGACAAAGCGCTCTGATGGCGAGAAGGGACTGCCTTCGTTGAGGCTTGGCGCCCGTCAAATTTCCTTATTAACCCCTTACCACACCTCAGGATAAGCAACATTTACATAATATTTTTCAATTTTTGTTTTATGACCTTTTTCCATGATGGACAGATCATTGAACATTTTCTTCTGATTTTGATCGCTGCTGGCAGTAGCAAATGCTGCATACATGTTCATAGCATCTTCTTCATTTTTCATGGCCAGAGCTAGAGCATCTGCGGGTTTCATGTCCAACGATAATGTTGGTTTATCAACCGTTTCAGAAACCTTGTAATCAGCGGACTCATCAAAATGCATGTCTTTGATATCTTTGGCAAGAAAACCTTCTAATAGCTTTTTATGTCCTAGTTCTTCTGTAGCAAATTCAAAGAACATTTTCTTGATGTAATCATCAGCTACCTTTTCAGAAACTCCCTTATAAAATTCATAAGACTCAACTTCATTGTCAATAGCTATGGTTAGAATTGCTTTGTATTCGTCACTAGTCATACTGAATTCCACCTTTCTTATTTGGAAATAATTACTCATTAGCTGAGTCCAATTATTTGTGTCTGAGCGGCGTCAGGCGAAAGAATCTATAAAGAAAACTTGGCTGGCGCCAAGCCGCAGGCGCCGGCGGCTGCCTTAGTTGCACTTATACCACCCGAATTACGCTACTAAAAATTCATACCTTCTGTATAGGTACTAATAAATAGATGGGCCTCCGAAAGGCCCATCTATTTATTTTAATAACAACTAACTAATTTTTGAGATTTGTACGCCACACACTTTATACTCATACGTTTTAGTGACTTTATCATAGGCTCCATTGGTCAGTTCGTTAGTTGGAGCATCAAAATAGTGGAAGGTCATAAAGACCATACCAACAGGCACCCGTTCCGTGATCTTGATTTTAGTTTTTACTTCACCACGACGGGATGAAACCTTAACTACTTCATCTACTTCGAGTCCAAGCCGTTTGGCATCCGTCGGATTAACTTCCGCCAGCTCTTCTGGCGAATACTCTTCTAACGTTGGAGAGTGTTGCGTGAAAACATTATAATGGGAAAGTTTACGCCCAGTATTGAGTAAGAAAGGATACTCCTCATCTGGTAATTCAGCAGGTAACTGATTTTCGATCGCCACAAATTGACCTAAGCCCCGGTTGAATTTTCCTTCATGTAAGAACTTTGTACCGGGGTGGGAAACAGTAGGTACTGGCCACTGCAGCCCTTGGGTTCCTAGGCGTTCATGGGTGATCCCTGCAAATATAGGGGTAAGTTTAGCAATCTCCTGCATAACTTCTTCCGAAGATTTATACTCGAAGGGGTAACCCATACGAGTTGCCAAGTCACAGATGATCTCCCCATCGGCCCTTGCATTGCCGATAGGTTTAATCGCTTGATTAACCATTTGCACTCGCCGCTCAGTATTTGAGAATGTGCCTGTCTTCTCAGCATAACTAGCCCCAGGTAAGACGACATCTGCCATCTTAGCTGTTTCAGACAAAAAGATCTCTTGAACTACAAGGAAATCAAGGGCTTTTAGGCCTTTGCGCACATGGTTAGCATCAGCATCGGTAATGACTGGGTCTTCGCCTAAAATATACAAAGCCCGCAAATCTTTACTAGCCGCCGCTGCAAACATATCTGGAATCATAAATCCA
>DHJG01000140.1:0-725 GCA_002404215.1 Desulfosporosinus sp. UBA4726
GCAGAACCTGACGTTAAGCATACCCCAGCCAGTTTCCCCTTCGCACCGATCTCCGCTTTAATAATATCTTGCATAGCATTACCCGTGACTTCATAGTGCCATAAATGATTGCCAAGTTCCCCGAACTGATTAAAAATCACAACATTATCTCTGGTTCTTTTGAGTTCCCATGTTTTATCATAAATTTCCTTGACGTTACTTTCACAACCCGGCGTAGCAATAACCTCTCCGGCGACTGTTTTAAGCCATTCAAAACGCTCTTTACTCATATTCTCTGGTAAAATAGCAATGGACTTACACCCTAAAAGGGCAGAATTATAGGCTCCACCGCGGCAGTAGTTCCCAGTTGAAGGCCAAACTGCCTCATGAAATTTCGGATCAAATTGCCCTGTCACTAAACGGGGAACTAAACAAGCAAAGCTTGCCCCAACCTTGTGCGCTCCTGTAGGAAAATACTTTCCTGACATAGCAATAACTCGTGCCTTTACCCCTGAAATTTCAGAAGGAATTTCAACATAGTTTGGCAAGTCATTATATAATCCACCTTCTTTGACAGGTTGGTTTTTCCAAGAAATTCTGAACAAGTTAATTGGGTCAACGTCCCATAACCCAGTCTTCTTCAATTTCTCTTTTACAGCCGCCGGTATTTTGCTAGGGTCTTTCATTTGCGCCAAGGTAGGGATAACAACGTTGCGCTCTTTAACACTCTGCACGGTCTTTTTAAG
>DHJG01000140.1:898-2446 GCA_002404215.1 Desulfosporosinus sp. UBA4726
GCCACGGGGACGTTTTGTTTGCCACCGGGTTCACCGCTTCCACTTATACCGCGCCAAATTTTAAGTATAATTGACCACTGTCTTGTCTATTTCTTAATACAGATAACCCTCTTCAAGATTTGCCAAGTATTGCGGCCTTGCCACTCAGTACATGGCAAACAAAACGTCCCTTTGCCACACTCTTTGCGTTTCTGCCTTTCGACCTCTGTCTTCAGATCTTACCTTCTAGTTTCACTAGCAGTTCTTGCAGAGATGGCTCAACTTTGATGGGCTCACCCACGGCTTTAATCGCATTCTGGACATCCTTTAAGCCATTACCAGTCACAATAGAAACCACTTTTTCGTCCGCTCCAATGATCCCTTTTTCCAGTAGGACCTTCAGTCCAGCCGTTCCAGTCACACCAGCTGGTTCCCCAAAAATACCACTCGTTCTACCCAGTTCGCGCATAGCATCCAAGATCGCTTCGTCGGATACCGCAACCATCGTACCACCCGATTCGCGAACAGCATTTAAGGCCTTATCTGGATTGCGTGGCACACCGACTGCAATACTGTCGGCGATGGTGTTCTCTTCCTTCGGCGTCCAAGGGCGATCTTCCAAGAAGGCATCGACAAGGGGGCTACATCCTGTAGACTGAACCCCGGCTATTTTAGGCAAACGTTCTATCCAGCCAGCTTGATAGAGATCCTTAAAGCCTTTCCAGACCCCCGCTATTGTACAGCCATCCCCAACGGAAAGGATCACCCAGTCAGGCACATCCCAGTTTAATTGTTCGGCAATCTCCAAAGCAACTGTCTTCTTACCTTCGACAAGGTAAGGGTTAATTGCTGCATTTCTATTATACCAGCCAAAACGTTCAATCGCCTCTGCTGAAAGTCCAAAGGTATCTTCATAAGAGCCCTGAACGCTAATCACCGTTGCTCCAAAGATCAACAATTGAGCAATCTTCCCTTGGGGGGCACGGCTGGGAACAAAGATAACGCTCTTTAGCCCCATAGCAGCAGCGCTTCCAGCCAAAGATGAGGCCGCGTTACCCGTAGAAGAACAGGCAACTGTCTGAGCCTTTTCCTCCACCGCTTTAATAACTGCAATAATTGAAGCTCGATCTTTCAGGGATGCAGTCGGATTTTGCCCGTCATCTTTGATATACAGGTTACTCATCCCTAAACTTTTTCCCAGCCCCAAAGGTTTATAAAGGGGGCTCCAGCCGACCCTGAGATGGGGACGGGCAGACTCNNTTCTTACATTCAATACAGCGTAGTCCCAATACATTCTTCACTTAAAACACCTCAAATTCTATTCCATATACCCTGCGCCAAATCGCGTGAACGTTCTCCAATAGCCACCTCATCAATGTCGATAAGTTTTCGTTCGAGCATGCGTACGCGTCCATTGATAACCGTCGTTTCAACAGACCGTCCAGAGACCCCAAAGAGAAGATGCCCTGTCCAATTGTTGGAATTCAGGGGAGTGGGTGGCACATAATCCACGACAATAATGTCTGCCCAAGCTCCTTCGACTAATTCTCCGAATTTCCCACCAAAGAG
>DHJG01000140.1:2568-6017 GCA_002404215.1 Desulfosporosinus sp. UBA4726
TCAAACATGTCGCACGTATAGCCATCTGTTCCGAGTCCCACCTTGACCCCTTTGTCCAACATTTTAAGAACGGGTGTTACTCCTACAGCGTTGCCCATATTTGATTCTGGGTTATGTACCACTTGAGTTTGAGTTTCTTTAAGAATATCAATTTCGTGATCATCGATATGTACACAATGAACTGCAATGGTCTTCGGTCCCAGAATATCGAATTTTTCTAAACGTTCGACCACCCGCATTCCGTATTTATCGAGACAATCTTCTAGATCTTCTTTGCCTTCGGCAACATGAACGTGAAAACCTGCTCCAAGACTCTTTGCTGCCGCACTGCTCGCAGCTAAGGTTTGGTCAGATAAAGTTAATGAAGCGTGGAGTCCGAACATTCCAGCGACCATGGGGTCAGGGTTAGCCTGACAAGCTGCGATGAAGTCGACGTTTTCTTGAATCCCCTCTTGGGTAATCGCATCACCATCTCGATCTGAGACCTCGTAACAAAAAGCGGCGCGAACTCCAATTTCCTTGGCCGCCTTAGCAAGAGTAAATAGGCTTCCAGTAATAGCCATAGGACTAGCATGATGGTCAACAATCGTTGTTGTACCCGTTTTGATACACTCAATTAAGGGAGTCAGACCACTATAATGAACGTCTTCAAGGGACAATAATTTATCAAGTTTCCACCAAAGTCCTTCTAGGATATCACCAAAACTTTTGGGGGGTTTACTTTTAGAATCCATTCCTCGAGCGAAGGTGCTATAGAGATGCATATGAGTATTAATCATCCCTGGCATGATTAACTTTCCATGAGCATCTATAAACTCCGCATCTGGAAACCGAGTCTGTAGATCTTGAGTTAAACCGATTTCGATGATCTTAGTATCTTGAATTAGAACGCCACCCTTAGCAATGACCTGGTTACTTTCACCTAGGGTTAAAACTGTACCATTTCCGATTAATAGCATCTACTTTCACCCTTTCTGCATTGATTTTCTTGTTGTGATGAATCGCCATTCACGTCTCCCGTAGGTCGGACTAAGTTTATAGCCTTTACGAAACACATTGCCCGACAAATACCACACCCTAAACACTTGTTCATTATAACCTGAGGAAACCCTTCCCTCCAAATAATGGCATCATTCCCTCCTGTCCGACAAGCCGTTAGGCAAATTCCGCAGCCATTACATACTTCGGACTGGATTTGAGACACAACTTGAATACCTCTCGGAAGCTGGGAATGTTCTACTAAATACGGAAGTGATCGTCCAATAACTTCGGTTATGTTTCGAAAACCTTTTTCTCTCATCCAATTTTCTAAACCTACGCGAAGCTCTTGTATAATTCCTATGCCGAAACGCAAAACGGCGGTGCAAATTTGTAAGGTACTAGCTCCTAGGAGCAGAAATTCAACGCCATCCTGCCAAGTGGTAATCCCACCACTCGACGCAATATCTAGGTCGACATTTTGGGCAATTTCCGCCGTACAGCGTAAAGCAATGGGCTTTAAGGTGGGTCCGGAGAGTCCACCATACGTCGAAAGCCCGGCGACATTGGGATAGGGAATTAAGGTATCTAGGTTAACGCCGGTAATACTCTTTATCGTATTTATCGCGCACACTCCGTCCGCACCACTGCGTTCTACCGCCACAGCAGTAGCAATGATATCCGAATCCTGTGCAGATAATTTAATAACAACAGGAACGTCTCCGGCTGCTTCCTTCACCCAACGAGCAATTTGCTCCGTTCCAATGGGTTCTTGAACTTTAGTACACAAACCCCACTCAGATCCATGTGGACACCAGATACTACATTCAATAATGTCGGCACCTGCGGCGACAAATCGTTTCGTCAACGATTGCCAATCATCCTTCGTGCTGGCCATAATACTAGGAATCACAACTTTATTTGGGAAACGATTTTTTAAGGTAACGACCATTTTTTCCATAAACTCGACAGAATTTTCAGAGACGAGATCGATATTTTGCAAACCAATAAATGCCCCGCCTTGTTCCATTCGCATGACGAGGGGGAAAACACGACTTACAATACTGGAATCTACTGCTACGGTCTTTAAAACTGCTCCAGCCCACCCAGCCTCGAAAGCCTCTACCAAGAGATCGAGCTGATCAGTGCTGGGAGAAGGAGCTAAGACAAAGGGATTCTCAAGTTTTAATCCGCAAAACTCAACGGATAAATCAACAGTCATTCCCTAAAACCCCTTCGCTGTCTAAGATTTTAAGTATACTTGTAGAAAAAGGTGGGAAAGGATACTCTTTCCCACCCAAAACTTCTTAAGATATCATTCCAGCATTATCTTTAAGATCATCGATATCGCCTGCACCTTTACTGCCATTAAAGAAAGCATTAAGGGCAATGGCCGTGATTGAACCTAAGGTAATTCCACTATGCATAATGGTCTGGCTCCATGATGGGAAAAGTTTAAAGAAGTCTGGAGCTACTACTGGGATCAGACCAATTCCAATACTAATAGCCACAATGAAAATATTATTGACGTTTTTCTCAAAGTCTACTTTTGCAAGAGTCTTAATCCCACTTGCAGCCACAATTCCAAACATGGCGATTCCAGCTCCCCCAAGTACTGGGACAGGTAGGGAGGCTATAATTGTTGCCATCTTAGGGAAGAGACCTAAGACAACTAAGATCACACCCGACATCGCGACGACGAAACGACTCTTAACCCCTGTTAAGCCGACCAATCCGACGTTCTGGGCAAAGGCCGTGTATGGAAAGGCGTTGAAGATACCGCCGAGTATGGTGGCTAATCCATCTGCTCTTAAACCAGCCGTGAGATCTTTCTCACCGATCTTTTTGCCGACCATCTCACCAATGGCCAGAAAATCCCCAGTTGACTCAACCATTACAACCAACATAACAAGAATCATGGCAATAATCGCACCAGCATCAAATATAGGATATCCGAAGAAAAAGGGCGTATCAATGCCAATCCAAGGAGCAGAGGCAACTCCCGAAAAGTTCACAAGTCCTAAGGGTATGGCTACAACAAGACCGACGATTAAACCAAGCAAAACGGCAATGTGTGAAACGAAGCCTTTGAAAAATCTATTGATTAAGAGAATTGCCAAAAGCACAATTGCTGCAACTAATATGAACGTTAACGATCCATATTGTTTGTTGCCCACTCCACCTGCTGCCCAGTTAACGCCGACTGGCAGGAGAGAAACACCGATAATCGTGATAATACTTCCCGTAACAATCGGTGGGAAAAAGCGAATCAATTTACTAAAGAACGGTGCTGCTAAAAACGTAAATAGACCTGCTACCATCACAGAACCAAAGATCAGCGGCATACCGCCAGTCTTGGCCATGATAACCATAGGTGTAACGGCGGCAAAGGTAACTCCTTGGATAACAGGAATCTTAATTCCGATTTTCCAAATCCCTAAGGTTTGGAGTAAGGTTGCAATACCGCAGGT
>DHJG01000140.1:6131-19532 GCA_002404215.1 Desulfosporosinus sp. UBA4726
AACAAGTCAGCGTTAATCAAAAAAGCGGTTTGTGCTTGTGTTAAACCAGCAGCAGCTGCGATGATCAAAGGGACAGCAACCGCCCCAGCATACATCGCCAACACATGTTGGAATCCGTACAAAAAAAGTTTCCCGGCAGGCAGAACTTCATCAACAGGTGCAACAACATTTTTGGCATTAGCCATTATTACGTTCCTCCTTATTTATACGCAGAATTATCTGATGTTAGCCCCTTGCCACCTCCTCGCCCTAGAATCCAAAGAGAAACTACATTTAGACCGGATAGCCAACTATATAGCAAGATTCGTGCCAATCCAATAAAAATCGCTGAATTCGCCTATGATAAGGTTTTTTGCGAGCATACTATATTGGACTTTATCATAATGATAAAGATTCTAATAAAAACTCAGCAAGTCAGAATCCTTCTACTATTTTTTGGTCTAGACTCATTGTTACAGTTTCTTTGCTTGTTTATCATTTTGATCAATAAGCTTATCAATACAATAATATTTAAGAGAGGCCGATGTATATATTGACCTCTCTAACTATGCGTATTATTTCTAAATTTTATACAGATAGGCGTACTGTTTAATAACGGTCCAAATAAAGGCGGCGATGGAGTGATCGATCGGTACATCTGTTTTGCCTGATTTATCAAACTTGACCGTACTTATTTCTCCAGCAAGACGAAGCGTAATGTTCGCTCCGGTGTCCGCGTCGCCTTCCACAATCAGAAAGCCAGAGTTGGTACTTTCCTGGAAGTCTTTTTCGCTCCAGAACAACGTTAATTTAACCTTGTAAGGCTCACTAGAATAAGGGCAGAAGGTCGCACAGTTTCCACATTCATTACACATTCCGTCGACATGAAGGATCTGATTGAGATTAGTTAACCCCTCTCCCTGGACTGGAATCATTAGATTGGCGCGGTTTGGACAAACCTCGGCACAGATATTACACACGGTGTTACACTCTAAGCATCGGCTTGATTCTTGTTCATGATCGCAGACTGGTTTCATGACACCTTTCTTTTCAGCAATTTCTAACAACTGAATTTTCCGGTTAAAGTCGATCCGCGACGCAAACTCTTGATTAAACTCAAGCTCTTCTTTTTCTAGTATCGCTTTTGCCACTTGCGTTCCATGCTTAATAGCTCCGACCACAGTCCAAGGTCCAACAAGGGCATCTCCACCGATATAGACATCGTTCACATTGCTTTCCAGCGTTTCGTTATTAACTAGGATCTTACGTTTGTCCCCTAAAGCAATCCCATTGCTCTGCAACAAATCATAATCAATCAGCTCCCCAATTGCCGACAAAACGGTATCGATCGCCAATTCTTCAAACACACCTTCTTTGGCCACAGGGCTCCTCCGACCGGACTCATCCGCTTGACCCAACTCCATCGCTTGGCATTTCAGCACACCATCACTCAACGAAACAGGAGCCAGAAGTTCTTTGAAGATAACACCATCTTCCACCGCATAGTGCAATTCTTCCTGGTCTGCTGGCATGTAGTCTTTCGTTCGACGATAGACGATATAGACATTCTCCACGCCTTTTACTCTAAGGGCTGCTCGTGCTGAATCCATAGCAGAGTTACCGCCTCCAACTACTGCCACATTCTTGCCAAGCTTCAAGGAATCACGGTTCGCATTAAAGGCCTCTAAAAAGGAAATCGCCCCCATAACCAGAGTGTTATCCCCTTTTAGTTCGAGAGTGTTTGTCTTGCCTGCACCGATGGCTAGATAGACATATCGAAAGCCTTTCGCTTTGTATTCCGCAACGGAAACGTTCGGATCAACTCCAAATTCAAATTTAACGCCCATTTTCTCGATCAGCGCAATGTCCTTACGGATCGCTTCCCTCGATATCCTAAAGTCTGGAATTACATATTCAACTGTACCGCCAGCTTTCTCACGTTTATCAAAAACAGTGACTTCCATACCCCCTTTAGCGAGGAAATAAGCTGCTGCCAGTCCGGACGGACCCGCTCCGATTACAGCAACTTTCTCGGATGACCATGGCTTTAGTCCCGAAACCTTCTGCATGTATCCCTGGTATCCTTTTTCTGCAGCCACCAATTTCTGACCTCGGATATGCACAGATTCATCATAGTCCAAACGAGTACACTTCGTCATACAGTTATGCGTACAAATCGTGCCTGTAATGAATGGCAATGGGTTTTTAGACACAATGACATCGAACGCTTCTTCATAGCGCTTTTCACCCACCAAGCGAAGATACTCGGGAACATCCTGTTCAATAGGACACCCAACCGTACATGGCGCGATGAAACAATCGAGCACAGACAATTTCAGCTCAGTTTTACGATTGATTACATCTCTCTTTTCTTTGAGATGATTGACATCGTCAAAGGCACTTTCTGCAAGAGCTTTTAATTTTTCCATCTTGAGTTTACTAGACTCTTGGCTATTCATCAGTGGATCTAACAGGTCCGCAAGTTGCTTGAAGCGTAAATAGGCACCAGGTTTTAGTAATGTTGTGGCCACTGTAATTGGCTGGATTCCCGTCTCAAAAATTCGCTCAATATTAAAGGCATCTGCTCCACCTGAATAGGAAATTTTGAGATCCCCTTGGAACTCAGCAGCCAACTTGTATGCCAGATTAATTGTCAAAGGATAAAGTGCTCGACCAGACATATACATTTCCTCACCCGGCAATTCCGATTTCATAATCTTTACCGGCAGGGTGTTTGACATCTTGACACCAAAGTCTTTTTTGTGGTCCAAGGCAAAGGCTTTGAGACGTTTTAGCATTTCAACGCCGTCTTTAAACTGGAGGTCATGGGTAAACGATTCTTCCTTGAGTTCAATATACTTATAACCCATTTTATCGAAGGTGTTCCTCACATACTCATAACCCAAAAGCGTCGGATTCATTTTTACAAACGTATGAAGTTTCTTTTCGCTGATCAAATATTTTATAATTGCTTCAATCTCAGCAGGTGGGCAGCCATGCATCGTCGATAAGGTGATTGACGTACAAATATTTGGAGAAATAGTCTCCACAAAGGATTGATCTAATTGCTCAAAACGACCTAATTCTTCGATTAGAACCGCCTGACATTCCTTGAAGATCGCCGTTTCTGACGCGTCTTTGAGGCCTTCCACAAATTGATCGACCTTTGGAGACTGAATACCCTTGAGATCATACCCCACACTCATGTTAAACATGAAATGACGATCACTTTGGTAAAACAGCTCTTTTTGGAGCACATGAAGCACAAACCAGGCTTTTACATACTCGTCAAAGGCGCCCATAATCGGCAGTTCTGTCGACCATTCCGTGTTGTAGGCTTCATCTTCTGCTAGAATACAAGGCTTAGGAAATTCAAGCTCATCCATGATTTGGACGGATTTTAGCTCAAAGAAACGACTTCCACTCAAATATGAGGCGACAATATTTTGAGCTAATTGGGTGTGCGGTCCAGCTGCCGGTCCGACTGGAGTATCCAAAGCTTCCCCGAATAATCGGATATACTGATCAGTCGTTTTTCGGAAAAACTTCGCTTCAGCTATGCCGTAAATTGTTTTACTTTGTTTAAATTCTGTGAGTACCCAATCAATCAGTTTTCTAAACGGAATTTGCGTCATTTTATCACTCATGAATATCGCTCCTCAATTCTTTCCTTCGTCTTGTTATTTATAACCGCCCTAGATATGCTCAGCTAAACTGCGGACGAAGCTAAGACTTCTCCTGCAGTAAGTTTCCTTGATAATGAGGACTATCCACACACGTGCAAATATGCCCTTCTAATGATTTTTCGGCAGCTTTTAAGATGCTCTGATACCCTGTACACCGGCAGAGGTGGCCCGAGAGTTCCCGTTTAATCTCCTCTTGAGTAAACTCCTTGCCACTCTCCACCATAGCCTTGGTAGTCAACACAAGGCCCGGAGTACAAAAGCCACACTGCACAGCCCCTTGATCGACATACGCTTTCTGTACCTCTGAGAGTTCCCCACTTTTCGAAGCCACACCTTCAATCGTCGTTATCGCTTTGCCATCTGCCCAGACCGCTAGATAAATGCAGGAATCAAACGGAATACCGTCCACCAGTACGCTACAGGCTCCGCATTCTCCCACCCCACACCCCTTTTTTGCACCAGTGTACCCTAAGCGATGTCTCAAAAGTTCCAGCAATGAGTCACGAATATCCACTTCAAAATTAAAAGCCTTATCATTGACGGTAAACGCTATTCTTTTAAACAAGTTCCCCACCTCCCGCGTTAACAACTGCTATTTTTAAAGCTCTTTGCACGAGTTCTTCCACGAGATGTTCCCGATACTCTTTTGAGGCTCGCCAAGACGTTCGTGCTTTGGCAGAGTTGACCGCTAGCTCTCCGATCTTCGCCACGGTTTCTAGGGAAACGTCTTTTCCTTTGGCAAACTCCTCCGCCTCAAGACACCTCAACGGAGTTGGACCTGCTACGCCAAGTCCAATTCTGACGTCGGCAAATGTTTTGCCTGACAGTTTGCAAACGACTGAGACGGCAAGTGTAGCAATATCCATCGCTTCACGCATAGCAAACTTAATATACTGCCCACCAAATCCCTGATAATCATCTGGAGAAATGAGGATCTCTGTGAGAATTTCTCCCGGTTTTAGAGCCACCTTACCCGGACCAAGGTAAAACTCGCGGATTGGAACAATGCGTTCCCCCTTTACGTGCTCTATTTTCAACTGAGCATTGAGCGCGAATAATGAAGACGCACTATCCGCTGACGTTGCCCCATTGCAGACATTTCCACCAATCGTGGCAATATTTCTAATTTGTGGCCCGCCCATAGAGATGGCCGCCTCCGTTAAGATCGGAATCATTTCCCGTAGAATAGGATCATTAAACACCTGTGAGAAGGTGACCATCGCGCCGATGACAATCGTCCCATCCTGCGCTTTCCGAATAATACTTAAGGATTTTATCTTACGCAGACTGAGGAGCTCAGCGGCTTCAAGCTGTCCACCGTGCATTTTAATTAGCACATCCGTTCCACCCGCAATGAGTTTTAGGTTGGGGTTTTCGGCCAGAAAAGCAGTCGCTTCGTCGACGGTCTCCGCATCATAATAGCCAATAATATCGTACATCTCATCACCGCCTTCCTAGATTAAGCCAGCCTTTTTGAAACCCTCGAAGACCCGTTGTGGATTCATCGGCAACCGATTAAAGGCGACACCCGTCGCATCCAAGACGGCATTACGAATCGCAGGAGCCGGACTAATCACCGGAGGTTCCCCCAGAGATTTAACACCAAAAGGCCCGGTTGGTTCATATGTTTCCACGAAGGCCGCGCCAATGTTTGGAGTATCCATGATGGTGGGAAGTTTATAATCCAGCAAATTATTGTTGAGGGGTTTACCCGTGACTGCATCGAAGAGCAACTGTTCGGACAGGGCATACCCAATTCCCATACTCACCCCACCGTGCACTTGTCCCTCGGCCATTTGCGGATTAATAATCGTCCCTGAATCATGAACGTTATAAATTTCCAGTACCACAATCTTCCCAGTCTTGATGTCAACTTCCACCTCCGCAAAGGTTACCCCAAAGGGAACAGCATTAATGCGGGCATTGTTGGAAATATCACTCGTAATCGGCTTTGCCAGGACACGGTCATAGTAAGACTGCATCGCAACTTGTTCAAGCGTTAAGACGCTTTCCCCAGAATGTTTATAGACAATCTTTTGCTCTAAAAGATCCAGTTTGTCCACAGGAATATCCGTCATGCTTGAGGCGAACGTGAGAATCTTCGCCTTAACTTCAAGTGCTGCCTTTTCGACCGCCATTCCTGATACATAGGTTTGTCTCGAGGCATAACACCCTGTATCAAATGGAGAAATGTCTGTGTCTTGAGTAGAGATAACATGCACCATATCCATGGGAAGGCCCAGCACTTCAGCCACCATCTGACCAAAGACAGTGTCACTGCCCTGTCCTGTATCCGTTGCCCCAATTTGGAGTTGTAGCGAGCCATCTTGGTTTAAGACAATCCTGGCTGCTGCCAGCTCTAACGCGACTGGGTAAGTTCCAGAGGCATAACTAAAGCAAGCCATACCTACGCCCCGAAGTTTGTCTCCACTCTGTTCTTTATATAAGACCTTTTTCTCGTCCCACTTGATTAAAGCCTTGCCTTTAGCGATACACTCACGGATACCACAGCTCGTGATCTTGTTTTTGCTGACTGGGTCCACAAATCCAACTTCCACTAAGTTCTTCTGACGAATCTCAATGGGGTCCATATTCAAGCGTTTGGCAATATCTTCGAGATGAGATTCAAAGGCATAAAATATTTGCGGACATCCGTACCCGCGCATCGCCCCAGCAACAGGTAAATTCGTATAAACCGTTATGGGGTCATATTTCAGTGCCTTTGTCGGATAAAGATAGCGGAATTTCCCCCCGGCACTGCCCGCAATAGAATGACCGTGTGAGGCGTAGGCCCCGGTATTAGAGACGGCAGAAATATGAATTCCGATGATTTTCCCATTGTGATTAATTCCTGTTTTAATTTTAAACTTAAAGGCATGACGAGTTCGCGTGTCAATCATAGATTCTTCCCGAGTGAGTTCTATTTTTACTGGTCTCCCACCCACGGCCAAGGTCATCGCCGCGTTTAGGGGTTCAATACAGACATCTTGCTTGTTGCCAAACCCACCGCCGACAAACGGTTTGATCACGCGCACCTTACCCCAAGGAAGCCCTAGCGCTTGAGCAACCACACGGCGCACAATTTGAGGAATCTGAGTCGAGGTAACAATCACGATTCGCCCATCCGTATCCTGATAAGCATACGAGGTCTGATTTTCCATATGGCAATGTTGGACAATACTGGTTTCGTACTCGCCTTCAATGACAAGATCCGATTCTTTAAAGGCTTCTTCCACATCTCCAATGGCGAACCCACCCGACGCTAAAATATTTCGTTCGCGTCCTTCATGAATTAACGGAGCTCCTTCTCTGAGAGCAGCATCCGTGCTCGTTAACGCTTCTAGGACTTCATATTCAACCTTAATCAACTTCAGGGCCTTTTCAGCGATAAGTTCATCTGTCGCCACGACAGCCGCTATATTATCTCCGATAAAACGAGCTTTCTTCGTCAAAATATGACGGTCTTCAACATCCCTATGACCGGGATCAAGCGAATAGGGATGTCCCGCCGTACCAAATTTTATCCGTTTTAGCTCTAATTCTTCCGCTAACTCTTTCTCTATAACGTCCTCTATAACACCAGGCAACGTCGTAGAATAGTTAATTCGCGGCAAGTCTTTATATGTCAATACGGCCTCTACGCCGGGCAATGCCCTAGCCAGACTCACGTCAATCGATTTAATAATCGCATGCGCATAAGGACTGTGTAGTATTTTCCCGACTAACATATCCCTTTCAGAAAAATCGTCCGTATACTTAGCCTTACCTGTAACCTTAGCGATAGCATCCACTTTGCGAACGCTTTTCCCTACTACTTTGTAAGCCATAAAATCACTCCGTCCCAGCCTTAATTTTAGCTCTATGTCACAAAGAAGCACCACAGAGAGTGCGAAGTTTATTACACCCAATATTATCCCTTCTGTTGTTACTGTGCAAAATCCATGCCAAAGCGTTGAAATGTCGAAAGGATGCTAAATTACTGACTTCTTCTTAGAGTCACTCAACAATGCCCTATCAAAACGAGAAGGATATTTCAACACTTCCTCAAGCCAACGGAGACCCCTTTAGTTTATCGAAAGGATAATAATTTATCAATTTGATAATAATAATGCTCTTAAAATCCTATCTTCAAAGCATTATGCCCAGAAAACATGAATTAACCATAATTACTGGATGTTATAACGTGCCAGTTTTCGATAAAGTGTCGCCATTCCGATTCCTAAGGCCTTCGCTGCACGTTCTTTCCCCCGCACACTGTCTTCGGATGTTTGCAGGCAACGAAGAATGGTTTCTCTTTCGATATTTTCCAGATTGAACCCATCTAGATCCTCGGACTTTTCAGACTGCTTCAGTCTGGGGGATAAATGGTCCTCCGTTAACGTTGAATCTTCCGTTAAACTCATCGCATATTCAAGAATATTCTGTAGTTCACGGACATTGCCAGGCCAGGAATAGTCGCGCAACCTTTGCCGAAAGGCATCGGACAAAAACTGGACATTTTTATTCAGCTGTTGATTGTAGACCTGAATAAAATACTCGCATAAAACGTTCAAATCTTCTTTTCGCTCACGCAAAGGCTTGATAAGCATGGGAATGACATTAATTCGGTAATATAAATCTTCACGAAATTCCCCTTTGATCATCATTTCCTCAAGGTTACGATGTGTTGCCGCGATTATCCGAACGTCGACCGCAGTAGGAATTATTCCTCCAATGCGCTCCACCTGACGCTCTTGCAAGACCCTGAGAATCTTGGCCTGTAAAAATAGAGGCATATCTCCGATTTCATCCAGAAAAAGTGTTCCTTTGTTGGCTAATTCTATTTTTCCGATTTTGCCGCCTTTGCGAGCGCCGGTAAACGCACCATCTTCATAGCCAAACAGTTCACTTTCCAACAGTGCTTCAGGAATTGCCGTACAATTAATCGCCATAAACATTCCCTGTTGTCTAGGACTGAGATTGTGAATTGCACGAGCCAACATCTCTTTACCCGTCCCACTTTCCCCTCGAATCAAAACGGTGGATTTGCTAGGGGCAATGACTTTGGCCCGCTCACGAATTTCACACATGGCATCACTGGTGCCCAAAATATCTTGAATTGTATACCCAGTAGTTTGCAGGCTAAGGCGAGTGACAATTCGACTAATGTCATCGAACGGCCGAAGGATCACCGCAATACCCTTTACCCCGTCTTCGCCGTCGATTGGCAAGGCACGTAAGACCATCTGAACTCTATTCTTCTTTGTTTCAATATGTACTTCGCGTTCGATGACTTCATCGACACTGTTACCTACTTTCAGGATATCTGTCACAATTTGCGCTGTGAACAGGGATGTTAGATTGCTCCGCGGTGTCTGCAAATTGGCACTAAATAACCGCTGAGCTGACTGGTTGAAGTGAAGAATATTTCCATTGATATCCGCGGTTAGGAGCCCTTCATCCAAGCAGTCAATAATAGAATTCAGATAGTGGTTGGAGGAAACGAGACCAGCTAAAAACTCTTGTTCCTTAAGTTTTAAGGCAATTGTCTCTGCCATTTTAGTTATGAAAATAAGATAAGATTGTTGATTTTCTTCGACTAGTTTCGCCTGTGCGTCGGTGAAGCAAACAAGCCCTATCGCACCTACCGCTTTGCCATCTACATTGATTGGGGAAACAACTTCATATTTTTCAGAACAATTCCCCCGTGCTTTACAAGGTGCACAAAGTGGATGTTGTCCCGGTGTTTCGATGACAAACTGATGCCCTGTCCGCAGAACTTCCTGATACACATAACCCTGCCGGTCCATAGATTGTCCGACCCCTTTGTGATATCTTCCGGTTCCGGCAATGCGAATAAGATTATGATCGGCTATCTCTATATCGATTTTTACGACGGTGGCAATCGCTTCTGCAATTTGTTGCGAATAATCTTTAACGGCCATGAGTTCAACCATTCGAATTACCCCCATAAGAACTATTATTTACTACAAAGTCGACCGCTATGATAATACTTTTTCTTGATTCTTTTTAAACTATTCGTTCAGATGTCCATAATATCCTTTAATGCCCATGATAACCATCGAAGTTTGTCAATAGACTAATTGTTTGAAATTCTCAAAAACGCATTTTTTAATTGACCGAAGCATGATTTCCATCACTACCATAAACAAAAGATCGCCTAAAACCATTTGGTTTAGGCGATCTCGGGCTAGGTTTCGTAACTGCTCTTTTCCCTACGCGAGCTGACATTAGGGTAATTTCTCGGATGACCTAAGGACAGACAGACCACATTAATCCGCTTGCTAAACTATATCGTCGGAGAGAGCAATCGCCTCAATTTCAATAATTGCGTCTTTTGGTAACCTCGCGACTTGTACAGCCGAACGGGCAGGCGGATTACTCGGGAAATAGGTAGCGTATACTGCATTCATTGCTACAAAGTCATTCATATCTCTTAGAAAGACCACAGTTTTAATAATTTTGTCCATGGTCGCGCCTGAGGATTCTAAAATCGCTTTGACATTATCTAAGGATTGTTTGGTTGCTCCTTCAATATCAGCGACTAATTCTCCAGTTTGTGTGTTGATAGGAAGCTGTCCTGATGTGAAAATCAGATTTCCGATCTTAACCCCTTGAGAATAAGGACCAATGGCCGCAGGTGCATTTGGAGTACTGATGGTTTGTTTATTCATGATTATCTACCTCCTTGAAGTCTGTCATACACTCATTATGACGCACTTATTTAAGCATAACTGATTTTAAAACAATGAAGCAATCTAATTTAAACCTAAACCTTACTCCCTGTCAAATTTATCGTTAATCTATTTTATTTCAATCGCTTACTTTAAATCTGCCATAACTTCCATCTTTAACTACCTTTTCATTGTACAGAACGCCTCCTTAAATGGATTTCGCACTCAACAATATCAGCCGAAATCTAGAAATGTAGTTTGCAATATTAATGCAAATATAAGGAAGAACGTCTCTTCTTAAAGAAATTAATGAGGATAACTTAACAATCAGGTTAATTGAATTACCACTAAATATCTTACCCTATTAATTTGTAGTTATCTAATCATAGATAAATTTTATAATAGTAGCTAGGAAAAATTAAAAATAACCATATGGAAATAAGAGAATATATGATATTGTTTAAATTCGAGTGAAATACATACTAAGTTAAGAACAAAGATAAAAAGGGCTGTGGCTGATTAAAGAGGTGCACTCGTGCGTTTACTCAAACATCAAATTCTCATATTACTGCTAGGTTCGCTTGTTATACTGGCTATTAGCTTCCTTGGGGTCCTTGGCTGGTATATGAAAGATCGCGGCGTTGCAGTTGCCATCATTAAGGCGAAAGCAGATTTGGCAACTTGTGGGGAAATTATCGATACAAAGTTTTCTGGTTCATGGTCAGTACGAGACGGAGAGCTATATAAGGGACCTATTAAGATCAGCCTTAATAACGACATAGTCGATCATTTGTCCCGTCTCACAGGTGATACTGTAACGATATTTCTGGGGGATACGCGAGTAGCGACCACAGTGCTTGGTTCAAATGGAGAACGAGCGATTGGTACTAAGGTTTCTGCTATGGTCGCCCCGACCGTACTTCAAAATGGTCAAACCTATCTTGGAGAAGCGGATGTGCTTGATCAATGGTCCCAAGTGGCTTATGTGCCCTTACGCGCAGAAAACGGTACTATAATTGGAATGTTTTATGTAGGTATTTCCCATACCTATGAGCAGGAATTTATTACAAAATCGTTGATCACAATGGCCGTAATAGGTTTGGCCGTAACCATCTTGGTTGCTCTACTCGCTTGGTTTTTCCTCCAGAAACTAAATATCTATCCCTTGCCTAATACCAAGTTAACTACTCCAGAAATCACACCTGAACACCTCACCCAAAGGATAAAGGTTTCCGGCGCTAAGGAAATCAAGGAACTTGAGGATGCCTTTAACCAAATGGAAGATCAAATACGGGCCTTGACAGGGGAAATCACCCAGACGATTCAAAGCAATCTCGAAAATGATCAACCCGAACCTGATCTCAAGGCTATTGTAGAACTGGTAAAGAGCAGTAAGTCAACACCTGAGCCAACTTCAGAGCCAACCCCTGAACCAACACCTGAACCAATACCTGAGCCGACTCCTGAGCCGATTCCTGAGCCAACTCCTAAGCCAATATCTAAGCACACAACCCGTCATACAGTTGCTACCAAACCAAATCCAAAATTGATCTTGGATACTCCCTGGTGTAGTGGAGCAGAAGGGTTGCCTAAGGGTTTAAATAAGATCACGCTTAACTTGATAGAACAATTTTTACAAGCAAATCGGCGTCCCCTATCTGCAGAGGAGGTCGGTGAAGGAGTTAAGCTGACTAGAGTCACAGTACGCCACTACCTCGAATTTCTAGAACAACGCGGCGTGTTAAAATCAGAACAGAAATACGGCACAGTGGGGCGACCCGTTAAGTTATTTATCCCGTTATAAAAGGCCCCTTAAGGCCTTTTCATGATTTGCAAATATTTTCATAATTAATAAAACTTTAACTTTATAGTTCTTTATTCACATAACACTTTTTTAATGTCCATAAACGTGACAGTCAGTGAGAAGAAAGATAAAATAAATAATAGAAGAACAAGAAGAAAACCAATACCTTGTGTCTTTAAAGATTTGTATAACTTGTTCAAGTGCTGCGGTGCGAGGATTAGTGAATTTGACAAGCATTTTCTTCGCATTTTTAGCACACTTACGATGTCTTCCAACGACAACCATCTCTAGATGCAGACGCGCTAGATTCAAAATTCTATTGTTCATAAAGGTATGGAGGATCATATTCTCTCGACCACACCCTATAAGGATCTCGGACAGCTCTTTGAAAAAATGGCTGTTCTTTTTTGTTTTTTATTTTAGTTTTTGTTTGTCTTTGTTGTTTTTGTTTTGTTCTCTTAGCGGTACAGGGCACAGCTCGCCCGGTGTCCCTCAATAGTAGTCCAGATTTTTCCAGACCTTTTTCTAATAGTTAAATTCTCATTCTGCATCTGTTCTAACATTCCACTAGTTTCTTTTGTGAAAATATACCTTTTTTTCAGGATTAATAAATATTCCGCACAAATTACACGATTCCTCCTTTTAGCATAAAAAACGACAATTGTATTTTTGAGTCTATTGGAATACACACGTAATATGCTGTATCCTTAGAGAAGCACTTAATTTTGGCTTTTAAATCTTAGGAGGTACTTGAAATGAGAGTATTAGTCAGAGAACCGATCGATCAGCCTTTACAGTTGAAAGAAATTGAAGGGACTATTCCAGAATTACAAGAGTTGGTTGGAGGTTTTATTGAGATAATACGAATGACGGAAGATATATGTTGCATATGTAATGAGGAAGGAACTTCGCAAGGCTTAGAAAAGAATTTCTATTACGATCCGTTAGGTTGGATCACTGGAACTTGTATATTCACCTCCACTGATAACCAAGAGCTCACTTCACTCACAGACGAGCAAATAGGACACATCTCGGAGTATATAGGATTTCCAGTAGTCTAGTAACAGCTTTTGTCCTTTTCCAAGTGGTCCAATACATCTATCTGATATACGAATAATTAACAACTGCCTCCAATCTGTCTCTTCATCTTTCTTTGAACTCCTATCTTTCTCGTCGAAAATAATCCATTGGGCATAAGCATCTTTTTAATAACGTATGGACAAAGTAACAGAAGGTTCATAATCAAGGAGGGGTAATC
>DHJG01000140.1:19658-21710 GCA_002404215.1 Desulfosporosinus sp. UBA4726
AAAAAACATCAAGGCAAAGGAAATCCAGACAAAAAGTTACCTAATAAGCAACACAGTACAAATAAATAACTCTAAGACGAAACTATGATCTTTAAGATTTAAGATCATAGTTTTTATTATGCCCAAAAAAGGTTGTATGACGGTAATGTGAATGGTAAAGTAGAACGAGATCAAAATGAGTAAGTAAGAGAGGGGTGAGGGTAATGTCTGAACACGAACATAATCACGCTGAGGATGGACACACTCACGATGTTTCAAGCCTGTCAGGTAAAAAAATATTTTGGGTAACCTTACTTAATGCAGTTATTACCATCACTGAAATATTTGGTGGGATACTTTCCGGTAGCTTGGCATTATTATCTGATGCTGTTCATAATCTGAGTGATACTGTCGCCATTGCGCTCTCATATTATGCCTATAAAATTGCACAAAAACCGAAAGACGCCAAGAAAACATATGGTTATAAAAGAGCTGAGATCTTATCTGCTTTTATAAACTCAGCGGTTCTTTTGGCAATCTCTGTTGTGTTAATATTTGAGGCATTCAAACGCCTAACATCGCCCGAAAGCATCAATGGCACCCTTATGATAATCGTAGCCCTAATTGGCCTCGTAGCCAATTTTGTATCTGTTTATCTACTCGAAAAAGATTCCCATGATAACTTAAATATAAAGTCTAGCTATCTTCATCTTTTGAGTGACACGGTTTCATCTATTGGTGTACTAGCTGGTGGTATTGCTATAAAAATATGGGGTATTGTCTGGATTGATCCTCTTATAACTGTCTTAATATCTCTTTATATTTCAAAAGAGACATGGCAAGTTACCAGAAAAACTGTAAATATTCTCATGCAATCATCCCCTTCCCTAGATTACGAAGCAATAAAAAAAGACATTGAAGACATTGATAAAGTGAATAATATCCATCATGTTCATTCTTGGATGAGTAACGAAAAAACAATCTATTTCGAGGCACATATTGAGATGGAGGATATGCTTTTATCAGAGACTGAATTAATCTATGATAATATTGAACACTATTTAAAGAAGCATTATGGTATTAATCATATTACACTTCAAGCAGAAGTTGATAAGTGCGATGATAAAAATATTTTCAGTTTGTAGAATCAATAACTGAAAATTTGTGAGGGATGAGGGGCATCTTTATCGTCTAATTAATTTTGTTGGAGTGCCTGTCACACATTCACTATCTTCTATAGTAAATCCAGCGAGGCTTTTCGGTACGTCATATGCTAGATACCCTTCAAGCGTATTGACAGGCTTGATTCTAAACGGTAACGTTATTTTTCCGGTCATTTCCAAACCGACTGTCTCCCCCATCGAAATGGTAAATTGACGTTTGTCTTTGTCTAAGAGTTTATAGTTTGAAGAGGTAACGTTAATCGCATCTTTTTGATTATTCTGAATGCTGATTTTAACGACTACCCACGACCCAGGAGGGTAAGCCTTTACTGTATCACGATCAGTGTAGTCCGGGGCTGTTACCTCGAGCACCTTGATATTAAGATTAGAAGTTGGAAGTTCATTGGCAGGGAGAGCCGCTGCTACTAATTCGGGTAATATTGATATGGAAGATATTGACGAGGGCGATGGAGTTGCAGTTTTCGGAGCAGAAGTACTACCTCTTTTTAAAACCGATTTAATAATTCGTAATAAGACGAGTGCTCCAACACCGATAAGTGATTTCTTTCCCAATCCCATTTTCAATTTCCATCCACAACTAGGACAAACCTTTGCTGAAGGGACAACTTCCTGTCCACAGATTTTACAATTTTTCATTTTATTCGCCATATTCCCCCCCTCTTTACTCTTTAGAAATTAATATCTTCTAGTCAATTCTGCTTACCATAATGTCCTGTCATGCAAATATTTCCTTAATAATATATAAGAAGCATAGAGACATTAGAATACTTTTTTGATCAAACGAGGTGCAGCTAATAGAACTTTATGAGATTCAAAGTTTGAATACAACCCTGAAACTCCTTGCCAATTTATAAAAAACTCGTCCCAATTAATAATTGGGACGAGTTTC
>DHJG01000140.1:21760-33748 GCA_002404215.1 Desulfosporosinus sp. UBA4726
ATTTTATCTATTTTACTAATCTTCAGAAGATTCCTGATCAGTAATCTCCAAGTTAGGGGCTCTCTTTACCCCTTCAATCTCCCATGACACAAATTCGGTGTTATTTTTTAATTGCCATTCTTCCTCGTTCAAACTTATATCGTCTTGATTCATTTGATCAATTTCATCCTCATCTGGCTGTGCATTACGTATTGTTAAAAACTTTAGAAAGTCATAGGCTGATTGCTTTGCTTCTTCTGGAAGTTTGTCTACCAGTTTAGTTAAATCGTCATTACTTATTGCCATGAAAATTCTCCTCTCAATGTCTAATCTAAAATTATCATGTTGACCACTAAATAACCAGCCTATAATTGAGAATTATCGCCTAAAACTTCATTCTCTTCTAAAGATTAACTGTCCTTCTGCATTCAATCGATCCAGCCCAACTTAGAAGCACGCTGTCGAGTTAAATACTGTTCTCATAATTTCCTAAAGTTTTATTATATAAACTAAAAAATCCCCTCACTAAGAGGGGAAGTGAAGGAGGATGAAAATGAGAAAAAGTGAATTCTATGTAAACCGCTAGACTAGCGGGTGTTTTCCTATGGTGGATATCATAACTCTAATTAGTCTGAGTATTCATCAGTCGGCAAAGCCCTTGATAATGAGAAAAACATACCCATCAATACCAAGATGATAATCAATTTCATTATTTTGACCTCCTTCTTAACATGTTTTTCGAGTTACCAACTGTTGTATTTATTATAGGATAAATTTGTTACCCTTTCATGACCTTTTTATGGGGAATGTGTGAAGAACTACGAGAGCCAAATGAGTCCTTACCAAACTCACTACCTTGGACATAATAGAATTAGAACAATACATATGACTTCCATCATTAAGGAATAATAATAACTACAAAGCGAAAAGCTCTTAATGATATTTACACACTTCTTCTAAGGATGGTATACTGAAAACCATTATAATGATCTAAGGGGTTTTAAAATGGATATTAAACAACGCGATTACTATTTTGATAACTTGAAATTTCTGTTGATTTCGCTTGTCGTTATAGGTCATGCGATCGAACCAGCGACTTCTTCTGCTCCCCTGAAGTTTTTGTACTCTCTCATATATTTGTTTCATATGCCACTTTTTTCATTTGTAACGGGCTATTTTAGTAAAAGTTACGCACCTACAAAGCTATTAAAAAACGTTGCTCTTCCATATATGGTCTTTCAAGTATTATATTTTCTCTTCTACCGCTATGTTCTAGGAGATATAAACTACACCTTTTCTTTTTTCACTCCGTACTGGATAATGTGGTATTTGCTATCACTTTTAATGTGGCAGCTAGTGGTGCCAATCTTTCAGTTCAAATATTCGATTATTGTGGCTATTCTTATTGGAATATTAGTCGGATATGATAATAGCGTTTCATATTTCTTTAGCCTATCTCGAACAATCTACTTTTTTCCGTTTTTCCTAATGGGCTACAAGTTTAATAAAGAGTGGTTTTTTAATCTAATGTCCACAAAGCCTAGAATTATTATTTCTATTCTTGGACTAATTGGCATTTCAATCGGCGTGTACAGTCTTATCGACACGATAGATATTCGGCTTTTATATGGGAGTTATTCCTACTCTTCACTAAACCTAAATAGTTGGTATGCAGGCGTATATAGGCTTTTGCTTTATGTAATAACGATCATTACATCTATCTTTTTACTATTTATAGTTCCCTCCAGGGTAACCTTTTTTACATTTTTCGGATCAAGAACACTTAATGTGTACTTACTCCATGGATTCATCATTAAATTAATGGTAAATTATAACCTATACATCTACTTTAACAATGATTTCAAAGAGTTGTCATTGGTCTTGATCGGATTAACCCTTACTTTTATATTGTCAACCAATCTTTTTAACTATATTCTAAGACCCTTATCTTTACTTAACATCGATAAACTCTACAAATAAAACAACCTAAGGCTTAGGCTAGCCTTAGGTTGTTTTATCATTAACGATTGGGAAAGCTTACTCTTCATCCCAGTCCAGGGTACGCAGGACAGCTTTTTGCCATCCTTTATATAGCTTTGTACGTCTCTCGCTACTCATATCTGGTTCAAACCGTTGATCTAATCGCCAACTAGCTTTCAGTTCATCTATGTCTTGCCAGAACCCCACGGCTAAGCCTGCTAAGTATGCAGCACCTATCGCTGTCGTTTCAATCGACTGGGGCCGTTCTATAGGTACCCCTAAAATGTCAGCTTGAAACTGCATAAGAAAATTATTTTCAGATGCCCCTCCGTCAACCTTCAAAGACTTTAGCTCCATCTCAGAGTCCTTCTCCATCGCCGTCAAAACGTCTTTAGTCTGATAGGCCATTGACTCCAACGTAGCCCTGACGAAGTGTTCTTTGCTCGTTCCACGGGTTAAACCAAAGATCGCGCCCCGGGCTCGCATATTCCAATAGGGCGCCCCAAGGCCTGTGAACGCAGGTACGACATATACCCCCGCGGTATCCACCACCTGCTGCGCCAATTCCTCAGAGTCCCTAGTTGATGAAAACAGGTTCAGTCCATCTCTTAGCCACTGAACAGCAGCCCCAGCTGTAAAGACACTTCCTTCCAAGGCATAGTCAACCCGTCCGTCCAGACCCCAGGCGATTGTGGATATCAGACCGTGCTGTGAGGAGACAATACGGTCCCCTGTGTTCATTAACATAAAACAACCAGTACCATAGGTGTTTTTAACCATGCCCGGTTCAAAACACATCTGCCCAAATAAGGCAGCCTGCTGATCTCCAGCAATTCCACTGATCGGAACTCCAAGGCCAGCAAACAGGCCATAGACTGCCTCTCCATAGAGTTGACTGGAGGGCTTAACCGCTGGCAACATACAATAGGGAACTTCCAGTTCCCTCAGAATTTCCTGATCCCAAGACAACGTGTGAATATTAAAGAGCATCGTACGGGAAGCATTGGAATAGTCCGTAATATGTAATTGTCCGCCCGTGAGTTTCCAAACGAGCCATGTATCGATGGTACCAAATAAAAGCTCGCCACGCTCGGCCCGTTGGCTTACTCCCTCAACATTTTCCAAGATCCACTTAAGCTTAGTGCCGGAAAAATAAGCATCCGGCACTAAGCCTGTTTTAGCTCGGATTTTATCTCCCCAGCCCTTGTCCACTAAACTTTCTACCAGCTCTGCTGTGCGCCGACACTGCCAGACAATAGCTGGGGCCACCGGTTCTCCGCTAACACGGTCCCAAACCACGGTGGTTTCACGTTGATTCGTGATGCCTACAGCTGCAATTTCAGCAATGGCTATTCCCGTTTTGGCCAACACTTCCCCAATAACGTCATATTGAGTTTGCCATATCTGTTGAGGATCATGCTCTACCCAACCCGGTTGTGGATAATACTGCGTGAATTCTTGCTGGGATACACCTATAATTTTGCTATCATGATCAAAAATGATGGCGCGGGAACTAGTAGTTCCTTGATCTAAGGATAAAATGTAACGTTTTACCAAGCCCATCACTCCTTCCCGCCACTTTCTATGAAGAAAGGTGGTTCCTAAGATGATAGTCATTAGAAACATAACAACTAATACAAGCATATCTCCAGGCATTTTTGCTTATCCTATAAATAATCTAAGGGAGGTAAGCAAGTTAACCATGCCTAATCAAACCAGAGCGAATAATGATTCCCAAACAACGATCAATGTATATTTCAATCGTTGTTTTTCTTCGACTTCCAAAATCATTCAGATTTTTCTAAGCTATCCCGACACTCATAAATTTAAGATTTTCATTTCTCATGGCTGCGCAAACGACTACCTGCAAGAGGTTGCAGATTACTTTGAAGTAGAACCGTCACTGAATGAGAGAGACTATGTTACATATTGCCTAAATTTTTGTCTTAAACATAAGATTAATATTTTTGTACCGAGACATAATGTAACTACTTTAATCGATTACAAGGAAGAGTTCAATCGCATTGGAGTCAAAGTGATGTTTATTGGGAGTTCTGAGACTTATCAATTTCTCGACAGCAAAGTTGCAACTTACGAAGCTTTAAATAACACTAATATTGTAGCAATCCCAAAAACATTTTGCGTTGAAAACTATGAGGACTTTCATACTGCCTATCAGAAAATAACTGAAATCGGGAGTAGCGCCTGCATGAAGCCTATCTCCGGAATTGGAGGGAATGGCTTCAAAAAAATCATCGAGACTATGACCGAGATCGATGAGCTTTATCAATCCACTGGTTCAACGATTGCGAAAAATAGAGTAGTCCGAGTCCTACAGAGCTCTCAACATGTGGAACCGTTTATAGTGATGGAATATCTAGAAGGGGACGAATTTAGCATTGATTGTTTAGGGAATAAGGGAGAACTGCTTAAGGCTATTCCTAGACGGAAGCTCGATTATTATCGTCAAAACATCGAGCATAGAGCTGATTTGATTACTATAGCACAGCAACTTACTAAAAGGTTTAACCTAAGCTTTTTGTACAATATTCAGCTTAAGTATCACAAAGGAAAAGTCTACCTTATTGAAATTAACACCCGAATGTCTGCGGGTATTCATAAGTCTAGTTTAGCAGGTGTTAATTTTCTATATCTTGCTATTAAGCTTCTGATGGGAGAGGCTGTGACTACTAGTGAGAGGATACATTGGAATTTTCAAATTCGCACTCAAGAGAACTATGAGCTTATAGACAAACGGTTGGACTAGTCTTCAATACTGCCCATCCTTTTAGGCGAGTTTTCTATGACGTCCCTTTATCATTTTTTGATTGATATAAAACTCATTGATCAATATGTCAAGCCTCTCGCTTTCTCGTACCACTCTCGGATCTGTAAGATCTTTATCTGAAGCAATTTTTTGCATTTGTAATCTTAATTCTTCAATTTGTTCATGGACCATGCATTTCACTCTTAACATCTTCTTTCCTAACAAATTAGCATACCTCGATATTTTAGTACAACGAAACGCTAACATCAACAGTATAAAAAGTAATGTATTGTCGAAATATATGAAAAAGAGTAAGGTCCCGCATACCACATTGCGCTCGGGCCTTACTCTTTTATCGTCATTCAACCTTTTAGAGCTTAATATCCGTGAGTACAGTCAAATCAGCGTGCAATTGTAGAATGCTGGAGGGAACCTCTGTGCTCACAGGTCCATAGAACGTCTTATTCAGAATGTCTCGTTTGCGCTCTCCACTGACCAGTAAGAGAATTTTCTGCGCTTGCATAATATTACCCACACCCATCGTTATCGCTTGACGAGGAACTGCACTAGAATCTGGAAAAAATCGTGTATTTGCCTGAATGGTCTCCGCCGTTAGATCAACCACATGCGTATGAATTTCCATATTATGTGAAGGTTCATTAAAACCAATGTGACCATTGAGACCTAGACCCAGTATCTGCAGTCCAATGCCGCCGGCCTTTTGAATCGCATTATCGTACCTCAGACATTCTACAGCTGGATTGGAGACATTTCCCCGCGGTATATGCGCATTACCTTTCGGCAAGTCAACCTTACTCCAAAAATGTTCGCGCATAAAAAAGGCATAACTTTGCGGATGATCAACATTTAAACCTACATACTCATCAAGATTAAAGGTTCGGGCCTGAGTAAAGCTAATTAACCCTTCTTGGGCCAACCGGACCAGATATTGGTACATGCCAATTGGGGTACTTCCTGTAGGAAGACCCAATACCAACTCTGGACAAGCTAATATTTCACGGGCTACCCAACGAGCGGCCATTTGTCCCAGACTCAAATTATCTTGAGCATAAAAGTATTCCATGCTACCTCCTCCTAGATTCTCCGACTCTTTTTTCTAGAGCACCATTATAGCACTATAACTATAGAACAGCTTCATTAGGGAAATGGCGACTCATAGTGATAGTTACCTCAATGCGAGGCGCCTCCATCTTCAAGAGAGGTTAATCTATCAATAGAAATATTTCTATATACCCTAGTGCGGTAGATATTGATATCTTCTTACTACCTAGGTAGTATATAGTTAGTATCATAAAACAAGGAGTTGATAGGTAGGATATTAATTTCTTCAAAAATCACACAACTTTGATTCACTTCTTAATAAGGCAAAGGCTTATTTTAGAATATGTTTATTTATATTAACTGAGAGTGGGGAGATGAACAGCGCATGAGGGATGTTGTTGATATAATATATCATCCTACACCTTCGATCGAACGTCTTTATTTAGAGTTGACCAACCGTTGCAATTTATCTTGTGAGATGTGTTACCGCCAGAACTGGAACGAACCATTGGGCGATATGTCAGCCGAAGTTCTTAGCTCAATTGCAGCTGAACTAGCCTCTTTTCCCGACCTTAAGGAAGTGATTCTAGGGGGTATTGGTGAACCGACGATTGCTAATCATTTTCGACAAGCAGTGGAAATGTTCGCTTCTCGATATGATGTTACAGTGACTACAAATGGGACTACATTAGATAACGCTATGATTGAATTTTTAATTTCAAGTGGCGTAGCCCGTATAGCCCTGTCCGTTGATTCGACCGATGTGCAGACGTTTGACGCAATCCGGCATCAAAATATTCAAGGCATCTTGGAAAATACTCGTCACATTGCAGAGAGAAGGGTTAACGGGAGACCTGAAATTGTATGGGAATTCCTAGCAATGAAGAGCACTCTGCCCTATTTGGTTGAGACCGTGCGCCAGGGTGCCAAACTAGGAGTCGATCGAATCTTCGTTTCCCACATATTGCCAATGAGGAAAGAAATGATTGTCGAGACATTATATCACCCCACCCTGTTTTCCGAGACTAAGCCAACCTTCGACAAGGCTTTTTTAATGGGAATGACCAAAGGCGTAGAGGTAATCTTGCCTAAAAGTGAGTTAGCTACCGATAGGTATTGCAAGTTTGTGGAAACTCAAAGCGCAGTTGTACGCTGGGATGGTGAGGTTTCTTCCTGTTATCGGTTTTTACATTCTTATCCTGAATATGTGTTTGGAAGACACAAGCAGATTACCGACCACAGTTTTGGCTCACTCAGAGAGCAATCGTTACTTGAGATCTGGACCTCTCAGGAATTTATGAGATATCGTTACCATGTTTTGACAGGAGATTACGCCTCGTGTCCTGATTGTAAGTGGGTCGATGGGTGCGATATAGTGTTTCGTGCCGACATGGATTGCTTAGGAAATGCTCCATCTTGTGCGGATTGTCTTTGGGGACGGGGAATGACAGTTTGCCCTTGAATATACTTCTTGCATTGAGGGCTTCGGCCCTCATTTTTCCTAAGTAATACATCAGATATTTTTAAAAACAGGAGTTGTTAGCTACGAACAACATTATTATAAAACTTACACAACTAGGTTTTTCTTCATATGAGGCCAAGGCCTATGTTGCACTGCTACAGAAACATCCCTCTATCGGTTATGAGGTTAGCAAAATATCAAAAATTCCTACGTCAAAAATTTATGAGACGCTAATAAATCTCAAAAACAAAGGGGCAATTATGGTTAGTAATTCTGAGCCAGTCAATTACTATCCTATACCACCTGAAACGCTTCTGAGAAGGTTAAAAAAAGACTTTTTGAGCAAAATTGATGATTTAGAGGGACAATTATCTAAAGTCCAACCCTTTCGTGAAATAGATTTTACTTGGAACTTAACAGGCTACAATACTGTAATTGATAAAATTACAACTCTAATCGATAATGCTACTAAATCCCTCTTAGTATCTATTTGGCCTCATGAGGCAAACCTTTTAAAAGGCAGTATCAAAGATGCAGAAACACGGGGCGTCAAAGTTATTATTGGTGTATTTGGCAGTTATGATTTTGGCTGTAAGAATACCATAAACCTTCAACAATATGCTGTTTCATCAGTCAGTAGACTTGGGAAACATTTAACCGTCACTATAGGTGACTCAAAAGAAGTTGTTGTTAGCGAAATCAATCATTTCAATAATACCACCGTCGGAATCTGGACTACTACTCCTGGGATTGTGCTTATGGCAACAGAATACGTTAAACATGATATTTGGGGCAGGATCTTGGAAGATGCTATTGGTGAAGAAAAATTCGAACAAATGTGTGAGGAAAACGATTTGCTTTCGTGTATTAATAAAATTCATTAGGATACTATTACAAATCCTACAATTACTTCTTCATTCTATGGTAAATTGTATTCTAACATCATTCTCCGCTTCAATTTGCAAACACACATCTTCATCCCTAGGCTTATAATCAACCGCAATAATATCGTTTAAATCAATCCAGAACACCCCTATCTCCCCCCCCCATACTGAAACCTTATCATCTGCTACATCAATTTTTTCCACAACTCCAAAATCAATAGCACATTCTACGACACAAAAAAATTCTATACTGGTTAAGTTCTTACCGAGAAACTTTTCCTTGAAAAATTTTACAAATTCTATTTTCTCTGTTAATGCTAGCATTTTATATTCCCCCATTATGAATCTAGCTATCAAAATACCTTGTTCTTCATTACTGTCCTTTTTAGACTGAAGTTAATACCACACGAAGTGGACTGGATAGATTGAACCTATACCCACACGATAGTTGTTACTATAAATAAGAGTAATCATTAACCAACTACCTTAATAATTTTTCAATACACATACAATTTTATCCCTTTAGAAAGCATCTTATAGGTCATACTTCTACAAAAATTGTTCTTCTCCTTTATGCAAAAAAAACTTGGGCCTTATGCCCAGATAATATTCTAATATTAGTGAAAAGTGTCTGATGAATAGCAACTTTGTAACAACAAAGCCGAAACAATCGTAAAAAAAGAGAAACTAATTTTTTTTATGGAAGGAAATGGTATTCTAATGTTGAATTCTTAATAAAAATTCTTTAACAAGGGGGTTAAATAGATGAAAGACTATACATTGATTGCTAGCTTACTTAATGAGGAAGAAGGCGGAGGTGGGCTTTGGTTAGCAGAAATCCTCGAAGTTAAAGGTTGCACAACCCAAGGGAAGGATCTTCAAGAGGTCATCCAAAGAGCAGAAGAATTGAGAGAAGCAATTGTTACAATTAACGAACTTCAATTCATCGAAGGAAAGGAAATCAAGGATGCGGGGAAAAGCAACAACTGCAATGATGTTGTCGGTTTCTTTTTATCACATAAGAAAAAAGCCAATGGGTCCATCTGCTCCGATATTGGTGAAGTGTTAGGGATTATTGAGAAATTTGACATAGTAGAAGACAGAGGGAATAAGGCATTTAGAAGACACCTAGGAATTATGATGACTCATTTATCTCCTTCGATTCCCACCCTCAGTATAGGACCTTGGACTATCCAGTCTAAATCTATGAAAAGCGAACTAGGCAAAGCACCCGAATGGGAAGGATGGAAGGACAAACCTAACGAACTAAAAGAATCGCACTAATTAAAGAAACGTCATTCTTAAATCAACAGCAACAGATCTGAAAGGATCCTTGTAAGGCATTCTCGAAGGGAATGCCCTCATTATCTCTCTTTAATTATATATCCTTCCTGCTACTCGTGTATTTCTCTTTCTTAGTACGTCCGTACACAAGCCAACCGAAGAACATTGCCACCACAATTATAATAGCCGGGTGAATATTAGTTAAATAAAGCACGGCCACAGTCACGACTGCGATTCCCCATGTACTGCCGGTTGGAAAAGATTTCTTGCCCATATCATAAGCGGTATCTGCTACGAGAACAACTACCACAGGACGTACGGCCTCGAGCATTGCTTTAAGTTCTGGGGAGTTAGAGTATTTCATAATAAGATTACCTAATAAAACCACAATGATTAGCGTGGGGGCGATTGTCCCAATCAAGGTGACTAAAACTCCCGGCCAACCACCCACCTTATAGCCTATATAGGCAGCCATTTTCGTGGCAATCGGTCCGGGTAAGGCGTTGCTGATCGCTAAGGCATCCGTGAACTCTTCGTTATTCATCCAATGATATCTATCCACTGCTTCAGCTTTGATAAGTGGAACAACTGCAGGCCCTCCACCAAACCCAAGGTTTGAAGCGCGAGCAAAGGCAATAGTTAGATCCCAGAGATTTTTAAACAATTAAACTACCTCCTTTTAACGAAAAACCAACAACCCAAATGACATAGATAACACCACCATTAAGGCAGGATGCAACTTCAACCGGTAGAACGCTACCACAGTCACCACAGCAATGCCCCAAGTCGTTAGGTTTGGGAAAGAGCCCATACCCATGTCCAACGCTGTTTGAGCGATTAAAACGACGACGACCGGACGCACTCCCTTGAGCATCCCTTTCAGAATTGGAGAATCCGAGTACTTCATTAAAAAACCCGTCAGTAAAATGACAGCTAGGACAGTGGGCACCACAATACCTATTACTGTTGTGAAAGCGCCTAACCATCCCGCCACTTGATAACCTACATATCCTCCTAATTTTGTTGCGATAGGGCCTGGCAAAGCATTACCGACGGCGAGGGCATCGGTAAATTGAGCGTTAGTCAACCAGTGATACCTCTCCACGACTTCAATTTTGATAAGAGGGACAACTGCAGGCCCACCTCCAAAGCCAAGGTTACTGGCCCTGCTAAAGGCGACTAGTAGATCCCAGAGTTTTGAAAAGATCATTGTATCTCCTTCTTTCTTCATTTCAATAAGCTAATGCGAGTTTCAATTCTGCTTCAGATTAATATGGTATACGGTATACCATATTAATCTGAAATGATTGCCTTAAGCGCCACATAATACACCTGCAGCGAACAGGTCCTTTCAATTATCCGTCAAATTAAAAGCCATTTCCAAAAAAGCTTTGCTCGAGTTTTCCACATGTCTTTTCGCGGCGGTATCAGCTCTCAAACTATCATGACATCGTAGAGCATCAACGATCTCATCGTGTTCCTCCCGCGCTTCTTCTGGTCGACCAGGTTTAGAATATGCCACTTGAGTAAAGGTAGAAATATACTCACGCAATGTATCGATGATTTCATATAATCGAGGGCTTTCAGCGGCTCTATAGATTATTTCATGAAACTTATCGTTTAATAGGTTAGACTTTTTAAAGTTTCCTTTGCCATGTTCGTCTAGAATCTGCTTAGCTAGCAATTCTAAACGTTCTAATTCTCGTGAGGTGATTTTCGTAGTTGCAATCCCGCAAATGAGCGCTTCCAATGATGCTCTAATAAGTAAAATCTCAACAATATCTTCCTTAGTAAACCCGGTAACCACTACCCCTTTGCGTGGAATATGAGTTACCAACCTTTCCAATTCGAGTTTGCGAATTGCTTCACGAACCGGAGTTCTGCTAATTCCAAGCTGTTCTGCAATATTGCGTTCCACAAGTCTCTGTCCCGGTTCTAGTCTTTTATCCAAAATGGCATTTCTCAGAATAGAAAACACCGAGTCTCGGATATGACCCATGTCATCGAACTTAATAGGCGAAAATTGATATACCACTTGATTTCTCCTCTTGAATATTTTTATAATATCCATTTACCCCTTGATTATAATCCCATCAAAACCTTAAAATCAAGGGGTAAAATGGTATACCGTATCCCATAAAATTCCCTTTTAAATATATCTAAACGTATCTATTCTAATAATTCTTTTAGTATTACAAGTACCTCTTCTTCCGTATAACCATGTGATGCCCACTTAACGGCTTCTTCGAGTTCTTGAATTTTGTCCATAATTTTTATTTCTAACGGGGTTAATCGTTCCATGTACAATTCTCCTTAATAGTAGCGCGCGCTCTTCTCATCCACGTCTAGAGTCATATTTTCAATGTATCGGCCCAATTCGCAAGTTCTCCGCGAAAGTTCTTAGTTAAGGAAACAATTTTGCAATAAGGTTGATCCTTAAAGTGTTCCATATATGGAACAAAACCACTTTTTGACACAGGGATATCAATTTGCCCTGAATGTCCAATGCAAATCACCTTACAAGAATCATGGACGCGCGTAAAAATTTTACGCAATTCCATTAACGTGAA
>DHJG01000140.1:33955-35572 GCA_002404215.1 Desulfosporosinus sp. UBA4726
GCATTGACCATTACCAATTGATTATCAAATATGGCGTTAACATATTCACGCTGTTCAACGGTCAATTTTGGCATAAAACCAAACAATAAATTGTTCTCAGGTAGCGGCATAATACTCACCTAACCCTTATCGTGTTATTATATTCGATGGCCTACCAACCACTAGCCTCCCACTTCTTAAGTGGTCGGTAAGTGGAGCCTATGCCCTTGGATAAGTTCCATTAATACTATTCTTAAAGTCTGGACAATTTCAAAATGATGAGTCTCAATATCTATTTAATCTCTTTGGTTAAAGAGTCTCACTCCTTTCTTCCAAATACTTAATTCAATATAAATCTTCAAACTCCTTTTTTCGTGTTATATTGACTAGTGAAGAGTTTATCCCACAAATATTTCTAATTAGCACTTAAATTTCTCTCCATATTTTAAGTTTTTGTTAATCACTTTTCTTTTATTCTTTAAACAAAAAAAGAGAAATCCCCATTTTTGCGCAGGTCAAATCCCTGTGCAAAATGAGGATTAGAAAAAGCCCTCTACTTATCAGTTTGCTAACTCGAATGCTCCTTTTTGAGCATTAAACATAAAAACTTCCCCTGTTTCAATGGTGTAATACATGCCCATAATATCGAGTTCTTTATTGTTATACTTTTCTTCAATAAAAGGATAGGTCAGCAAATGTCTTATCTGTTCAACTATGTTCATCTGCTCTGTTAACCATTCTCTCATTTCCAAGTCGTTAGCCTTATCGTTTTCTTTCAACTCTTCTGTTACTCTTTTCTTAACGTTCTCTGCTTGCTCTAACCATTTCTTTGTAGCTGGTATTTCGCTTAGAACGTCATCTGGTAAATAAATCGACGAACAGCCCCCACAATTAGAGTGGCCACATATGATTATATTTTTTACTTTTAAAACCTTTACGGCATATTCAATTGCTGATGAAGTAGCTGAAGTGGATGACTCATGAAACTCGTGAGATTGCTTAAATACAGGAATCATGTTTGCTATATTCCTGACAACAAACAATTCTCCCGGTAACGATTTTGTTATCAATTCTGGCACTACCCGTGAATCAGAACATGCGATGAATAAAGTATGCGGTTCTTGACGTCTTTTCAATTTGCAAAATAGATTTTTATGCTCTTCAAAGTCTTGTGTTCTAAATTTGATCAGTCCTGCCACTAGATTGTGCATAAGGAAACCCCCTCAAAATCTATTCGACACTTTATTTCTATAACCATCAAACTCATATGACTTATCATAATGCCGAAGTATGAACTATTTTTTCATCGTATAACTTACCTTTTAATCTCATCTAAGCTAATAATAAGCATTATAGATATAGAATGTCAATATGATTGCGATCACATTATTGCATGGTAGATTTTCCTTTATTATAACCATTTTTCAGGGCTGTAGTAATCTCAAAATAATTATTAAGCTCTTTATTATGTGAACAAAAGTGCATGTATTGTGAAATCTTGTACATATAACCTTTAACCATAGGACTCTAAATTATCTATAAAGACGTCGCTAACTCTGTATCGTCAAAATACCTTTCTTCTAATTCAGACGAAGCATGATTATGATATCTTATTGCAGACGTCAGATAATTAAGAAA
>DHJG01000140.1:35768-41556 GCA_002404215.1 Desulfosporosinus sp. UBA4726
TTCGAAAAGGCTAGTAATTCTCTCGTAGCTTCCTGAATAGTATTGAGTTTATACACCCTACTTTTTTGAGTAATTCCAATCAAATCAAACTTTTCAGCTTTAACATGGGTAAAAAATCTCTCCATAGAGGTAAGACAAGTAGTTAGCCCATTACCGCTACCGCCTGCAGCGGCCACGGCTATAATTGGTTTTCCCTCAATGAATGTTTTGTCTTTTTTCAAGGCCTCACACCGTCGTACACGGTCAGAAAAAGCTTTAGCTGATTCGCTCATTTCTCCCCAATAAACCGGAGTTATTAGGACAAAGGCATCCATGTCAGCCATAGATGCATGTAATGCTTGAAAATCGTCTTTTACTTGACACTCATGTCCATTACGGCAGGTTCCCCAACCATTTCCACAGGCTTGGCAGTTACCGATCTTAAGCCGATTAAGGTTCACCACAATGACTTGTGCGCCGAACTTTTCTGCCCCCGTTTTAGCAGCGTCACCACAGGCAGCTGTCAAACCATCTGTATTTGGACTGCTTGTAAAAATCATTACTTTCATTTTTTCTCAATCCTTTATCCATTTTCGTTTTGAGTACTTCTATATTGTATCAGGAATATAACGACCTTGGAAGCATGTCTGATGACTGGACTATCTTTATACGGCAAATTATTTATATGTTATAATTATTTATAATATTATTTTACAAACCCACATGAAAAGGTGTTTACGAATGAATATAGTTAACTATTCTAAAAATATGATTAGACATAGGTTTCCCGCATTGACACATGACAATTTCCGGATTTATTGGCTGGGACAATGCGTTTCCTTAATTGGCACCTGGATGCAAAGTATAGGGCAAACATGGCTCGTGTTTTCATTGACCGGATCTCCACTACTCGTGGGATTATTAGGAGCCATTCAATTTTTACCAATTACTATCTTCTCATTGTTCGCCGGTGTTATTATTGATAAATACCCAAAGAGAACAATACTTTTAATTACTCAATTTATTTCAATGATTTTAGCATTCACCTTATCCGCGCTCGTCTTCACTCACGTAGTAAGATACGAATATGTTCTAATTTTAGCGCTGATCTTAGGCTTTACAAATACAATAGATATGCCAACAAGACAGTCATTTACTATAGAAATGGCAGGTAAAAAGCATATAATGAATGCGATTGCCTTAAATTCTGCATCATTTAATTTAGCCAGAATAATAGGCCCTTCTATAGGTGCCTTAGTTATGGCTTCTTTTGGGGCCGGCTGGTGCTTTTTATTCAATGGATTAAGCTTTATGGCTGTACTCGTTAGCTTGCTGAAACTTGAAATAAATTCATATGTAAGAGTGAAAATCTCAAACGATGTACTTAAAGAAATCAAGGATGGATTAAAATATATAGCGGGAGAACCGTCACTGCTACAGACAATTTTGATGGTTTTAATAATAGGCATATTCGTTTTTAATTTTAACGTCTTACTACCAGTATTCAGTAAAATTGTACTGCATCAGGGAGAAAAGGTCTATGGATTGTTAATGTCAGCTTTAGGAGTAGGATCATTACTGGGTGCATTAATGGTTTCGTTAAATAGTAAATCTGGACCAAAATCTAAAGTTCTAATCGGTAGTTCTTTAATGATCTCGATAATGCTAATATTAATCAGCTTTACCAAGATATATTATTACTCTGCATTGTTATTAGTTATGACGGGCATCTTTAATATATGGTTCAGCACAACGGCAAATACGATGCTTCAGATTACTACAAAAGACGAGTACAGAGGAAGAGTAATGAGCGTTTATTCCTTAGTCTTTGCAGGCGCAACTCCTATTGGTAATATGTTTGCTGGTTTCACTACTGATAAGTTTGGGGCTGACACTTCTTTTTTACTAAGTGGAGTATTAACGATTTTCTTGATTGCATTATTGAAGTTATTATTCACGATCAAACTAAATGGTAAAAAGCCCGCGCCTTCTTAAACCCTAGAGAAAGTAACCAGGCGTTTTAAAAGAAATAATAATAGATGTAATAGACACCTGCAATCCCAGCTGGGATTGCACACGCAATAATGTAGGCTACTATCGTTGGTTTGATTAGCTCCTTCCACACACTATCTTTAGACATGACACTCTCACCTCAGGGTTTAGTCTACCACGTGAACCTCCTACCAATACCTTTGCTGTGCACGACACTTTCAATTGATTTCTGCTAGCCTTAGTGCCGAGATCACAACAGACCATAAAACTCATAAATATAACGATCCAGTCTCTGGCTAATACGAATGACTTCTGGATCAGTGAGAAGTTTGCCCTTCGCTGATTCATTTAAGCGTTGACGAATTTCTTCAACTTCAGCTATCTTCTTTTCTAAACTTATCTTCATGTAACACCTCACTCAACTTTATAACAAAAGTAATAATGCCATAATGGCTCTCTCTATAAACATACGCATTAGACTTAAGCAATGAGTGGGTGGAAAATAAATTACTTCAATTACTTAATAACAGTAATTCTGTCTTTGAAGGTCTTAACAAAAAAACGGCTCGTGTCCATCCTTGGATCACGAGCCATCTTTTATTGCTAACTTTTTTGAGTTCCTTCCATAATTCCTTTATTATGAAATACTTCCTCAACCTCTAAGGTCAGTATGCCTCCTTTAGAATTCTTCCGAACTTTACCATAATCCGGTGTTTTGTCATCATTATTAACACTCACTACTCCAGCTGGTTCCCATGGCTGTCGGTGCAATTGTGCAGCATGCTCCTCGATATTTTCGTTACCCATTACTTTACCTCCCTTTGACTATTTTGAACGTCTAACTTAGGCTCAGTCTTCAAACATCTTTAGATTTCCCCGTAGAATTTTTCTTACTCAATTTCCATTTGTAATTGCGCAAAAATTTCGGATCATTTTGTATCGGATCATTATGTATTATGTTCTTGCCTAATTGATTCTACTGTCAATTTGAAAATCTTTTATATTTTAGGTATTCTATCTTTTCCTTTAAGACATACTAAAAAGAGTTTAATTAACTCCAATTTAGGTAGAGGGCAGAGGCAGATACGATGAGTATTAGACAGGAACTTGTACAAACCCCAAACACACTTATTCCCGCGCTTCATTTTTCGGAACTTTTATTTGTTGAAGACCAATTACAGTTAGTACTTAATAAAGCCGATGGACTCATTCGACAAACTTGTGTCAGTCTGTTGCAATCAGGAGGCAAAAGAATTCGACCACTTCTGACACTATATAGTGGTATGTGTTTTGCCCCTTTAAACCAATTGATGATCCAAGCAGCTGTTGCGGCAGAACTTATTCACATGGCTTCCCTGATTCATGACGATGTAATAGACGAATCAGCTACCCGGCGTGGAAAACCGACAGCAAATTCTCTATTGGGTGACCATGCAGCAATTCTGACAGGAGATTACCTCTTTGCTGAAGCCTTTAATATTCTATCAACACATCGCTTACTCTCCAGTATGACCTACCTTGTTGAAGCTATCCAAGCGATGTGTCATGGAGAAGTCAATCAAGCGGATGATCAATTTTCCAGCCAAGTCGACACGCAAGATTATTTTAGTCGGATTGCCAAGAAAACAGGAATTCTTCTTGCCGCCTGTTGTCAATCTGGAGCAATCCTTGCCGGAGCCCAGTCCGAAGAAATGGCCCTCATGCGAGAATACGGACTGAACGTCGGTTATGCCTATCAAATCACCGATGACATCTTGGATATTAATGGGGATACAGAATCCCTTGGCAAACCCGTCGGTGCTGACCTGATTAATGGAAACATGACACTTCCAATTTTATATCTTTTGGATAATCCGATTTATGGAAATTGGCTCAGAGAGATCATGAAAACTCGCAAAGTGACAAGTCATGGACTCCAAAGTATTAAAGAGGCACTTATTTGTTCAGGGTGTATCGATCAAGCTTATGCTAAAGCCACGGAATGTATCAACAATGCTAAATCCAGTTTAGACAAAATCGCTCCTAGCCCTTATAAATCGACCCTACTTGATTTAGCTGATTCTATCTTACAACGGAAATCTTAGTTAAAGGGCCTTCCTTTTTCGCAATTGACAACACAACCAGAAGAGGAGTTTAACCTCGAATCCACTATCTCCTAACAGTTGTTTCGTCACGGACCGAATATCTTTGTCCATGCTCTTTGCATCGGACAGATACATAGCGATAAGTCCGTGGACAACCGCATGATGGAACTTTGGATGATCCAGTTGCTTCGCCTGCTTTAGGGAATTTTCCACAAACAGATGCAGACGCTCTCGGATCATTTCCCTATGCTCATAATACGCCACAAAATTTAATTGATTTGTTTCCTGATCCTCACGCAGGTCGATGAAATAATCCAATAAAATATGAAGACCGCAAATCCATGGAAAGTAGGTTTGCCGAATTCTTATTCCTTGCTTTACCATTAATTGAGGGTTGAAAGCAGCGGCATAAAGACAGAAGACCCCTAAAGTTGACCCCGTAGCAGCGGCAAATTCCCAGGTTGTTATTTCTGGATAGTCTGCTATCTTTGGGTTGATCCAGTTTAACATCTTCAATTCCCGTTCTTCCACTGCCAAGTGTTTATAGGTTTGTAAATGCGAATAGAGTTTGGCTAACTTTACAGCTTCTTCTTGCACTATCTTATACGAGGGTAGCTTTCTGAGATTATCTTGGCAAGTTTTGACCAACCGTTCGAGATACCCGCCATCCTCTTTATAAGGATAATACAAATAGTAATCCGATCTGATCGACTCAGGAATCAATGCTTCTTGCATCGCTAAATGCAACTGAGAAAATGCCAATTCATCCTCTACCTCAAGGCTATCGACCAAATTATCAAGATAATCACTCATGGTTTGATAAGCGATGATAAACTGAATTGCTTCTGCGCTATTAACCCCCGGATAAAGCGCGTAGATACTTCCGCCATGACAATGAAACGCTTTTGAACGAATGCTTTCTGTAGCCTGCTCGCTTAGACGAGCATCAGGCAGCTGTGCAGCCATCCTCTGCCATTTGTTTAGTTCTTGTTTGACCATTGGAAATACATCCGAAACAAAACGATAAATTAGCCTTACGCGGTTCATGGGTAAAATAACCAATGTATTCATAACCTAATTTCTCCTTTTTACTAAAGAAACAATGCATAATTATTTTCCTTCTTTGGAAATAGTTTGCCAAAAAAGCTCCTATTCAAACCCTCTATCATGCCCTTCATAATTCAGAAGAAGTAGCAAGATGTCCTATCCCATTATTTAACAGATATATTTTCTCCCCATTGGTGCATTCTATATATGGGTTAAATAGTACCGAGAGGAGAATGATTATGCCTGAATTAACAACCAAAAATTTAACGATCTTAAACGACCAACTCGGGGCTGAAGCTTTATTAGTTCATAAGTTTGCCCAAGCCGCACAATCTGTCCAAGACCAAGCTATCAGTTCCCAACTTTCTGCCATTTCTGGACAGCATCGCAAGCACTATGACACACTTCTGAATTATTTAAATTCTCATCAGTAGATTAAGAAAGGACGGGATCAAGTTGACAATGCAAAACACCATGTCAGAACAAGAAATTATTGCTGACCTATTGACAAGCGAAAAGCATCTCACTTCTTCGGTTAATACATTTATTACTGAATCAACTTGCGCTAATTTGAGGCAAAACCTAAAAGATATTCTCACCGAAGAACATAGTATTCACGAAAACCTCTACAATATTATGAACCAAAAGGGATGGTATCCTACGAGCGATGCCGAAGCCAAAGAAGT
>DHJG01000140.1:41762-41946 GCA_002404215.1 Desulfosporosinus sp. UBA4726
GCCATTCGGCCCCATCTTTTTAACTGCTATTCATATCTTAATTCATCCGATGAAGTACACTAAATTAATCAACTTTTATCTTAACTTCTTCTTTTTTGTCTTCGCCTTCTTTTTTGTCTTCACCCTCACTAGCTGATTTAAATTCTCTTATACCTTTACCTAGGGCTTTACCTACGTCAGGTAA
>DHJG01000114.1:0-13043 GCA_002404215.1 Desulfosporosinus sp. UBA4726
TTAATCGTTGTGCTTTTCCCAGCTCCGTTTGGACCAATCAATCCTACAAGTTCGCCAGATTTTACCGACAAAATCACGTTTTTGATAACGTCCTTGTTTCCCGAATATCCAGCGTGATTAATATTTACGGTAAGTAGTTCCATAAACTCATCTCCATTTATTGACAATGCATGATTACTTTCTCTAAAACATCACCATTGACGAAATAAGCATCCAGACGTATTAATTCTTGCGAACCAATTATGAATCTAAGAGAATTTTCCCAGTCAGAGAAGTATCATACCCGCTCAGCTGGTGAATGGCTTGGATAAATCCTGGAGACCTCAAAATACAAATAAGTTGCTGCCAAACGGGAGTATTAACGGTTTGCCCCAAACAAACCAAATCATATCGTTCCTTGAACAAGGGAATAAAGCCAAGACCAAGCCGTTCAGCGGAGGCTTTTACTCCGACACCGACATCAGCCTGGCCGTTAGCAACGAGGCAGGCAACGCCAGAGTGTGTGGTTTCTTCCTGGCCATATCCCAGAATTCGATTGGGAGAGATCTTTTCACCTTGCAAGTATGCGTCAAGTCGCAGACGAGTGCCTGATCCTTTCTGACGGTTGATGAAGCGTACCCCTTTTTTAGTAATATCACTCCAGGTATGAAGATCACGGGGATTGTCTCGAGCGACAATGAAGCCTTGCTCTCTTTGGATTAAATTCACGAGACAAACGGATTCTTCAGGAAAAATATGTTGCACGTAGGGAATATTATAGTCTTGGGATAAATTATCTTTAAGGTGAATCCCAGAAATATCTGCTTCCCGCCGATAAAGAGAGATTAACCCATCCATACTTCCTTTAAAAGAAATCGAGGATTCGACAGGCATTTGAGCATGTTTGAGAAACTCAAAAAGAAGCTCCACTACTGGGTCGTGGCTACCTATGAATCGGGTTATTGGGTTGGTAGTACACGAGGGTATAACTATTTCAGAGGTTTTGTCAAATCTGCTATCTCCATATAAATAGCGTTCTAGCGCAGTTGGATCAATACGAAGTTGTCGACCGAGATGGTGAGCGGGAAGTTCTCCTCGTTTAACTAGTTCATATAGAGTGTATGTAGTAACCTTTAAAATTTTGGCCGCTTCAGTAGCCGTCAAGAAGCTCAATAAGTTCACCACCCTAGCATTTTCTTCACATTATCACTGAATATTCACTATAATAAACGGTCTTTCATAATTGCACCAATACCCTTTTGGGGTTATAATAGTCTCAGTTGTAATACTACCAGAGTAATTATCAACTCACAACTGAATACGTTCTTGCTAGGGGTGCCCTTCGGGGCTGAGATGAGGAAACTCGATCCCTTTGAACCTGATCTGGTTAATACCAGCGGAGGAAAGCTAAAACTATCTTACTTATTGAAGTAAAAGTGAGAACCGCTTACCGCAGTTCTCACTTTTTTATTGTTTTGATCCCTCCCTAGTACTAGACAGAAAGACAGAACCCCTGGCAAACGTTTGGAGAATCAGCGAAAGGAGGACTTTCCGTGCAAATTATTGTAAATGGAGAATCTCAGGAAATCCCCCCAGAATGTACTGTCATCCAATTACTCCAAGACCAAGCTGTAACCCTTAAAGCGGCGGTTGTGGAGCATAATGGCAAAATCCTGAAGCAGGAACATTACCGGAGTACTCATTTGCAGACTGGTGACCGTTTGGAAATCTTAGTATTTATGGGAGGTGGCTGATACCGTGAACGATATCATGCAGAGTTTTAATTCATTAGATGACGATCTACTCATCGGAGGAGCGAATTTGCATAGCCGACTGTTCTTAGGGACCGGTAAATTCTCATCCCATGAAATTGTACCCCGAGTATTAGAAGCTAGTGGCACCCAAGTGGTCACTATGGCCTTACGCAGGATAGACTGGAAAAACCCTCAGGAGAATATTCTTACCTACTTGCCTAAAAATACCATTTTACTACCTAACACCTCTGGGGCACGCACTGCTGAAGAAGCTGTGCGCATCGCTCGCTTGGCTCAGGCAGCCGGCTGCGGAAACTGGGTAAAAATAGAAGTAGTACAAGATCAACGTTACTTATTACCGGATAATTGGGAGACACTCAAAGCCACCGAACAACTGGTGAAAGAGGGTTTTGTGGTACTCCCTTACATGAGTCCAGATCTGGGTGCCGCTAGACGTCTACAGGATGCCGGTGCGGCAGCCATCATGCCCCTAGGCGCTCCGATTGGCAGCAATCGTGGCTTGCAAACTAAGGAGCTCATCCGAATCCTGATCGAGGAGATTTCCCTTCCGATCATTGTAGATGCTGGTATCGGTCGACCATCTGAGGCAGCGGAGGCCATGGAAATGGGAGCAGCCGCAGTGCTTGTGAATACAGCCATTGCCACTGCAGGCGATCCGGTGTTCATGGCCCAGGCCTTCCGTTTGGCCGTGGTCGCAGGACGCTTGGGCTATTTAGCCGGACTAGGTGAACGACGGATCGAAGCCGAAGCTTCTTCCCCTTTAACTGGTTTTTTACAGGAGGGTTAACGAATGTTTTACAAGCAAATCAACGAATGGCGACCCAGACTCTCCGAATCGAGTTGGGCAAGTTTTACTAGGTTCGATGTCGAGCGAGCGTTAGCCCGAGAAACGCTCCGCCCCCAAGATTTGGCGATCTTGCTTTCCCCAGCTGCCAAATCTTACCTTGAGCCCATGGCCAAGAAAGCGCAAGCTTTAACTATCCGCCATTTTGGACGTACGATTGGTTTATTTACTCCTTTGTATCTTGCCAATTATTGTAGTAACGGCTGTCTGTATTGTAGTTTCCACACTGGGAATGAAATTGTACGATGCAAGCTAACCGTTGAACAAGCTATCCAGGAAGGAATGGCCATCTCTTCCACCGGGTTACAGCATTTACTGCTCTTGACCGGAGAATCCCGTACCCAAAGCGGACCCGCTTATATGGAAGAATGCGTCCGTGCTCTACGACCAATGTTTGCCTCTCTTGGGCTTGAAGTGTATCCTCTTTCCACTCAAGAGTATCGACGTTTATTCGAGGCAGGGATTGATTCCGTCACTCTCTTTCAAGAAACCTACGATGAGATCACTTATGCGAAGGTACATCCTGCCGGACCAAAACGCAATTATCACTACCGCTTAGAGGCACCAGACCGAGCGTGCGAGGCCGGAATCTCTTCCGTAAACATAGGTGCCCTCTTGGGTCTCTCAGACTGGCGACGGGATGCCTTTTATTCAGCTCTTCATGCCGATTACTTACAAAGAACTTACCCCGGAGTCGAAGTATCCATCTCGGTTCCGCGTCTCAGGCCTTATGCCGGCAGCTTCAGCTCCTCTGCTGCTCCCGTCACAGATGAGGCTTTAGTCCAGATTATGCTAGCTTACCGACTATTTCTACCCCGGGCTGGTCTTACTTTGTCCACACGGGAGAGCCCACAAATGCGGGAAAATTTGCTTCCGCTTGGAATCACTCGCCTTTCGGCCGGCTCTCTCACGTCAGTCGGCGGTTATAGTGAAACAGACAATGTCGGCAGTGCGCAATTTGAAATTTCGGATGATCGATCCGTCCCTGACGTAGTACGAATGATCCGGGCCAAAGGCTATTTGCCCGCTTTTTGTGACTGGGTGAATATGCGGGAAAGGAATGCAATCGGACAATGAATCATTTAATAGCCGGACTGACCGAGACGTTAAAGCCAGTACAATTAACGAAGGTTCAGGAAACGCCAGTGGGAATCGCCGGTTTAGGGGGTTTGGGCTCTAATGTGGCTTGGCACTTGGTACGCAGCGGATTCTCACGCCTAGTCTTAGCTGATTTTGACCGTGTGGAAGCCACTAACCTGAATAGACAGGCTTATTTCCCCGATCAATTAGGACGCTTGAAAACTGAGGCTCTGGCTGAGAACCTATTAAGGATCAACCCGGACTTAACTCTGGTATTGTGCCCAATCCACGTGACCCAAGCTAATGTCCAGACGATTTTCGGAGAGTGCACCGTATGGGTCGAGGCATTTGATGAGGCCACTTCTAAAAAAATGTTCGTGGAAGAAGGACTAGAGGCTGGAAAGAAAGTAATAGGAGCGTCTGGGCTAGCCGGTTGGGGAGATACAGATATGATTCGCACCGTGCACTGGAGTTCTGGTTTATCAGTCGTCGGGGATTTCTGTACATCCTTAGCCAAAGACCAACCCCCCCTCTCCCCCCGTGTGGGAGTAGCGGCGGCTAAACAAGCAAACTTAGTCTTGGCTTGGGTACTAGGCGAAGGAAGTGACCTACAATGAACAGTACTTCAAAAAAGCGCACCCTTCCCGCTGGCATCTATGCCCTCACCTCCGAACTCCACTCTCTAGGCCGCAGCAATCTTGAAGTAGCCGCTGAAATCTTAGCCAGCGGTGTACCGATTCTTCAGTACCGAGAGAAGGACAAGAAAGTTAGGGCAATGTATGAGGAATGTCTCGTGCTGCGAGCTATGACTCACCAATACGGTGCCATGTTTATTATCAACGACCACTTAGATCTGGCTCTAGCTGTAGGCGCAGATGGCGTGCATATCGGACAGGATGACTTGCCATTATCGAAGGTGCGCGAGTTAGTCGGCCATAATCTCATAATTGGGGTTTCCACCCATTCACCGGCTCAAGCATTGGCCGCCGTGAATGGGGGTGCAGATTACATCGGAGTGGGACCTTTATTTGCCACCCATACTAAAATCGATGTGTGTGATCCGGTAGGACTGGACTATTTAGACTACGTCGTCAAGAATCTGGAGATCCCCTTTGTCGCAATCGGAGGCATCAAGGAACACAATCTTGCCGCAGTCGTCAAGGCGGGCGCTCGGACCGTTGCCTTAGTCACCGAGATCGTGGGCAACCCGGAAATTACCGGCAAGATAAAGCGTTTGCAGCGCATTATTGAGACACAGAGTTAAAAAGTATTTATCAACAAGAAAGAGTGTGATTCAATGAGTACACAAATGGAACAGGCTAAAAACGGAGTAATTACGCCTGCAATGCAAACGGTCGCGGACAAAGAGGGACTGACCGCTGAAGAAATCAGGCTTAGAGTAGCTGCGGGCAGCATCGCCATCCCTGCTAACCACAACCATACAGCCTTAAGTCCTGAGGGCGTTGGTCTGGGGCTTAAGACTAAAATTAATGTTAATTTAGGTATTTCTCCAGAGTGTGCCAACCTCGATAGTGAACTGGCTAAAGTACGCATGGCTCTGGACATGAAAGCGGAAGCGATTATGGATCTCAGCAACTACGGTAAAACTGTTGAATTTCGTCACCGACTCATCGACATGTCTCCAGCGATGATCGGGACGGTTCCTATGTATGATGCCCTTGGTTATTTAGACAAGAAACTAGAGGACATTACACCGCAAGAGTTCTTAGCCGTGGTAGAACAGCACGCCAAAGACGGTGTTGATTTTGTCACCATCCACGCCGGCATCAACCGGGAAACCGCCCGCCACTTTCAGAAGGCCTCCCGCCTCACCAACATCGTTTCTCGAGGTGGGTCATTACTGTATGCCTGGATGGAATTGACTGGGCAGGAAAATCCATTTTACGAATATTTTGATGATCTCCTAGATATCTGCGCTGAATACGACGTAACCCTAAGCCTAGGAGATGCCTGCCGACCTGGAAGCATTGCTGATGCCACAGACGGCGCCCAGATTTCAGAATTAATTGTTTTGGGAGAATTGACCCAAAGAGCTTGGCAACGTAATGTCCAAGTCATGATTGAAGGACCAGGCCACGTTCCACTGAATGAAATTGTGGCTAATGTTCAGTTGGCGAAAAAGCTTTGTCACGGAGCTCCCTTTTATATCTTAGGCCCCTTGGTTACCGACGTTGCTCCCGGTTACGATCACATCACTAGTGCAATCGGCGGAGCTTTAGCTGCATCGGCAGGAGCAGATTTTCTCTGCTATGTGACACCTGCCGAACACCTTCGTCTGCCCACCTTGGACGATGTTCGCGAAGGAATTGTAGCAGCCAAGATTGCTGCACATGCTGGAGATATTGCCAAGGGGATACCCGGAGCTGCCGAATGGGACAAAAAGATGAGTCAAGCCAGACAAGATTTGGATTGGGAGAAAATGTTTGAGTTAGCCTTGGATCGAGAAAAACCAACGCGCTACCGTCAAGAGTCCGCTCCCGAGCATCAGGACAGTTGCACCATGTGTGGCGAAATGTGTTCGATGCGTCTTATGAACCGTGTGATGAAGAATAAAAATAAGGCCACTCAGTGAGTGGCCCTTCTTAAGTCTAATTAAATCCCGCAAAGTTCCTCCAGAAATTAATGGATACTAGAATCGAGATTAATCCTCAACCAACTTTACCAAAACTGTTATTAACCGGAGTAAAATAGGCTTGGTAGCTAATACACCTTACAACTAAGCAAATAAAACGAGATTTAAAGCGTTCTGAGCAGCTAACCTAATAAGGGAGTAAATACGGTGACCTAAATTAAGGCCAGTCAAAAACTAACTTTAGGGTTAGGAAACTAATCTGGACAGATCCTCCACTACTCTGTTAATTTTAGGTCTAACTGGGGTCAATCTGAAAACAGCCCATTAAAAATAGAGAAACATCTGAGTTGACACTCACCTGAATTCTGAACTCTTCCTAGGATTAACATATAACCCAAAAGGCAAACTTAACTCTGACAGACTGACTGGAAGGAACTTTGCGGGAAATCTTCCTTTTTAACAACAAAAACCACCCTTCTAGGTGGCTTCAATTCTCCGAAATTCAGCATTAGCTCAACTGATTGCAATGCTGAAACTTCCGATGAATCGAAACTTTGCCTAGCACGCGACCAACAAGTTATTTGTAAACTGAACCTTTTGTTTTAGTGGTTATGATTTCATTATAGTCACATTCAATTCCTTGTCAAGTGTTTTGTGAATATTATATTTTTCCATATTTGGGGTGACATTTAATGCTTGGAGAAGAGAAAAGGCCACTCAATGAGTGGCCCTTAAATCTAATTGAATCCCGCAAAGTTCCTCCAGAATTAATGGATACACGGCTCGAGATTAATCTTCAACTAACTTCAAAATTATTATTAACCAGAATGAATAGGCTTGTAACTAATACACCTTCCAACTAAGCAAACAAAACTCGCTATTACCTGTTTTGAGAAACTAAACTAGCAAGGGAGTTAAATACTTAACCTAAACCAAGAAAGTAAACTAGCCAAACTAACTTAAAGTAAGCTAACTAATCTGGACAAATCCTCCACTACATTATTAACTGCAGGCATAACTGGGGTCAATCTGAAACAGCCTATTCAAAATAGTGAAACGTTTAAGTCTCAAATCACTTGAATTCTGAATCAATTTCCCAGTTTGATAACCGACTACCGATAAGGAAGACTTAACACAGATAAGCCTGGAAGGAACTTTGCGGGAAATCCTTCTTTTAAACCACAAAAACCACCCTTCTAGGTGGCGTCAATTCTTCGAAATTCAGCATTGACTCAACTGTTGCGATGCTGAAACCTTCGATGAATCGAAACTTTACCTAGCACACGAAACAAGTTACTAATAAACTGAACCTTTTATAATTTAATGATTATGTCTTCATTATAACTAAATTCAGAGTCTTGTCAAGTGCAATAAATTTAAAAGTTTAGTATTCCTACCTGCTTTTTATTGCTATCCAGGTTAAATAATAAAATTATAACCTATCTTAAAAGCGCACGTCGAATCGACGAGCGCCTTAATTTATGGTCTTATGAGTTTTTCAGATAACTGGCGTGCAGCCTTTAGAATGTTCTCTTTGGCCAAAATGGCAGATACGACAGATACCCCGTCAATACCGGTTGCCATAACCCTTTTTAGGTTGTTCTCATTGATTCCGCCGATCGCTACCACTGGGATCGTAACCGATTTCTTAATGAGTTCTAATTGCTCTAGACTAACCGCTGAAGCATCGGTCTTAGTAGTTGTGCTAAAAATAGCTCCCACGCCCAAGTAATCAGCACCCTGCTGTTGAGCTAGAATTGCTTCCGTCAAGGTACTGGCAGAGACTCCGATAATTTTATTGGGGAAAAGGTCCCTCGCCTTGATCATCGGGAGATCATCTTGTCCGACGTGTAATCCATCAGCATCAACAGCAAGGGCGATGTCTAAACGGTCATTAATAATCAAGGGTATCCGGTAATGAGATGTTATCTCTTTTACCCTTATAGCCAACTCTAAAAACTCCCGAGTAGAAATTGATTTTTCCCGGAGCTGTACTAAGGTTACCCCACCCTGAATAGCTAGTTCAATACTCTGGAGCAAATTACGCTCTCCGAGCAGTTTCCGATCCGTGACCAGATACAGACTATAGTCTACATTGACCTTTACTTTGACCTCACTCATTACTGATTTTACCTTCTCTAGCCAAGGTCTCAGGGGTCAGATTATAGATACTATCGAATAACCTGGCTCTAAATGTCCCTACCCCTTCTCCATGTCGCAAGGAAGCCTGAGCGATCTCTCCGGCTAAGCCCATGCTTATTATTCCGGCGATAGCTGCCGTGTAGTAATCTTTCGTTACGCCACAAAAGGTACCCACGAGGGAGGTTGTCATACACCCTGTTCCTGTAACGTCTGCTAATATTCGGTGGCCATTGTCCAGTAAACAAACTTGACTGCCATCGGAAACAACATCCGTTTTTCCTGTAATAGCGATCACGCAGCTTAACTCAGAGGCAAGCTTTTTAGCAATTATTGAACTATCTTGTTCGTCTGCGAGCGAATCAACGCCCTTAATGGCCGCCTCTAGGCCAGCCAATATTTTGACCTCGGACATATTGCCTCGGATGACCTCGGGTTTTAACTCCCTTATCAGTTTCTCTGCAGTATTGGTTCGCAACTTAGTGGCCCCAACCCCTACAGGATCTAAAATCACCGGAACGCCCAACGCTTTCGCTCGTAGTCCAGCCACCAGCATACTTTCAATCGTTCTGGCATTTAGAGTGCCAATATTAAGGACTAAGGCCGAAGCAAATCCAACCATTTCGGCAACTTCTTCTAGATCATCCGCCATGACAGGAGAACCTCCAATGGCTAGAACGATATTGGCACAGTCATTGACAGTAACATAGTTGGTGATATGGTGAATCAAGGGGCTTTTTTCTTTAACCAGATTTAAGTTTGCTAAGATTTTCTCACGTAGTTCCATTTGACAGTCAACCTCCAAGTTATTAAATGTATTACACTGACGATCAGCATAACCGGAATGGTATATCCGATAATAAGATCTAACTTGATAAACTGGTAGTATAATATTGTACCTATTATACAGAGGGCTAATGTCCCCCAGTTTACTAATAGTTCTACTCGTATCTTCTTATTTTTTAAAAGAAAATAGTCTGTTAAAAGGATGGCGAACAGAGGCGCAAAAACCGAACCAATAGCGTAGAGGAAAACCTGATATTGTTCAATATTCACGATGATTGCTAGTCCTGTTCCCAGAGCGGTCATCACCAAGGCAACCGTTTTTTCGTTCAGCCTAGGGAAAACATTTAGAAAAGTAACTCCGGCTGAATAAGCGTCCATAAAGGTTGTGGTTACCGTCGCCAAGACAATAATCCCTAAGGCTACTATACCTAGATTAGCGGCCAGTAGCATAGCCGAGGGGTCAGGATCCGAAGCAAGAATGGCTGCGCCTAAACCAATAATGTACATCCAGCTGCTGCCGAAAAAGTAACCAAGCCAGCTGCCTCCAGCCCCGCCCCTCTTCGTCTTGGCAAAGCGTGTATAGTCAGAAATCAAGGGTAACCAGGATAAGGGCATGACCACAGCCAATTCTAAAGCTGCGCCGAATGCCATCCCCCCGATAACCGGTTTAGTAAACAAATCAGGGCTACGGAAAATAATAACGCTTAAGACCATTGTCAATAAAAATAATAAAATTACGGCAATATGGTTCGCCTTTTTCCAGCCGCTATCTTTTCCAAGCCAAACCCAGACCATAATTAAAGCTCCAATCATGAGGCACCAGAGTGTCAGATGATCAAACGACCATAAAATCTTTGTAATCTGGTTAACCGATCGGGCCCCAACTATGATCATCACAGCTGTCCAACCCAGTAACTGCAATACGTTTAAGACAGAAAATACATAAGAACCGTATTGACCAAAGGAAATTCTAGTGGACACCAAGGCTGGAATTCTTTCCGTAGTTCCTATGACTCCTCCCAGAACCAAAAGAGTCGTTCCCACTAAGTGTCCAAGAAGAATCGCCAACAATCCCATTTTAAAGCCCAAGGGGGCTAGAAGACCACCGGCTAAGATTTCAGCTACAGATATTGCTGCGCCAAACCAAAGGGTAGTAAAGTTAAACATACTTAAGTTATTCTTTGAAGATATGCTCAATCGATTAATCCTGCCTTCTTGTACAGTGTATAAAAGTGATGAGTTGGTCCGACACCTTTGCCAATTGCTAAAGAATGTTCGATGGCAATGTTAATGTATTCCTTAGCTCGGGAGACAGCCTCGTTAAGTGTGTACCCCAGAGCCAGATTTGCAGTAATGGCTGACGATAATGTACAACCCGTTCCATGGGTATTCTTTGTAGCAATCCTAGGTGAGGAAAAATAACTAAATTCCCGTCCATCATAGAGGATATCCGTCGACTCATTCTCTAGGTGTCCTCCCTTTAGGAGTACATTCTTAGCTCCCATTTGATAAATAACCTTGGCGGACTCTTCCATCTGCCTAAGCGTGTGAATTGACATATTAGTCATGACCTCAGCCTCAGGAATATTAGGCGTAACGATCATGGCCAGCGGCAACAATTCCTTAATCAGAGTTGCTTCTGCCAACGGATTTAACAAATGGTATCCACTCTTCGATACCATCACCGGGTCCAAAACAATAGTTTGTGGCGAATAGTGTCTCAAACGCTCGGCAATCACCTCTATGGTTTGGACTTGCGAGACCATTCCAATTTTTACACCGTCAACCTCAATATCGTCAAATATTGCCTCGATTTGTTTAGCTATGACATCTCTTGAAATATCCTCTACAGCAAATACCCCTTGAGTATTTTGAGCGGTGACAGCCGTAATTACGCTCATTCCGTATACTCCATGCGCAGAAAAAGTCTTTAGATCGGCTTGAATCCCTGCTCCACCGCTACAGTCCGAACCAGCTATGGACAATACCTTTTTCATGACAACCTCCCCAATATTATTACTCTAGAAGATAAAAAAGAGCGCAAAGCCCCAGAATAGGGTTTGTGCTCTTAATCTTTAAAGAGTAACTGCTTACCTACGCTGGCATTATCCAGATCAGGTTATAAGGGTCTTAGACTTTATAGTGTCTAAATCTCAGCCAGCCTTTCCAGCTCCCCTGTCCATAACAATATGTGATTTTCCTTAAATTTAACATTAATAACTGTGTAAGTCAATGCACCTTTCAAGCTAAGTAAGCCCTACCTTACTTGAGTTGGCAAATTAAAATATTTTACACAATAATGTCCACTCTTTGTGATAAAGTGTATTAAAAAGTACATTTAGTATCAGGGGGGCATTTTTTTATGATAGAACAGTTACTGGTCGGCTTAATTATTCTCGTTGTCATTGTCATTATTTTACTTATTATCTTATTGACCCGTTCCTCACAAGCCCCGTTTGTCCAGTTCGAGAGTAAATTTTCTTCTCTAGAGAAAAATCTCGAACGTAATGAACGCCTTGTCAATGGTGAAATTTCCAAGAACCGAGAAGAATCAAATTCAAACGCTCGACAAGTCCGCGAAGAGCTTAATCAGTCTGTCCATTCCTTTAACGAGTCCGTTCTGGCACGTATGGCGGAAATCGCCAACCTGCAACGAAATCAATTAGACATTTTCTCTACCCAGTTAGGCGCTCTTACCAAAACCAATGATCAAAAATTAGAACAGCTACGCAAAACGGTAGAAGAACGGCTTCTCCTCATTCAACAAGATAATGGAAAAAAACTAGATCAAATGCGTGCAACCGTAGACGAAAAGCTAAGCGCTACTCTTGAGCAACGCCTGGGCGAATCTTTCAAATTAGTGAGTGAACGATTAGAAGCCGTACACAAAGGGCTTGGGGAAATGCAAACCTTGGCTTCCGGTGTCGGTGACTTGAAGAAAGTTCTCACCAATGTTAAAACCCGAGGAATTTGGGGAGAAATTCAATTGGGAAATTTACTAGAACAAATCTTAACTCCTGAACAATATAGCACGAATGTCATAACCAAAGCTGGAAGCAACGACCGCGTCGAATTTGCCATTAAGCTCCCCGCTCGGGACGGTCAGGACAGTATCATTTGGCTTCCGATTGATGCGAAATTTCCGATGGAAGATTATGAACGCTTAATCGAGGCCCAAGATCAGGCCAATCTCCCACGAATCGAAGAACTCGGTAAATCTTTGGAAAACTGTATCAAACTAGAGGCTAAAACTATTCGAGACAAATATATCGATCCTCCGAATACCACAGATTTCGGCATTCTTTTCTTACCAATTGAAGGATTGTATGCGGAGGTATTACGCCGTCCTGGCCTTTGTGAAATCCTGCAACGGGAGTACAAAGTCGTCATTACCGGTCCAACTACGCTGGCGGCCCTGCTCAATAGCCTACAAATGGGCTTCAGAACCCTGGCTATAGAAAAGCGCTCTAGCGAAGTGTGGACCTTGCTGAGCGCAGTGAAAACGGAATTCGGTAAATTTGTGGAAGTTCTTGAAAAAACTCAGAAAAAGCTCCAAGAAGCTAGCAACACTATCGAAACCGCGACCCGTAAGTCTCGAACGATTGCACGCAAGCTTAAAAATGTCCAGACCCTACCGGCCCACGAAGCCGAATCACTGCTGGGGCAAGAGATGGAGAGCGACGACTAATTCTTTTACATAATGAAAATACAAAAGCATGGACTGCTTTATATATAGCTATTTTAGGTTTTAGTTAAATACTGTTGCTGTCTCCCATAGCATACGATAAAGCCCTTTTTGTCCGAGCAGCTCGTCGTGCTTTCCTCGTTCTACGATCTGACCTCGGTC
>DHJG01000114.1:13183-16596 GCA_002404215.1 Desulfosporosinus sp. UBA4726
TTGATAGACTTCATCCATGACTTCCCGTTCGGTCAACGGATCAAGCCCAGCCATGGCTTCGTCAAGTATTAAGATCGGGGCGTTTTTTAAAAAGACTCGGGCTATTGCCAAGCGCTGTCTCTGCCCCCCCGATAGCTTAAATCCACCTTCCCCGACATAACTATCATACCCTTGGGGCAACGATAGAATAAAATCATGGAGCTTTGCCTGCTGCGAAGCTTGAATTAATTCTTCATCCGTTGCCTCAGGTTTCGCCAAAAGGAGATTTTCTCGAATGGTTGCGTTAAAGAGATGTGTTCGCTGAGTTACCACTCCCATAAGACACCGAGCATCCTCCTGGGTATATTCCCGTAACGAATGCTCACCCAAGTCAATCCGTCCCTCGTCGTATTCCCAAAAGCGAAGAAGAAGATTCACCACGCTGGTTTTACCCGCTCCACTTGGACCGACTATCGCCACTTTGCCTTGCTGGGGAATCCGAAATGACAGATGATTTAAAGCCCAAGGTTCATCTTGATCATACCTAAAGCTTACCTCCTGGAAGGCAAGATCAAGTCCATCCGGTTTGGGAGACAGTTCCCGACTATTTTTTACGGCAGCTTCAGCTTCGATTAATTCCAGCAAACGATCCGCGGCCGCGCGGTTTTGTTCCAGATGATGAGGAACAAGTGCTAAAGGAAACAGTGCTTCAAAGCTACTGAACGTCCCCAGTGCTAACATACCTAAGTTTACTCCGCTTAATTTTCCTTTTTCCACCAGTAGTATCCCCAGAACGAGGACGAACCACAGGCCAAGATTGGCAATCATCCCCATCAAAGCGGATGACAGCCCGGTAAGCCGAGCAATCCGACGTTGTTGACCCCGTAATTTCTCGTCTGTTCCCTGAATTTTGTCTAAGTATGCTTGGTCTTGACCATAAGCCACTAGTTCCGTGATTCCTAAAATGGTATCGGCAACTTGTGTATTCAGCTCTGCTTTTAAGGCAACCAACTGGCTCCCAACCCCTCGACTCAAACCTTTTATAGCCCATGGTATTCCGAGCCCACCGACTAGAAAACAGGCGGCCAGAATAACCGAAAACCGCACATCATAACGGGCTAAAAAAAGTCCATATCCCAAGAGGACCAATAAGGCGACGAACGGCGGCGCCAAAACCCGTAAAAACAGATTTTGCTGGATTTCAACATCCGCCACAATCCGACTCAGTAAATCTCCACTCCGGAAATTTAACAACCGAGCTGGAGCCAGAGGTTCTAACCCTTGATAAAACTTCACCCGAATTTGACTTAGGACTCGAAACGTCACGTCATGGGACACATAGCGCTCTAAGTAGCGAAAGACGGCACGGGACAGTCCAAAAAAGCGAACTCCGACAATGGTGACCATTAAATCGAGTATAGGCGGATGCAGAGCAGCGCGTGCCAAAAGATAGGCAGATGTCGCCATTAAGCCGATGTGACTCGTAATCGTTAGCGCACTTAAAATCAAAGCCAGTAGGATGTGCCGCCAATAAGGTAACATCAAGCGTCTTAACCATGTCATACTCTTCATAAACAGTCACCTCGATATTCTGTCACTAATCGGTAATAAAGCCCCTGCTCGCTCATCAATTCCTCATGCTTACCCTGTTCAACGATTTGTCCCTGCTCCATTACTAGGATGCGATCCGCTTGCCGAACCGTACTCAGCCGATGGGCGATGATCAGGACAGTCTTGCCCTTCATAAGTCGTTGCAAGGCCTGCTGAACTTTATGCTCACTCTCTAGATCCAAGCCAGACGTTACTTCATCCATAATAAGCAAGTAGGCATCCTTTAAAAAGGCCCTAGCAATTGCAATCCTTTGGGCCTGTCCGCCACTTAAGCGGCTACCACCTTCTCCGAGGAGCGTATCATAACCCTCTGGAAGATTCAAAATGAATTCATGCGCTGATGCCTCTTGCGCTGCCCTCTTGACCTCTTCCATCGTGGCGGAAGGCCTACCAAATTGAATATTTTCCGCAATGCTCCCTGCAAAAAGATACGGAGTCTGCGGAACATAGGCAATCTGTTTCCGCCAATTCTCTTGTGAAATCGCCTTTAATGAACCTTCGTTAACAAAGATCTCCCCTGCAGTAGGCTCGATAAAGCGAAGCAAAAGCTCAGCAATGGACGTTTTACCCGCGCCACTAGGGCCAACAAGAGCAATTTTCTCACCATGTTTGAGGGATAGGTTGATTCCGTTTAAAGCCAGCGTCTCTCCCAGATGATAAGTTAAGCTGACGTTTTGAAATAAGATATGGAAGTTAGAGGATAACACCTGATCCTGTTTCCCATCACTCATCAAAGGATGATCCAAGATCTCAAAGACCCGCCCCGCCGCACTCACTCCGGACATCCCCGCGTGGAAATTCAATCCAAGGGTTCTTAAGGGAGTGTAAAATTCGGGAGCAAGAAGTAAAAGAAACAACCCCGCGGAGAAAGAGAGAGTTCCATAGACTAGCCTTAAGCCAATGGCTACGGCTATTAAGGCTGTACTCATGGTTGCTAAGAACTCTAACACCAATGCCGATAAAAAGGCAATCCTTAACACACTTAGCGTGTCTTTCCGAAATGAATCACTGACTCTCTCAATCACTCGCGTTTGGTCTTTAGCCCGACCAAACACTTTGAGAGTCGTCATCCCCTGCAAAACATCTAAGAAATGGGCGCTCATCCAGCTCAAGCTTTGGAATTGTTGTAAAGATTTTTTCTCAGCTAGCTTTCCTATCAAAATCATAAAGACGGGAATGAGTGGCCCCGTCAGGAGCAGAATGATCCCAGACTTCCAATCTAGGGGAAAAACAAATCCTAAAACAAGCAGGGGTATTCCTACGGAGAGCAGCAGTTGCGGCAGGTATTTTGAAAAATATTCCTCTAGAGACTCAATCCCATCCACCACCGTTGTGATTATCTCGCCAGTCCTTTCCCCCCGCGCATACACCGGCCCTAGAGATACAATATGGCTCATTAAACGCTTGCGCAGACTCGACTTTATGCTGGAGGCCGCTTCATGAGCGCTTATTTCACTGGTCCATTGCAACACTGCACGCAACCCAATGATTAATAGAATGATAATTAGAAAATCCCAGACTGAGCTAAGGGTAGCCCTTTCTAGGAAGACCCCGGCAACGACACGAGAGAAAAACCAGGCTTGGGCGACAGCCAGTAAAGCGATCCCAACGCCCATTCCAACCGTGAGCAATAGATATCCCCAAATAGGCCTGACCTCTTGAACTAACCGCTTGTCAAACAAATATGTCATCTCCTAAGTCGTCGTTAGCCTTTGTTACAGAGTATCTTAAAGGCTTTTAGGATGCAAAAATGAAGGGGCAAGACGTTTCTTACTCCTTCATTTTTCGATTAACTTTCTTGGTGTAGAGGTCGTAGCTAATCC
>DHJG01000114.1:16758-23334 GCA_002404215.1 Desulfosporosinus sp. UBA4726
TTAAGAAACGCAACGGTTAACATGCAGAAAGCCCAGAGGTTTTGCGTTTTAGCCTTAGCGACAAGCGAATAGCCATGGAACACGTAGTCTCCAGTGGAGACTATCGCCGTGGGATTCTGCAAACGGGCTAAGAAACTTCCTCTCTAATAGTGAAGGTCTTTTTCTGTGACGCGTTTACGAAAGACCCAATAGGTCCATCCTTGATACAGCAGAATAATTGGAACCATCGTCAGGGCGATGATTGTCATTATCTTCAGCGTGTATGGACTGGATGAGGCATTATAAATAGTTAGACTCCATTGTGGATTCAAACTGGAAACCATAACGCGTGGGAAGAGTCCCCAGAACAAAGCTACTGTGAACAAGAGAATCGTTACACCGTTCGCCACAAAAGCCCAGCCCCCCTTGCGGGAATATATCAAGACATAAGCTATGACAAGGGCTACTCCGGCTGCTAGCAGTGTAATACCGGCCCCAAGATTAGCAAACAAATCTGTTTGAAAATAGGTTAAGCCAGCAAACAGAAGTACAACTAGGATAGCAACCAATCCAATTTTTTTGGCAGTTTTCGCCGACCGCTCAGCCATCTCCCCTGTAGTCTTTAAGTTTAGATACAAGGCTCCGTGAAGCATGAAAACAAGCAACGTGGTTAGACCGCCCAGAATAGCATAAGGATTGAGTAGGGTAAAGAATGTCCCCACATATTGCATTTTAGCATCAATCGGTACTCCCTTGACTATATTCGACATAGCAACTCCCCAAAGGAGCGCGGACAGAAAACTTCCCGTGAAGATCATCCAATCCCAGGTGTTCCGCCAACGAGGACTGCTGTCACTGCTTCGAAATTCGAAGGCAACACCGCGAATAATTATAGCTGTTAATATTAGAAACAAAGCGAGATAGAAGCCACTAAACAACGTTGCGTACCAGTTAGGAAACGCAGCAAACATTGCCCCACCGGCCGTAATTAACCAGACCTCATTACCGTCCCAGACTGGTCCGATGGTATTGATGATCACTCGACGTTCTGAATCGTTTTTTCCTAGGAAAGGCAGTAGAATTCCTACTCCAAAATCAAATCCTTCCAGAAAAAAGAATCCAACAAACAAAACGGTGATGAGTATGAACCATAAGATGTTTAAGTCCATAACGACGCCCCCTTTATTCCACTTTTCAGTGGTTCATCTGTGCTAACGTCATCCGGACCCTTCTTAATAAACTTGAGCAAGAGGTATACGTCTGCTACCGCCAAGACTCCATAAATCAGAGTAAAACCGACAAAAGTAATCAGTATGGATAGTGCCGAGACTGAAGTTGATAGACCGGCATCTACTTTTTGCAAGCCATATACGATCCAAGGCATACGCCCGGCTTCAGCCATATACCAACCCACAGTATTCGCGATATAGGGTACGGGAATCGTCCATAGAACAAGTTTTAAAAACCATCTTTTTTGGTCTAAGCGATTATAAAAATATAGTCCGAGGAGCGGGATCAACAGTAACCACATTCCAGCTATCAACATAATCCGGAAACTCCAGAACAATGAAGCTACTTGTGGAACATAGTTGCCTGGTCCATATTGCTGGACTGCAGCAGCCTGAAGCTCATGAATTCCCTTGACTTCCCCCGTGAAACTATTGTAGGAAAGGAAGCTTAACATGCCAGGAATCTTAACTTCAAAGTTATTTTTCTGTTCTTTCTCATCAATAGAGGCATATAACGATAAACCAGCGGGATTTTCCGTGTCCCAATGAGCCTCAGCGGCCGCCATTTTCATGGGTTGTGCCTTGACAAGATGCATTGCTTGCAAATGCCCTACTCCGGCTACTCCCAAGGCACTGATTAACCCAAAAATCACTGCCATATGAAACGAACGACGGAAAAAGTCTAGATGGTTCTTCTTCAGTAGATGGTAAGCACTAATACCCATAACAAAGAACGCAGCGGTCACAAATCCACTGAGTACGGTATGTGGAAACTGATAGAACACATGGGGATTAGTAATTAAGGCTAGGAAATCAACCATCTCCGCCCGGCCATTTCGCAAAATATACCCGACAGGTTCTTGCATAAAGGAATTGGCTATCAGAATCCAAAGGGCCGAAATGTTGCTAGCAATGGCCACCAGCCAAATACTGAGTGCATGTACTTTTTTGGGCAATTTATCCCACCCAAAAACCCATACACCTATAAACGTTGATTCTAGGAAAAAGGCTACTAAGGCCTCAATGGCTAAAGGTGCTCCGAAAATATCCCCGACGAACCTTGAGTACTCAGACCAGTTCATTCCAAATTGAAACTCTTGGACTAACCCGGTCACAACACCCATCGCAAAGTTAATTAGGAACAATTTCCCCCAAAATTTAGTCATTTTTTTGTACGTTTCGTTTCCAGTCTTCACATACCAAGTTTCCATCATCGCAACCAAGACCGATAGTCCAAGTGTTAACGGTACGAACAAGAAATGGTAAGACGTGATCACCGCGAATTGTAATCTGGACAAGATGAGTTCAGTCATCGTTCCACCTCCTATTATTTATTTATAATGCCTTAGGTCTTTTTGTTTCCCATGATAACCTCGGTTTTTGTTCATCCCCCCTCCCCTAACATCATTTGTATACCTCAAAATGAATACTATGTATAATATTATATTATATCTTGTTTATTATTATACTAATTATTAATTTATCAGTCAACTAAAATATTTAAATTCTGAATAATTACTTTATTAGTTTACTTATTAATTGTGATTTAAAACAAAAGAGCTGAGATCTTCTAATATTAGGAAGATCTCAGCTCTTTTGTTACTGATTTGGTTCATACATCTATTTTAATATCTGAAGAACCTCTTCAACGTCTGGGAGTTGATGTATATCGTAGATTTTTATCCAGATGACTTTACCGTTTTCATCCACAATCACATTAGCCCGCTCGGAGAATCCTTCCAGTTCTCGAAACAAGCCGTATGCTTTGGCAACTTCCCCATGTGGCCAGAAGTCTGAGGGCAATTTAAGATTGGCTATCTTCAGGTCCTTGGCCCAGGCATTCTTAGAAGGAACAGGGTCAACACTGAGCCCTAATGGAATCGTACCAAGTGCTTCAAATCGTGCGTAATTGGTTTCTAGGGATTTCATCTGCTCAGCGCAAACGGAAGTCCAGGCTAAAGGATGCCAAGAAAGCAAAACTTTTTTACCTTTATAATCGTTTAAGCTAACCATATTACCGCGGTTATCCTTTAGATTAAAATTCGGAGCAGTCGCTCCAATTATAATAGGATTTTCCATTTATTTATTCCTCCAAACTATATTTGGTTTTTCACCGCGCAATACACTCATATATTATATGGGAATCACAGTTATACAAAATCTACCTCTTATTATTCTAGTTCTGTCAGGAATCTCTCGGCATCTTGCGGGTTCCAGACCCGGTCAACCAGTGGGGGATGATCAGTTAACCAAGAGAGGCGATCACTGAAGGTTGGTTTTTCCACGCGGTAGAAAATTCCGACGGGTATTTTCTCTCCCCATTCCAGGGCTTTCTCCAGTGCTCGGCTCAAATTACCAGTCTCATACTCCTCTGGTAATTCATAAACCCGATCTGCATACCAACCATGGGTATTTACCTTATTGAAACTAACGCAGGGCTGGAGAATATCTATCAAGGCGTAACCCGGATGACTAATAGCCTCTTTCATTAGGTTTACGAGGTGTTCCGGGCGTCCTGTGAAACCTCGAGCCACAAAACTTGCTCCGGCCGCCAGAGCCAACATCAACGGGTTAAGCGGTTGGTCTAAATTACCTTTCGTCTGGATCCCAGTCACCTGTCCAAGGTCTGTTGTCGGAGAAGCCTGCCCCTTAGTCAAAGCATAGATCTGATTGTCATGGACAAAATGGGCTATGTCCACATTACGTCGGATATTGTGAATAAAATGATTCCCGCCCTCTCCATACGTATCTCCATCCCCAGAATGCACAATTACTGTTAGTTCAGGATTGACGATTTTTGCGGCCACGGCAGGAGGCAAAGCACGCCCGTGCAAACCGTTGAAAACGTTAGCCCGTATATAATGAGGAAGTTTCGCGGCCTGACCAATTCCTGATACCATCAGAATTTCTTCCGGTCGCTTATTTAATTCTAACAAAGCTGTCTTAATCGCTGTCAAAATGGCAAAATTTCCACATCCCGGACACCAAGCGATTTCGTCATCAGAGTCAAATAGGCCTTTACTCTGTCCCTCTTTCATCACTTGAGATTACCTCCTTCACCCTATCCGCGATATACTGCCCACTCATGGGTCTACCATCGTAACGCAAGACGCTATGTGTGCAGGCAATTAAAGCTTCCTGACGGATCAGTGAAGCAAGCTGGCCCGTGGCATTTTGTTCCACATTAATCAGCATCGTTACATTCGGTGCCAAATCCGTCAGAAGCTTCGTTGGTAACGGGTAGATGTCTCCGAAAATTAAGGCTCCAATGGAATAGTCCTCTTCGAGGAGTTCGATCGCTTCCCGCACCGGTCCAGCAGTTGACCCCCAGGCTAAGAGTAAAATCTTCGGATCAGTCTGTCCGATAACCCAAGGTTCCTGTACCTCTTTTTTTAGATGTTCCAAACGTTGCATCCTTTTTTGGGTCATGGCGACACGCACATCAGCCGCTTCGGTGATATGGCCGTCCTCGGTATGTTCATCACTATCGGCAATGACAACCTGGGTTCCGCACCGACCCGGCACTAAGCGCGGTGAAATCCCGTCATCTGTCAATTTGTAGCGTTGATAGTGTTCGGGTTGCTTCCATACCTCTTCTCCGGCTATTGCGCGCTCAATCGTCAAAGCAGAAAAATCGAAAGGCGGTATCGTCTGATAATAATCCCCTAGGTATTGATCTCCCAGCAGAATCACCGGGATCTGATATTTGTCGGCAAGATTGAAAGCTCGAAAGGTTTGATAAAAAGCATCTTCTGGATCACGCAAGGCTGTAACCATGCGAGGAAATTCCCCTTGGGAAGCCGTAAGTACGAAACTCAAATCGGCCTGCTCTGTACGAGTGGGAAACCCCGTCACTGGACCTGGGCGCTGAATTTCTGCAATAACCAGTGGCGTCTCCGTCATTGCCGCTAGACCAAGTCCTTCAACCATCAGACAAAACCCACCGCCGGACGTTGCTGTCATAGCTCTAGCACCGGCATAAGAAGCTCCAATCGCCATATTGATAGCGGCAATTTCGTCTTCTGCCTGTTCCACCACAATCCCGGCATCTTCCATTTTGCTGGCCAAGTAAGTCATGATCCCAGTAGACGGAGTCATAGGGTATCCTGAATAAAAGCTAAGCCCGGCAGCCAAGGCCCCCAGGCCAATGGCTTGACTACCTGTGACCATGATTCTCGGTTGACTTTCGGGAAATTCAAGCTTAAATTGTGGTTCAGTCAGGGCGTAACCTATTTCTAATGCCCGTCGGTTAACCTCAAAAATCTCCGATTTAAAGAGACTATTCAACACCGGCCAGACCGTTTCGAAGTCGAAATCGAACAAATGCAAAACTGCGCCAGCGGCTACGGTGCCTTCCGTCAATTTTGTCCCAGCTTCGACGGCCTTTTCTTTTAAGGGGAGCCATAAAGCGTTTCCCGTACTTATCTTCTGACGGTAACTTTCGTCACTGACCAAGACCCCCTGTGCGGACAGCTGAGAAGAGTGTATCTCCACAGTTTTGGAATCAAGCGCTAAAATAACATCGAGAGACTCGCGATGAGAGTAAATTGGCCGGTCTGCAAAACGAATCATATGAAAGTTGTGTCCGCCACGGACACGAGACATATAATCTTTATGGGAAAAAACCTCGACTCCTTGCTTTTTCATGGTTAATTCCAGTACTTTTGCGACTGTGTCAACTCCTTGACCTGCTGCGCCACCTACTAGTATATTGAAATCCAAGTTTGTCCCCCCTCAGATATTAAAATAAAAAATCCGCATGAACACATGATTTTGGTATCATAAGACGCTAATCTAATCGACCAAAAAGGCGGTGTTGTCATGCGGAAACCTATCGTAGGAATCGAAAATGTTCATTTTTTACTTCACAATAAGAACAGAACATTTTGCCTTGTGAAGAACGCGTTGACTGACACTACCTAACAAGGACCCAGCAATCGCTCCGTAACCTTGACTACCCATGACGACCAAGTCGATGTTCTCATCTTCAACTTCTTTTATGATAACGTTCGCAGGTTTTCCCTGAATCTTTTTCTGAGTCAACTTGACATCACTTAGATCCATTCCTCCAAGTGTAACTTTTAATGCACGATCAGCTTCGTTTACAATTTCTTCCGGCGAAATTATATAACTATAAACGTTAGAGTCATACGCTAGAGGCATTTGCATAACGAATAGAAGCTCAACTTCCGCGTCAAATTTCCGCGCAAACTCCAATGCAGTTTTGAACGCACGTCGAGAATAATCCGAAGCATCTGTCGCCACCAATATTTTCTTCATCAAAAACCCTCCTCATATATCAGTATTCTTATCTATTCCACTTATTATGTAAATATCCTTCATTTCAAAGTGATATTTGCAACAAAAA
>DHJG01000114.1:23480-25051 GCA_002404215.1 Desulfosporosinus sp. UBA4726
GCCCTAACAATGCCTGTCCATAAGTCGAGTTTGTGTCTGTTTCAATTGGATAAGCTTTAGCCAGCTCAATTTTTTCCAGAGCAGTAGAGGTCATACCACAGAGGTGGATAACTACTTTACCCCCCCCAGCTTCTTTGATACCCTTTATAATTCTCCAGCTTGAAGGGCCACTATAATCCCGATACACTTTTGGCCCAACAATGCCTATTGCCCCGACCGGGTCTCCGTAGGAAATAATTGAGGCCCCCCTTTTGATCCCTTCAAGGCTATAACGGATGACGCCCTCCTCAATAACAGCCATAATTTCCTGAATTCTCTGTGCATCCTTGCGCAGGCCTTTATAAAAATTCATGGGGTCAATAAGGGACGATAGAATTGTAAAAGGACCTTCTACACTCAGAGTCACACTCTCTCCAGCGCCAGCCAGTATTTCCACAGCATCTAAGACTTCCTTAATGCGACCTTTAGAACAATCCAAGCCCTGGAGATTAGTCATTTCATCAATTGACGCAAAACGGTAACTCTCTACCCTTGGACCTGCTACAGCGTTACCCAGCTTAATGTGGGCCCCGTAAGCTTCCGCTTCCACCGTTAAGCAGAAAGGTACCCTCGCTATAACATCTCCTCGATGTTTCCTTAGTTCCCCAGCAAGAGTTGCGATGCTATTCTTATCAGAATGAGCACCCGGAAGGCTGATGCCCGTTTTTACTACTACCTCTTCCGGAATCTGATCTAAATCGTCTCCCGTACAAATAAAATCCACTCTTTATTCCTCCATTTTTACCCTTGATAAGGTCAACTTAGTATCTAAAATAAGTAAAGTACACCTTATCCGATCGTAAAATAAAATATTTCCCCGACCAGAATACTGATAGCTTGTAAGAGCAGGATAATCGACAAGGTTTTTTTTAAAGGAAGTTCCCGAAAGAGAACTAGGATACCAAAGCCTGTATTAGCTAGTAACCCAGCAATCATGGGTCCATATCCTAAAGCCCCTTCGAGATAACCCTCGGCGATGAGCACGGAAGAAAAACAGCTGGGTATCATGCCGATCAAAGATGCCAAAACTGGCTGGAGAAAGGTATTCCGGCCTAGAAAAGCGGAGATACCCTCCGTGCCCAGCCGATCCGCCAAGATCCCGATGATAAGAACAGTAACGAACAAGTAGAGAGTAAGCTTCAACGTATGTACTAGGCTATTAACTAGAATATTCTTATGTTTACCACATTTAGGACAATCACAGTCAATGCCGCATCCTTTGAGGCGGTTGCGTTTCTCCTTGACCAGCAGGTTTATTAGAAAACCCGCGCCTATGGCAATCATAACCTTAATCCCGATAATGCCCAGGATCAGAGGAAGTCTCTCAGGATGAGCACCGATGATAATTAGGGCTTCATCTGAACCAGCCAAGAAAACAGCTATTAACATACCCAAAGAGATATAGCCATTGCCATAAAGCTTGGCGAAAGCCACTGAGATACCGCATTGGGGAATTATTCCTAAGATAGCGCCACCGGGAACATCCAATCGAGTTAAACGGCTGAAAAAGCGCGTTCCTTTGCTGGCCTTAC
>DHJG01000114.1:25173-26631 GCA_002404215.1 Desulfosporosinus sp. UBA4726
CTTTTCCGATCAGACATAGCTTACCGCTGGATTTAAACTTACTGGATGATACCATAAACTGGCCGTTAGTATAACTGAAATCCAAGAAACCCTGAAGACTTTTGAGGAAGCCCTTACCACGCAAGACCTGTCCGTACTGTGGTTGGCTAAGTTGGGAAAGGGTAAGCTCGAGTTCTTCCTGGCTGAAAGCCCGGGAAGTCTTCAGTGCCAAGGTCTCAAATTCGTTTTCACTACAAGGTTTATAGTCGGTATGGAGGATATCACTCAGATCAAGATCAACTTGCCCATCAAGGAGATTCTCATATTCCTCTGAGTTCAAGTCATCCCAAGGCATGCTGATAATCTCGCTATCTTGGTTGAATTTTCTGAGGGAAGTAATGATTTCATCGACGGTTTGACCGTCAACGAGCTGGCTTTTACTTAAGGTTAGGACAGAGGCATTGGTTATCTGATCCTCGAAAAACTCTCCAAAAACATCGCACTGCTGCAGGTAATTAACACTGTCCACAACAGTTACTAGAGAATTAATCTGGATAAGGGAAACAAATTCTGGTTTATGAAGAATATCAATGATTTCACTCAGGATACTGATACCAGTGGGCTCTATAATAATTCTTTGGGGCTGGAACTCTTTGATAATACGAGACAGCATTTGGACGAAATCCTTCTGCATAATACAGCAAATACACCCACTAGAGATTTCGAATACGTCAAATCCTTCCCGCTCTATCAGTTCACCATCAATGCCAATATCTCCAAATTCATTCTCAATCAAGACTACCTTTTCCTTTTTGTGAACTTGAAGAAGTTTCTTAACCAGAGTCGTCTTACCAGAACCTAGGAATCCTGAAATAACATCTACCTTAATCATTGATACACCCCTCGATCTTCGGCAAACTCGCGTTAGTTTGGTGATTAAAAGCCTAATGCTTTGACGAAGTAATCCTGAAAGCGGGAATCTGTGGAAAGCTCCAGAACCTCTATCTGCTTCTTCAATTCCTTGATCTGGACCATCACACCCCTATTGATCAGGGCCAAACGGGCTCCTTCCACCGAGGAGTTACCGACAAAGTTTATCTTCCCTTTAAACCCTTTAGGAAGGAGCCCAATTTCCCGAATACTATCTGGATTAATATGATAGCCGAAAGCTCCGGCGATCACCGCTTCCTCTATGGCTTCAAGAGCGATGCCAGCTTCTTCAAGAAGCAGATTTACTCCTGCTGCAATAGCCCCCTTGGCCAGTTGAATCTGGCGGATATCCGTCTGCGAGATATAGATTTCCTCTGTTAAATAAAATTTCTTATCCCTAACCCTGGCTTTTATTCTAGGATCAAGGTTAGGGTTAAAGCGCCCGCTAGCCAGGACTATATTCCACTTGACCATAGCCGCTGTGACATCAATCAGGCCACTCCCGCAAATTCCCTTGGGGGATGAAGTACCAATCGTTGTAAAATGAAG
>DHJG01000087.1:0-2265 GCA_002404215.1 Desulfosporosinus sp. UBA4726
GTAATGATGGTTTTGCAGACGCATACAAAAGGAGACACGCTATGAAAGTAACGCGTTCCTATTGGCTGGGTTTGGGTTCTGGGCTCATTTTAAGCGCAATGTTGACGCTGCTCATATCCCCAAATTTGAAACAACCTGTAAAACCACAAGAATCTTCTTCTATCCCAATCGTTAAGCAACAAGGAACCACTCAGTCCTTGCCTAAAGATACGAAACAAGCCGATCCCTCTTTGGCTGTTCAACCCCCCCAAGGTAAATCGCCTAACAATCAAAGCCCCACTCAAATCGAGCAGAAGTTTAGTATTCCAAGTGGGGCCAGTTCGGAACAGATCGCGGACTTGTTGTTCACTCAGGGCTTTATAAAGGATAAAGCCTCTTTCCTATCAACCGCTCATCAAATGGAGATAGAAAGTAAGTTTAGAGCAGGGACGTTTACTTTGTCGCAGGGTCTTACATCGAAGGAATTAATTAATCGATTGTTACTAAACTGAGGGCAAAAGCGTAAAATAATCCTCACCTTGTAAAAGGAAAGGTGGGGATTCAACTATTTCAATTTGCTTTTTACTCGAAATTTTGGTGCTTAAATAAATTGAAGAGAAAAGAAATAGTTGCATTGACATAGCCTGAAATTTTTCAATTCGGCTATACCTTTTTTAAGACTGATGGCAACTTTGGCTCAAGCTTTAGGAGGCGCTCCCGCTTTACCCGTATGATAGGTCGGACATGAGGTTGGTAGAAATGTAATGATATTCCCCCTCAAATGGTCGATTGTATTGTTGAGATTCCTGCGGGAGCCCTCCTTTTGAGGAAGGAAGTAGGATTGTTATATTGTATTTCATGAGATGATTTTAGGAGGAGAAGAATGAAAAAATATGTATTGGAAACATCTGATAATATCGATGAAAAAGTTGGTAAGCTTTTAACAAGATTTTTAAGTAAAATACGTGCATTTCCACCAGGAACTTGTCCTCTGACGGTTCAGCTATCTTTGCTGCAGACAACGAGAACCCAGACATGTGGCAAGTGTGTACCTTGTCGAGAAGGTCTGGTACAATTGGAAAAAATTTTAAAATCAATCCTAGAGATGGATAAAGATGCAACGATGGATACTTTAGATAAGATGAAGACTCTTGCAGAAATGATCAGAGATACAGCTGATTGTGCAATCGGTTATGAATCTGCTGAAGCGGTATTGGAAGGTATGGAGGTTTTTAAAGAGGAGTATATCAGTCACATACAAAAACACGCCTGTCAAAACGATATCGAACAGAAGATCCCATGTACCACATTATGTCCCGCCCATGTTGATGTTCCAGGATATATTGCACTGATTGGAGCGGAAGATTATGCGGGTGCCATTAATCTAATCCGCAAGGATAATCCATTTCCAACCGCATGTGCCATGATTTGTGAACACCCCTGTGAGGAACGCTGCAGACGTAATCTTCTTGACGGCCCTTTGAATATACGTGGACTGAAAAAATTCGCGGTAGATCAAATACCTGCGGATGCAGTTTCTGTTCCCCAATGCAATGTTTCCACGGGCAAGAAGATTGCTGTTGTTGGTGGGGGGCCAAGCGGATTGACAGCTGCATATTTCCTGGCACTGATGGGTCATCAAATTGTACTTTATGAAGAAAATGAAAAACTTGGTGGCATGCTAAGATATGGAATTCCAAATTACAGATTTCCAAAAGACCGACTAGATGAGGACATCAACGCAATTCTTTCTACGGGAAATATTGAAGTGAACTATAAGGTGAATATCGGCAAAGATATTAGCATGAAGGATATTTACAAACAATATGATGCTGTTTATGTAGCAATTGGAGCTCAGGCTGGCAAAAAACTTAGAATGAAAGGCATAGAGAGTGGAAATGTAATTTCTGCCGTGGATGTACTACGTGACGTTGCCTATGGAAAATATCCGGATTATTCTGGCAAAAAAGTAGTCGTTATCGGTGGAGGAAACGTTGCCATGGACTGTGCAAGAACTGCTGTCCGCTGCAACGCTGATGAAGTTAGCATCGTATACAGAAGACGTCAGGATGACATGACAGCACTTTCGAGTGAGATTGAGGGTGCAGCTATGGAGGGCGCTGAAATTATGACGCTGCAGGCACCGGCTAAAATAGAAGCTGATGAAAATGGTGACTGTGTCGCATTGTGGATACAGCCTCAAATGATTGGCACATATGACAGCGCTGGCAGACCAAGGCCAGTAGACGCCAAGAAGGATGCGGTTCGAATTCCATGTGATGTTGT
>DHJG01000087.1:2420-3476 GCA_002404215.1 Desulfosporosinus sp. UBA4726
ATTGCAGCGGGTAAAGTTGCTGCCTATAATATCGATGAATATCTTGGTTATTCTCATGAATTAATTTGTGACGTAGTGATGCCAGAGGTAAAACCAAATAACCGAATTTTAACGGGAAGAGTGGGCATCACAGAAAGAGAAGCGCGTATTCGCATACATGATTTTGAACATGTGGAAAATCCTATGACCTATGATGAGGCAATGCAGGAAGTGTCCAGATGTTTGAGATGTGATCATTATGGATGTGGGCTCACTCTTGCCGCCGCTGAATGGAAGGTCTAGTGAGTCAGATTCGGCTGCTTTCCTTTACAAGACGGAGAATTATGGCTGAAACTGCATCTTTAACACCAATCTTTGCAGATATACTCTGAGAGATGTCAGACTCATTCAACAGAGGCCGATTAGGGTGCGTACTATATTGAAAAGTAGTGTCAGTTGGAAGCTTGGTCTCTTCCACGGTTGCTTAATCTAGATAAAAGCTTGCAAATAATAAATTTGCAAGCTTTTTCTTTTTTGGGGCACTTTAATATAAACTGAGAAATTGGTCAGGTGAGGATGATAAGCTTTCGCAAGGTTTGGCATCGTATGAATGAATTACTCTGGATGGATAATTAGAGCAGGAGGTAGACTATCTATGAAAAAAAACACCATCAGGATTATTGGGGTACCCATTGATTTGGGAGCGGGTCGCCGTGGGGTGGATATGGGGCCTAGCGCAATCCGATATGCTGGATTAAATGAGCGTTTACAGCGGTTGGGATGGGACATTGATGATCATGGAAATCTAGAGGTTCCGGTTCCAGAGACGCGAGAGATCAAGGACAAGAGACTCAGGTATTTGCCAGAAATTGCAACGGTCAATGAACAGCTCTGTCTCAAGGTATCAGAGGCAATAAAGGAGGGGGTTGTTCCCTTAATTCTTGGTGGAGATCATAGCTTAGGAATCGGTACTCTAGCGGGCCTGGCGTCAAACGGACGTTGTTTTGGATTGATTTGGTTTGATACACATGGGGATTATAACTCACTCGATACCACTGGCAGTGGCAACATTCACGG
>DHJG01000087.1:3687-3995 GCA_002404215.1 Desulfosporosinus sp. UBA4726
AACAAAAAAAAATACGAGAGGAAAATACGGTGATTATTGGGGCCCGTGAAATAGATATTGAAGAGCGGGAGATGCTTCAAAAATCCAAGATAACGGTATTTACTATGCGAGATATTGACCAACTTGGCATGAAAGAAGTGGTTATCCGAAGCATTAAGATTGCCTCCCAGGGAACGGTTGGAATACATGTCAGCTTTGATTTAGATGTCATTGATCCTGAAGGGGCGCCAGGCGTAGGGACGCCAGTAGCCGGAGGAATTACATATCGGGAAGCGCATTTGGCAATGGAACTCTTGGCGGATTCTGGT
>DHJG01000087.1:4169-5802 GCA_002404215.1 Desulfosporosinus sp. UBA4726
AGTACAAATATTGCAGGAGATAAGGTTGTGGTCTAAAATGGAAGTGGTCTATAAAAGTCAATTGAAACTTTTGCGGGTTGTCTTACGTACTTATAGTGAGGAGATAATGAGAATTTATTAGACCTCGGGATAGGAGCCAGAAGAGTATGGAAGATGCCGAGATCATTCGGCAAGTACTGGCAGGTCATCACGAACAGTATACGGAGCTTGTTCAGCGTTATCAGGAGCCTTTAATTCATTTTTTGCGGCGAACGCTAGGTTCGGAGGCGGATGTTCTAGATTGCACGCAGGACGCGTTTTTAGCGGCCTACCGCAATTTGAATCGATATTCGGACGAATATCCGTTTCGGGCTTGGTTATATGCCATCGCCCGTAATAAAGCCCTTGACCTCCTTCGCAAGCGGCGCAGAGAGGTTTCTCTGACATTAGATGAAAACCTCGTAGATCAGCAAGCGAGACCTGAGGAGGTTTGGCTTGCGAAAGAACAGGCCGCCCTGCTTTCTGAGGTATTAAATGAGCTTCCAGAGCATTACATGCAGGCACTTTATTTACGTTATCATCAAGAACTTTCGTATGAAGAAATAGCCATGGTATTGCAAGTCCCCGTGAGTCGAGTCAAGACCTACCTCCATCGAGGGAAGGAAAAAATGCGCCAGCGTCTGGAGAGGAGGGATAGCCATGACGGAGACGGACAGCGGGTTATGGGCCCAAATGTTTCAAGATAGCCCCATTCCATTGGCCACATTAGAAAATTCTCACGCACAAATCATGGCCCAGATAGAGTTACATCCCGTGGATTTTGGAGAGGAAATTCGTCTAGCCGAGCGTAGAAAATGGGGACTTGGGTTAGCTATTAGCTTACTCGTCACTGTTTTTACTTTTGTGGTCTTTTTGTGGTTTAAAAGTGATATAGTTTATCAAGTGTTAAGTGTGTTATTGGTTAAGTTATCTGGATTGCCCTATGCTTCTGACCTGCAGCAAATTGGGCGGCGGATTTTACAGGATATGTCACTTTTAAGAGAGCTGAAGACAGGACTAGGTCTCTTATGGGGAGTTGTTTCCTGGCCAATATTTGGGCTGGTCTCCGTTATTGTAATATTTAGAAGTTCGAACCCAGTTCGCAAGGGAAAGCCCTCTATCTAAAAAGCCAAAATTGGATTAAACTATAATTGTCATGATCACACAATGTTATAAAAAATAGATCTAGAATAGATATAGAAGTAAATAAAGAGTAGAGAAGAGAGATGGGGTATCCCATGGATGCAATTAAGGTGTTTTTTAAAGATCAGGCACAGCATCTACGCAAGGAAGTGTGGGAAGTTGCCCGTCAGATCGGGGAGCATCCCGAGCTCGGATATAAGGAATTCTTTGCGTGCGAGATGTTGAGTCGTTTTCTACAGAAACATGGGTTTGAAGTGAAGCGTGGGATCGCCGGGGTGGAGACCGCCTTTTTGGCTCGATTCTCGTGCACACGTCCAGGCCCACGAATTGCCTTTCTGGCGGAATACGATGCCTTACCGGGTATGGGACATGGCTGTGGACACAACTTAATAGGAGCGGCCAGTGCTGGGGCAGCGGTTGTTTTAAGTAAGAGTTTGGAACTGCCGGGTGAAATTTTAGTCATTGGCAGCCC
>DHJG01000087.1:5990-6741 GCA_002404215.1 Desulfosporosinus sp. UBA4726
CCTGTAATTTCCAGTCTTGCCCTAGATGCTTTAGAATTTACATTTCATGGTCGAGCTGCCCACGCTGTTGCAGCATCCTATTTTGGGATTAATGCCTTAGATGCCTTGATTAACTTTTTTGTAGGAATTAACGCGTTGAAAAAGCAAATACCACAGGATATGAAGATAAACGGTATTATTACAGAGGGAGGAACTGTCCCAAATATTATTCCGGAACGAGCTGTAGCACGTTTTTATATTCGGGCTCAAAAACGTCAAGAGTTAGATGAATTGAGAGAAAAAGTGATTAGCTGTGCAGAAGGCGCGGCCTCTATGGTTTCGGCAAAAATGACCTGGCGAAAATTCGAATTTTCTTATGATGAGATGCATACGAACCTGTGTCTAGCAGGATGTTTCACAAAAAACCTCCGTGAACTGGGTGTCAGTCAAATATCTTCCCCACAGACTGCTATGGGATCTGTGGACATGGGTAACGTCAGTCAGGTTGTTCCGGCAATCCATCCTTATTTAACGTTAGGATTAGGCACAGAAATCCCACACACTAGGAATTTTGCCCAAGCGGCGCTTTCGCCAGACGGAGAAAATCTAGTAATGTTAGCAATGCAGACGCTCGCCTTAACCGGTTCGGATGTCTTAACTGATAAAAAACTTTTGCAACAAATTAAGCGAGAGTTTCGTTTAGAGAAGTGAACAATGGTTAGGGGGGAGATCCCCCTCTTTTTTTATGCCTACAGAAAGTACAAGTTTGGAG
>DHJG01000228.1:0-4305 GCA_002404215.1 Desulfosporosinus sp. UBA4726
GAAATGAGCAATGCTCAGCTATTGGTGGCTATGAATGATCCCACCGATTATTTTGCCATCGATGACTTGCGGCTGGCTGCTGGAATGATGGTTAAGCCTTGTTTAGCTAAAAAAGGAGATATTCTTCTGGCTATAGATCGCTTCTATGGCAGGAGTGGAGCGGAAAAGGCAGCTCGTGAATATGCCAAGAAAATGGGCGTGACCTCGGTTGCTCTGACGGCCCAGCTGGCGTCTCTTAATGTTTCTGAGGGGGAAGATATCGATGAGGAATCCACCCCGATTATTAAATTCTTAAACACGATTATCGAGAATGCGGTCAATAATCGGGCCAGTGATATTCACATTGAGCCTATTGAAGAAGAACTTCGGGTGCGCTTTAGGACTGATGGTGTGCTGCGAGAGATTATGCTTACCCATATCAGCATGGCCAATCCAGTCGTTAGTCGAGTGAAAATTATGGCTGACCTTAATATTACGGAACGACGTTTGCCCCAAGACGGTCGAATTTCCTATCTAGTCGGTGGGAAGATGATCGATCTTCGGGTGTCAACGACGCCCACAATGTACGGTGAAAAAGTTGTTTTGCGTATTTTAGATAAATCCAGCGTCATCCTAGAAAAGGAAGCGTTGGGGCTGGTCGGGAGAGATTTGACAACGTTTGAGGAATTAATCTCTAGGCCCTACGGAATCGTACTAGTTACAGGTCCGACGGGAAGTGGGAAGACGACCACTCTTTATACAGTTCTGCAAGAATTAAATGTGCCGGAAAAAAACATTATCACGCTTGAAGATCCTGTAGAGTTTAACTTTAAAGGGGTCAACCAAATGCAGGTCAACCCTAAAGCTGGTCTGACGTTTGCCACAGGACTTCGTTCTATTTTAAGGCAAGATCCGGATATTATCATGGTGGGTGAGATGCGGGATAATGAGACAGCCCAAATAGCCGTGCGCTCAGCGTTAACGGGCCATTTAGTCTTATCGACCATTCATACTAATGACGCAGCCAGTTCAATTACACGTCTGATAGATATGGAGATTGAGCCTTTTCTGATTTCTGCTTCCATCCTGGGAATCATCTCACAACGGCTTGTTCGACGCATCTGTTCACAATGTGCGTTTCAGTATGAGGCAGGCCCTGTAGAACATAAATTGCTTGAGATTCCCCAAGAAACTAAGGTTGTCTTAAAAAGGGGCCAGGGGTGCCCTTATTGTAATAAGAGCGGCTATAAGGGTCGAATTGCTGTCTTTGAGATTATGCCGATTACGGGAGGACACAGACAACTGATTGATCGGAGAGCGACGGCGGACGAATTGAGAAATTATGCGATTGCCCAGGGGATGACGACCCTTAAGCATGCGGCCACACGGCTGGTTTTAGAAGGAGTCACGACCGTGGACGAACTCCTGCGGGTTACTTATGTGAATGAATAGGTTGAGGTGAACGGCAGGGATGCAATTTAGCTATAGAGTGATCAATGAAGAAATGCGAGTCACCAATGGGGTCATGGAAGCCGTTGATTTGGAGGCCGCGAGGCGTCAAGCAATCGAAAATCAATGGCAAGTGATTTCCCTAGTGAGAGTATCGGGTCTCAGTAGTATGCTTGCGATGTCCTTTAAAAACAAGGTTAAGTATGAATCTATTGCCGCTTTTTGTTCACAGATGGCGATGATGATTCGGTCTGGAGCTAATTTGGTGCGGGGACTCGAGATTCTTCAAGTTCAGATGGAGGACAAGCGGCTACAAGAAGTTGTGGGTACGATTCATCGTGGTGTCAGTCGTGGAGATTCTTTATCCGCGGCGATGAGAGAATGTGAAGGGGCTTTGCCAGAGCTTCTGATTAATTTGGTGAGTGTCGGTGAGGAAAGTGGCAATTTGGACTCTGTCCTGGTAAGTATGGCAGAGTACTATGAACGAGAAAATTTCATTCGTAAAAAAGTTTCAAGTGCGGCAATTTATCCCATAGTCCTGACAGTGGTACTGATCGGACTTGTGGTCTTGTTTATGAACTTTATTCTACCGGAAATCACCGATCTTATGAAGGGGAACGGTCAGAGTCTACCCGCTCCGACGCAGATGATTGTTGATACTGCCGACTTTCTGCAGAGTAACGGACTTTATCTTATACTTAGCATCGTCGCGTTAGTAAGCCTTATGGCTAGGGTTTTCAAAATTCCAAAGTATCGCTATTACCTAGATGCGTTCCTTCTCCGTATTCCCCTATTGGGGAAGAATATGAAAGACGTTGTTATCGCTCGTTTTTCCAGAACTCTGGCCTTATTCTTACATTCCTCTCTGCCCATCGTGCCGATCTTGAATTCCTTAGAGAACATTGTGGGCAATGAAGTTCCGCGTCTAGCAGTTGCCCGCTCCAAGGACCGGATTATCCGTGGAGAGACGATGGCTTTGGCCTTTGGAGTAGAACCCTTCTTTGACCCCCTCGTCATTCAAATGATGTCTATTGGAGAGGAAACGGGACGGATGGAGGAATTAATGGTCGAAGTGGCAAATCACTACGATAAACGGGTAGAGATCGGACTGACACGTTTGGTGGCCTTAGTTGAACCGATTTTTACGGTCATAATTGGGGTCTTTGCTGGTGGGTTAATCATTGCGATAGCATTGCCCATTTTCAATATGGCAAGTGGGGTCAGTGGAGCCAGATAAAAAATAGGTCAGAGATAAGTGTTCGTCGTAAAATAATGCTAGATAGAGTGAGGCAGCATGAAACAAGCTCCCGCGATAGAGTATAACGATAAAAAAATGGGGTTTACGCTCATCGAATTAATGCTAGTAATTGCGGTCATTAGTGTGCTGGCGATAGTCAGCGTACCAAAGTATCAAGCGATCACAGACCACTACAAATTGGAGTCTTCGGCCCAGATTGTGGTCGGGCAGTTGAGATATGCTAAACAACTCGCTATGGACCAACGTAAAAATATATATCTAGCTATGGATACTCATACTGTGGAAGTGCTTGGTGCAAGTAACAAGGAGTATGGAGGTTTGCAAGCCTTTGACAGTGAGGTTAAATTTGATGTCTCAAGTGCGGCGGGTAACGGATTAACGGTTGACTCGCAAGCAAAAGGGTTACCACATGTGGTATATGATCCCCGGGGTTTTATTGAGTACCCACCGAGCGGCGCGGCTGTAACTATCGTTTTGTCCACTGTGCGAACGGGCAGATCGGTCATGATTGTCGACGAGCTACAAACAGGAGACATTACCGTTGAATGGTGACGAGTTGCATAATAAGAATGAGGGAGAAGTTGTGATGAGGCGCATGCGTGATGGGGGAATGACCCTGATCGAAGTGGTTTTTGCAATAAGCATTTTACTGATTGGCGTCACGTTCGTCGTTAAATGTGATTCGACGATATACCATTATCGTTACCAAGGTGAGGTCAGGCAACAGATGCTTTTTTACGCTGCAGGTCAACTTGAGCGCGTTTTAGAAAATCAACTTGTCATTCAGGGGGCTGCATCTGGGAACTTAGAATTTGCAAGTTTTAGTGTGGAGTCTACTGTGGATGATGTTCCTAGTTGTAGCCATTTGAAAGTAATCAAGGTTGTCGTATCCGTTGTTCCTCACACAACCAAGTCACCTGATCCCGTGACGCTATTTTCCTATAGGGCGAACTAATGGCAAAAAGCAAAAAAAATTTTAAAAAAAATAGTTCGCAAGGCTTTACCCTTATAGAAGTCATGATTGCTGTCTCAATTTTTGGCTTACTTTTATTGTACGCTTCCCAATTTATGCGTTCAGAAATACGCGGTTTTGATTCTGCATCCAGACAAAATGAAGTACAACAAAAAACGCGAATTGCGATGATGCATATTTTGGACGAGGTCCGTTTAAATAGTCTTACATATTTTAAGGCTACTTCAAATGAGCAAGGAATCTATCTTTATAGGAACCTTACTGCAGCTGCAGGAGCATTACAAGACGTAAACGATTCATGTTTGATTTTCGTCAATTTAGGACCAACATCAGTCCCGGCGCCATCTTCAGCTAAAGTCGTTTATAACAAGGTGGAAGGTAAGCTCTGGTATAAGAAGAATGGAGCTCCATATCTGATTGCCGATAAAATATCCCAACTGAGTATAGACGGGAGTTCGTCCTTGGTAAAGATTGACATTATGGCAGGCGGAAATAATGGGTCTGAACCCTTTGAACTTCAAACTTGGGTACGCTTAAACTAGCAGGAGGAGAGCCACTTTGAAAGAAAGAGGTTCAGCACTACTTACAGCCATTATCATAGTTATGGTCTTACTTTCTATATCAGGGATTTTATTGACAACGGTAA
>DHJG01000228.1:4567-4916 GCA_002404215.1 Desulfosporosinus sp. UBA4726
CGGCGATGATGGAAGCTACAATTGTGATGATGACGTTGTTCTTCCGAGTGATACATGGATTACTAATCATTATTACACAAAAGGATCTAAGGTCAATTATCAAGGGATAGCATTTTATGCAAGGGAAAATAATACCTCTCAGGTACCAGGAGTACCTGGCAACTATTGGCAGCAAATGACCAAGAAATGGACAAGCTTTAATTGGTATAGGAAAAATGATATTGTATGCTTAAGTGGCAAAAAATATAAGGCTAGGGAAAATATGATGGTTCCAAGTTCTAGTAATATAAACACTCCAGGAGAAGTCAAGAGTAATAATTACTGGCAGGAACTGACGAATCAGTGGACA
>DHJG01000227.1:0-406 GCA_002404215.1 Desulfosporosinus sp. UBA4726
TCCGCACGCTTATCAGAATACTAACATATTCCTGGCAACTGACGTATGCCTTCACGTCGCAAAATACTCGGCTAAAGCCTTTCATCGCGCCCTCCGTGGTCCATTTAACATTCTGCGTTCTGCCGGTTCACAGCAACCCCGGCTCTCTGAAAGTGCACGATCTGTTTTTATCTCCACATCAACGGTTTTGGTAGATATTTAATTAATATCATAATACGCATATTAAGATTGTTTGTCAACTATTATTATGAGACTACTGCTTTATAAGTGCTTCGACCATTGTCCAGTGTCACAATAGATCACATATTGTTCCACTTATTCATAGAACCTCACGATGGAGCTTCATGACAGTTGCCCAATTACGTGTGGTTACATTATTCCCCAGTACACGACCGACAGTTTTTAC
>DHJG01000227.1:603-1128 GCA_002404215.1 Desulfosporosinus sp. UBA4726
AGCTGGGTACGACTCTCTGGCTTTTCCAGGAACGCGACAAGTAATCGTGATGGATCGCTAGCAACCTCACCTAAAGGATTATCATCAACGACAGTTAAGAGTTCTGCCGCAGTGAGTACAAATACTTTTGCGGACACACCGAGTCGGGTAGAAAGCGCCTCCTCGATGCGGGCAGCAGAGTTAATCCCAGCGTCGTCTGATGCAGTGAAAACTATGTTCCCACTATTGAGCAGAGTATGTACGTCGCTGTAACCAAGATCCCCGACAAGTGCACGCAAGTCGGCCATGGCTATGCGCTTTGCGCGCCCGACATTAATACCCCGTATTAAGGCTATGAATTTGTTTTCTACGACATTCCCTCCCCCGTTTGAGCCTTCTACAACTTATTAAGTTATCTTATTAGGCATGATCACTCCAAGTATAACTATTTCAAGACCGCTAAGGCTAACTTGTCCCAGGATCTACGCGTTAATTCAATTTAGATTGGATAACGACTAAACTATTATAATCTAAGAACTCGTGACC
>DHJG01000227.1:1302-2261 GCA_002404215.1 Desulfosporosinus sp. UBA4726
AATGTTAATCTGTCAGAAAAGGGCAAGGTAACTATGGAAAGAATTTCAACACATCAATTTTTCACATTAGCGGTAGCAGTACTCATGGGCACAACCTTTCTCCCAGTGGCCTCGTTAGTTACTGGTCTCAGCGGACGGGATGGATGGATGAGCGTCTTACCTGGCTTTGCCATCGGAATTCCTTACGGCTTAATGGTGCTCTCTCTTTCAGAACAGTATCCCAATAAAAATCTGTTACAGGTTTCCGAAACACTCTTTGGAAAATGGATAGGGAAAACGATAGGGGTCTTATATATTTTATTTATGGGCTACCTTGGAGGCTTGGTGCTCGGGGAAATAGGAAATATCTATCAGTCTTCGGTTATGCCATTAATGCCTATCTCGGTGTTCTACCTGGGAGCACTTTTGCTCGTTTTATACCTGTCTTGGTCTGGAATTGAAGTATTTGGACGCTTTACTGAAGTGGTCGTCCTTGTGTTTGTGATTGCGTTAGTTCTGAATCTGGGTCTCTCTATTCCCAGAGTTGAGCAGGGGGAACTTTTACCTATTTTGAGAGATGGATTAAAACCTCTTTTTTTTGGTGGAATTAAAGTAGTACCCTTTGTAATGAACTTTGTTCTCTACTTAGCTGGAATTGCTGCTTTTCTCCCTACGGGTAAGGAAACGATTGGTCAATTGAAGACAGGGCTTTGGCGAGCAGTTTTTTTAGTAGGTATTTTAGATACTCTGGTTGTACTAATGCAAATTCTCGTTTTAGGACCCACCGAGACCATTCGTTCAGTCTATGGTTTACTTGTATTAGGAAAAATGGTTGAAATAAGTCGAACGATTACTGGCATTGAGTCCTTATTTTTGGGTGTATGGCTTGGGGCTTTGGTCATGAAGGTTAGCGCCTTATTCTTTACAGTAATTTGGGGTTTAGAGACCGTTTTTAGCTTGAAGGGATTAAAGTGGAACCT
>DHJG01000227.1:2426-3817 GCA_002404215.1 Desulfosporosinus sp. UBA4726
CTGACCCTCTGGGGATTCTCACGCTGGAAGAAGGGAACTGGTGTTTGAAAATACCAAAACAAAAACAGTCCATTTGGACTGTCATAACACATAATGTTAGGAACAGGGAATTGATGGAAGTAACTATATCAAAATTGATAAACTTTTTATAGATAGGACCTCCTCCACCATAAAAAACCAAAATAGCTAATCTATAATGAATAGGTGGGGAAGGTCCCAAAGGCGGAGACCAAACAATTATCTCCTAAATAATCGTGCCCAAAAGCTACGATTTTCAAGTTTTCCAAATTCAAGTCTTTTCTGATTAATTGGGTCTCTTAAGTCTACCTTGGCCCAAACTGATTTGATAATGATCACCCTCTCTTCTGTATTATTCGTAATATATCCACCCTTGTGCCTTTTTAAACATAGCTAGTTAAAAAATGATACCCCTCAAGATGTGGCCAGTCTAAAATCCAGTTTCATGGTAATTAATCAAGTGGATCGATGGAACTGAAATAAAGGCAAAAAAAACGTGGTCCCAATTGGAAACCACGTTAATTATAATGTGGTGGAGGATATGATAAATATACTGTTAATCTATTTCAGACTGGTAATATAGGCGATTAAATCACTGACTTGATCACTACTAAGTGTACCAGGCTTATTACGGGGCATATTGGATTTGATATAACTCGCTGATGGAGTTTTGCCAATGAGTCTCGGTCCATTTCCGCCTGAGCCATTTGTCCCATGGCAAACTTTACATTGCGTATTAAAAATACTCATGCCTCGAGCAACGGCAGGATCTACTGCTGTCTGAGAGCTAGCTGCAGGTTCGGGAACGGAAGTTGTTGGGGGGGAACTGTTTGTTGGATCTATTTTTGTTCCACAACCGATGAGCACTAGAGATAGAACCATAAATGATACTAATAAAGTTAACGTTTTTTGGACCGATTTAACCTTCATACTGCGATGACCTCCATACTTTCGAATTCTGGGCAGTTTTTAATTAGGTCTAGGGATGAGTGCTATCCATTTAGCAAGTTTGGCATTAGTTCTTCGCTCAAGCTCTGCGATATGTTCTTCCCTCTCAGCTAAGTCTTGTTCTCTCTTATGGGATCCAGCCTTACAGCGAGCAATAGCTGGACTGACCCAGTGCTTTGGAGGGAATTCATTTTATTGGAACGTTGAAAAACCAAATACCCAGTCCAAAAATAGCATGCATGGCGGCAATCAAACCTATTAACATAGCATTACGTCTGTGGAAACTAAAAGGCAATTTTATTAAATGTTTTCCGGAAAGGATTTGTAAGGTCAGCAACACCATTAGAACAATCCCAAGCCAAACATTTATGGGTTTTCCCCAAATTAAAGGCACAAACATTAATGTCCTCCCCTCTCTAATTTAC
>DHJG01000227.1:3947-8075 GCA_002404215.1 Desulfosporosinus sp. UBA4726
GAAGCTAATTTTCCTTTAACGAGTTTAAGCTTTATCTTTTCAGCTCGTGCCATGCGGCACGTTCGAGAATAGATGGATATCATAAAATCAAACTTTGAATTTCGTTATTTCTTCTTTTAATTTATTAGCACTATCTTTGGCCTTCAAAACCTGTTCTTGGACATCATTAGATTTGCCATTTACCTCAGTAGCCTGATTTGCTATATCAGTAGTTCCGCTTGCACTTTCACTAGCTGCTTGCGCCACCATATTAATAGCCGCTGAAATGTCATGTATAGAAGCCAGAAGTTGCACAGAGGTAGCACTAAATTCCATTACAAGATTATCTACGAATTTTGCATCTTCCCTATAGTTTCCTGCTACGTCCAACATGACCTTATAGTCATTGGCTACGTCTATAGACACGAAAGACAGCAGACTATTTGAACTGTTTGAGAGATTATCAACTGAGCTGGTTACTTTCGCAGTAACATCCTGTATTTGCATAACAGCCCCTTTTGATTGTTCCGCCAGTTTCCGCACCTCTTCTGCGACGACAGCGAAGCCTCTCCCTTGTTCACCAGCTCTTGCAGCTTCAATAGCCGCATTTAATGCAAGCAAGTTGGTTTGGTCAGTTATCTGCATGATGGATTCAGTTAATAAATTAATTTGATTGACTACCTTAGATTCTAAAATTGCCTGTTCCAATTTTTCCTTAGTAGCTAAGAATATAGCTTGTGCCTTCTTTTGAGAGGTATCAACATTTTCCTTAGTTTCCTCCGCTCTCTTTGTGATTGTCTTTGCCATGACTGCACCTTGTTGGGATTTTTCAGCAATTAGCTGAACAGCTTTTTCTATCTCCTGAGAAGTTGCCGACATCTCTTCAGATGCTGCAGAAGTTTCCTCCATACTTGCAGCCAACTCTTCTGTGGTTGCTGATATTCCTTCCAGACTTGTAGTTAGCTCAATAATGTTGCCCACTACACCATCTACTTCTTCTTCGATAGCTGACGATTCAATTTTAATACTATTTACTAAATTTTTTAATGAATTTTTCATATGATTTATGGCATTAGTAATTGATCCCACTTCATCGTTTCTAGATAGAAATTTAGGATTAATCTCTTGAGAAAAATCCCCACTTGCAACAGTTTCTAAATACTCAGAACATTTTATGATTGGTTTTGTAATTCTCCTTGTGATCATAGTAATTAGTAAAATTGTTATAATTATCATAATAACTGAGATACTTAAGACCATAAGTGATATTCTTCTAGCACCTTCTGTTAACTCTCTCTCTGACATTAATGATGCCAAGATCCAGTCGGTACCGGACACTTTATATGGATTAACTATGTATTTTACTCCACCGATATTTACATCAAAAGGCTTTAACTCTTTCGACAATAGCTTATCTAATCCCACTATATTAGTCTCTTTTAATTTTTTAAAATTATTATTGGGGTTATTTCCATCTGCTAAAATTACCCCTGTATTGTGGACAATCATCGAAAACCCTGTTTTACCCGTTTTCATGGAACTTAACATATCACTAATGACGGATTGCTGCACATCGATACCTATTGTACCAATCAGATTTCCACTAGTATCTTTAAACGTCCTAACATTGCTGGTAATCATTGCTTTGGAAATGCCATCAATGTAGGGTGCCGTTCGTACAATAGTTCCATTTCCGCTTAAGGCAGTTTTATACCAACTTTTATCAGGAGGATTGAATTTTTCCGCGATACTGGTTTCAGGCCACTGAAGATAAGAGCCATTTTGCGTTCCAAAGTAGACATACATCGTTTCAGGGTGCGTATCTGCATATTGTTTGAAGACTTCATAAATTTCTTGCTCTAATCCGCCATTTTTTGATGATGTCATTTTAACTTCTTGACTATTTTTTGCGTATGAGGTAATACCACTACTTGCTTTCATCACCAATGGGTTTGAAGCCATCATATTGATGTTTTTATCTATCTGATCATAAAATATTTTAATAGATTTCTCCGCAATTTTCATTTGATCACCTGAATTATTAAAATAATCGCTACTTGCTTGCTTGGTTACTTGGTAGCTAACTATACTACCTACAGTTGCTAAAGCAACTATAATTACAGTTACCGAAATCGCTAGAAATTGTGTCTGAATACTTTTGAATTTTATCATCTTAATCCCCTTCTATACGAATGAATTTTGAGTTGATATTATTTGTCATTCGACTTTAGCCTTTAATTATAATATGCTATGGATACGTTGAATCCATGGATGATATCTCCGTTTCCGATCGGAAAAATGGTTCTAGTCATACTCGATCGTTAGAAGTGGATTTTCGTTTAATCACCCAAGAATCCCCTGGATTTATCCATGGAGAGTGTAAAATAAAGGGAGTAGTTCTTTTAGTGAACTCACTCCCTTTATTCGTGACTATGATTTTAATTTATATTCATCTGAAATCATAGTCTTCGTATAACAGTGTCAATCGACTACCTTATTTGATTTGAGTATTTTAATCGGATTTCTGTCGACGCTCCTTTTTACTTCTCAAGGAATAGCTTTCTAGAATAATTGAGATTTTAGTTTTTCTTTATCCATGCTGCAGTCCAGACGTTTGATTACATTCCCTTTATCTAATACAACAACCGCTGGTACCTTTCCTATTTCATATTTTCCAGCAAGATGCTTCTTTGTTGCCATATCAACTTTGAATATTTTATATTCATCACCATTTTCACTAATGAGTCTTTCTAATAAGGTGCTGAATTCCAAGCTTTCATTGATTAAGACATTGAAAAATAATAATAATATCTTTTTATCATTCTTTAAAATATTCGCATTAAAATCTTTGAGTTCTGCGATGTATCGCTCAGCTGCTACAGCTGCAGTCGCACCATCACCTGCTGCGGAGACAACTTGTCGCAAATATTTTACTCGATTATCACCGACTGCATATATTCCTTCAAGATTCGTTTCCATCCGGTCATTGGCGGGGATATAGCCACTTTTCTCTATTTCAAGTCCGCTATCTTTTAGAAAATGGGTTGATGGAATCATTCCGACGAAGAAAAATATGCCCTGACAGATAAGTTGGGATGAAGTACCTGTTTTTATATTCTTAATTTTTACCCCTTCTACATTTTCTTTCCCAAGAACTTCTTCAATCGTTGAGTTCCATATAAACTCCATTTTCCCGTTATTAAATGCTCTTTCAGCACTTACTTTATTACAATCGAGAATTCCTTCATCATGTAAAACAATCACGGTTACTTTACGGGCAAACTTGGTGATGTACATTCCTTCTTCGATAGCCTGGTCACCACTTCCAACTACGACTACATCTTCCCCTTCAAAAAACTCCGCATCACAGGTCGCACAGTACGCTACTCCACTACCTCGAAGTGTTTTTTCACCAGGAATATTTAAAATTCTCGGTTCACTGCCGCACGCAACAATTACGGCTTTAGCGGAAAATTCTTTTCCCTTTTTCGTTTTAATTAATTTATCTTCTTGAGAGAAATCTACACTAATGACCTCTTCTTTTAAGAATTCAACGTTAAAATGCTTAGCATGTTTCTGGAAATCTTTCATGAGATCCGGCCCACTGACTTGGATATATCCAGGGTAATTGACTATTTCCCTGGTTGTATCCGCTAAACCTCCGATTGTCCCTTTATTAATAACTAAGGTCTTTAGCTTAGCCCTACCGCCATAAATGGCAGCAGAAAGTCCAGCGGGGCCACCTCCAATAATAATCAAATCATAACTATTAACCATGTCTTCTACATCCCCTTTAAATTCGATTACGCTCCAAGGACTTCTGCAATTTTCTCTTCAATTGTTTCCTCTTCAATCTTACCAGCGAGTTTTCCTCGATACTCGCCCTCATTGAAAAAGAGGATTTGCGGAACACCTTTTAATGAAAATCGTTGTAATAAGCTCTTGACTTCTTCCGCATCAACATAATAGAAACCAAATTTACCTTCGTATTGAGGTTGCAATTCTTCTAAAATCGGCACGACTTCTTTACATACATGACAGGTTTTTCTTCTAAAGATCACCAGACAGGGCTCACAATTATCATAGATAATTTCTTCAAAACGATTTGCGTCTAATTCTTGTAAAGACATATTTTCCACTCCTTAAAAT
>DHJG01000227.1:8233-10858 GCA_002404215.1 Desulfosporosinus sp. UBA4726
TCTTCGGAAAAAATTTGATAAATCGGAGCCCCTTCACATTGTGCAGGGTAACGCAAGCCGAGCAATGCTGAAATTGATGGCGCAACATCAACTTGTCGGATAGTACGCTCCGTTGTAAATCCGGCCTTAATACCGTTACCTGAAGCTACAAAAATTGGTGCAACAGATGAATCAAAATATCCTTCTGAAGTTGTGATACTATCACCATGCAACCTATTGTACCCTTCTTCAACTGAGAAGAAAATATCACCACATTCTGGTCCATTCGCACCAATTAACACCGCATCTTTGTTTCTAAGGCAGATGCCGACAACACGTTTACCCGTCCTATCATCTCTGTAATTATACAAATCGGAAATTAGTTGTTCTTCCAAATCATATTTATCTTTAGGATCAACAATACCGTATTTGTCGCGTCCTTTGATATTGATATAAATAAAGTTACTACGGATCTGTACGGCCCTTGTCTTTTCCCAATCGACTTCTCTTATGGAATTGCCATTTTCATCTTTTTTCATGACCGTATAACCCAGTTCTTCCATGACCTTAGTATTGAGCCCACCATATTCTCCTAAAATTGGAGGTACGTTTTCTCCAACAATGAGACCATGATCACTTACAACTAACACAGTCCAATCTTCATCTAATAAATACAGGAATTCGCCAAGATAATCATCTGTTTGCATATAGAATTTTTCAATAAACCCTTGATATACTTTTTCATCTGTATGATCCCATGATGGCAGTGTCTTAGCAAGATGCCATAACTGATGACCTGCGCAGTCAATATTGTGAAGATGCGAAAATACTACATCATATCCTTTTTCTTTGATGCAATAATTCATGCTATCAGCTTGCCATTTACTGTAAATTGCCCAAGATGGTTCAAAGATTTCGCGAACCAATTCATCATTTTCCCCGCCGATTAGGCTGACAGGTGGAACATGTCCAATATTTTCAACAATTTCTTTATAGAGAGATTTTTGATGCCATAATTGATCCTCAGAAATATCAAGAGCATTACTAATCCAGAGTCTAACTTTATTTCCCAGTGGATCAAGTTCTAAAATTTTCATCGAACGGCAGGCAGGTTTAGTGACTTCTTTTTTGGTAACATCATCAATAATACCTGTTACCATTTTATCTCTTTCTAAGGTAACAATCGGTGCTTCTGCTTTCTTATTCTTATAAATAGCCACTCGATCATATTCACCAGCTTCATTTATTAGAATTAAGGCAGGACGTCTCATTACACCACTAGAAGTAATGATCGTAAATTCTTTAGCCCCTTTTGGAGCATTTGCCCAACCTGTTGCATCTTTGAGGGGAGAGTTTATAATATCGTAAGCTACCTTGCTACCAATGACGACTTCTGTATCTTCATCATCCATAACGTAGGTACGAATTTCGCCACCTGCACGAGCTGCATCACCCCACCAGAGTTCCATCATTTCATCGTCAGCATCATCTAAAGTGCCTTCCAGATCAGTAATTATGCAACCAACACCGGCTTGTTGTTCCACCCTTGGTGCATAACGCACTTCTTTAACTTCCGATGATGCAAGGATAACCTTTTCCCAATCAAGCTGCGCGACACCCATATTGACAGAACCTGGTTGCGTACCATCTACAACACTCAGATTTTCGCTATGCGAGGTTGGAGGCCAAGAACTCCCAGGCCAATGCCAGACCAATGTCTTCAGGCCAGCCTCAGATGTGATATTCCAGATTTGTTCTGCTGTACAATTACGAGAATCCATATTGTATACGACTGCATCAAGACTTTCTGGCGATTGTCTCCAATAACACGTGATGCCATGGGTTCCTGGATAAGCGCCTGTAGCAAGTGTTGTCCAACAAGGCGGTGTAATCGTTGGAATTGCCCCAAGTTGACACAAATCTTTTCTGGCGGCTCCACGGTCAATGAATTTCTGCAAGTTAGGCATTTTTCCTTCTGCCAAGAATTTCCGACTAATTCTTGGGTCCATTCCATCGACACCTAATACCAATAATTTTTGGGTTAGTGCTGTTCTCTTCATAATACTTATCTCCTTTTATGAATTTTGATTTATGATTATCTCAATCCTCCGATTTATAAATGGAGAAAATTTGTCTTCTTCAAAGCTTGCGAGCCCTTGGTGAGAGGGAGCTTTCAAGCTCTCTCTCACACCAAGTTCAATAACGTCTGCCGTTGGACACTAGATTTAAACGTTTAAATAACGGATGATTTTAAGCAATTTCATCGAGTGAGCGACCAGCAGTCCTCTCACCCCAGATTCCAGTAACAACTGCTACCAGCAAGAACATGCCACCAATAATATAGAATAATGTTGCATAACCAAAATCTTTGTAGATCATTGGAACAACTATCATGGCACCAGCTGTCAAAAGCCTACCGCTACTGTAGATAAATCCTGTACCACTGTTTCGTATGTGTGTGGGGTAAGATTCAGCTAGGTAAGACCACATCACAACGAAAACACCATCCATGAGTACTCTGATGACAAAGCCTATCCCTACAATGACCATTGGGATCTTAAGCGTACCAAAGGCAATTGTCAAGATTCCAACTAAGACACTGTATATGACGATAGGGATCTTTCGACCACCTTTGTCGGTTACGAA
>DHJG01000227.1:11085-11357 GCA_002404215.1 Desulfosporosinus sp. UBA4726
CTGAAGATTTCTTTAAGTGCAGCTATAGTTCCAGTTTCTTTTTGTTTTACTGCACCTTCTACAGGAATACTCGCCTCATCCTTAATGTTCACTTTAACATCTGGCATAAATCTCTGAATAACGGCTTCTGCCTCAGTATATCTGCCTTTGGAGATAAGCCAACGTGGAGATTCTTTTAACCATTTCAGACCTAAGAGCAAGATAATAAACCCTGTTCCACCGATGAAGAAAATATGTCTCCAGCCGTCTGGACCACTTGGTACGACGCGTTG
>DHJG01000224.1:0-770 GCA_002404215.1 Desulfosporosinus sp. UBA4726
CCGGTGGTAGTCCCACCACATCCAGTAAGCAATGTGCTCACTAGAAAAAGGGAGACTAGAACCCCTGCCAATCTTCTTCTCATACTTTTCTTCCTCCTCTTATTAATGAGTTGTTAAGATATTGTTAAGTGTATCTAAGTATTCTATATACTTAAACTTAATTCCTGCCTGTATAAGCTTATATTCTCGTATAATACTTTATTTATTTTTAATATACTTATATGAAATAACACAAACTTCCAAACTTCGACACGCAATGTTCAATACTCGATCTTCAGGCGTCCGAGTTGTAACGAGCAGACATGTGCACAAAAGATTCGAGTTATCCCCCGAAGTTACACACAGGCGCCTGTGGATAATGTGGATAAGTGTTGAGAACGCGCTATTTTTCAGGAAATAGCTGTGGATAAAATTGTTAAGAAAAACTTTTATCCGGGAGATTCTGAATAAAATAAACAAAAAAGCATTGATCGACGAAATGTCAATCAATGCTTGTCAATGTCAAAATAACCTAATTCAATACGCTTGAATTAGTATTGTTCACGAGCTGGACGGTGATGTTGATAGCACTCGCGGCAATATACTGGACGATCTGAGGTTGGTTGAAAAGGAACTTGTGTTTCTACTCCGCAATCTGCGCAAACAACTGTAAACATTTCACGTGATCTTCCTTCTTGGGAATTACGGTTTGTTTTGCGTATATTACGGCATTCGCGACAACGTTGTGGTTCGTTTTCGAAACCCTTTTCAGCGTAGAATTCTTGTTCTCC
>DHJG01000224.1:839-2101 GCA_002404215.1 Desulfosporosinus sp. UBA4726
ACGTAAAAAAATGTAATAGGCTGTGCCCATCCATTAGTTATTATAACTCTAATTACCCAAAGGCACAAGTCTTTTTTAGCATCCAGAAAGTGTGCGGGGGAGAAGACTAGCTAGGCAACCGCCTCGCTAAGGCTTGGCAACAGCCAATTTTTCTTCATCCAGACCGGCTGCCAAACACAGGCCATAAATCGCCTGAACCCCGCTTCCTCTAAGAACTTCTGCCACAGCTTCAAGCGTTGCTCCCGTTGTCGTTACATCATCCACTAGCCATACCCTTCGCCCTTTAAGATACTCTGGATGTCGTACCGCAAATGCACCTTTAAGGTTATGCAGACGTTCCTGACGAGAAAGCAAAACTTGAGACGATGTTGGCTCAATTCGTTCTACACCTGGAATAATCTGCAATCCCAATTCCCAATGTAACGCCGAAGCGATGACCTCAGCTTGATTAAAGCCTCGTTCTGCCAAACGTGTTTTGTGCATTGGCACCGCAACTATACCGTCGACAACCGGGAGCTGACTAATCGCCCAATCTGAAAAAGGGCGTGCAATTTCTATTATGCGTCGAGGGTGTGCTTTAAATTTTACCGTTTGAATAAATTCTCTTAAACCACCTGAATAATGTCCCCAGGCTGTAACCTGATCAAGCTGTTTGGGGCCACGACCTGCCGTACAGTCGAGACAGTGTGTTTTTTCGGAATGGATTAACTTTCCACACCCCAAACAGCGTCCCAGATCAGGATAAAGATAGTTCGCCGTACAAGTTAGGCAAATCGGCCCATGCTTATCTCCGCAGAATACACAAGCTTGTTCGTCCGCATACCAGAGCGCATGGGTGATCTTGTTTGCTTCTTTCCAAAACCCCGTCAAGGTCTCTACCCCCTACTCGTAGTCGTAAATCGAAGTTCAAATTTCGAAACGAACATCCCTTATTCCTTATGCCTCGATGAGTCCTAACTCGAGAGCACACTTATTTTGCTCCTCAATCCACTTTACTGCTGTCCGCATAGGCCCTGTCATTTTCTCAGCCATAAAGATGACTTTCCCCGTTGGATTTTCTCGGGTTCTACCTACCCTTCCTGCCATTTGCACCAAGGCCCGTTCATCGAAAATAGGATGATCTGCGGCGAGAACAATAACCTGTATCCCCTGTAATGTTATACCGCGCTCCAAAATTGTTGTACTCAAAAACAGATCGAACTTGCCCTGACGTAACTGTTCAATCTTAGCGGGACGTCCCTGATCGGCACTATAGCTACCGT
>DHJG01000224.1:2294-5862 GCA_002404215.1 Desulfosporosinus sp. UBA4726
GAGATCTTTGGAACGAATATCAACACAGGACCCTGTACCCTTAACCTTTCGATCTGAGTTATATCTACAGCTGAACACCCCTGAGGCTCTAGTGAATGACGGGACCTTTCCCAACTTGGAACTGGTAAAGGGTTGCGATGGTGCCGAGCCGGAAGCCGAATGAGCTTCATCTTACCAAGTTGAACTGCCTTTAATCCTTCAGGTGAAGGGGTGGCCGTTAAGTAGAGCATTTTACCTCCTTGGCGCAGAGCGTGGTTTAATCCCCATTCCAATGCTCGACTGCCACGATAAGGAAAGGCATCCATTTCGTCCATGAAAATCACATCAAATGCCCGCCAAAATCTTAATACTTGGTGCGTGGTTGCTAAGACCATTCCTCCGACTTTATATTTAACCGAGCTTGTCCCTGTCAACACTTGAAATGGATAATTTGGAAAGTCTCGTTTAATTCTCGGTACAACGTCATTAATAACATCTTGACGTGGCGCGGCAAAAAGAACAGATTTCCCCTGTTTCAGCGCCCAAGTGGCAGACGGGAAACACACCTCTGTTTTCCCCGCGCCACACGCAGCCCAAAGAAGTGCCGTTTCCGCGAAGGGGTCTTGGATAAATTCGAGTACTTGTTCACTGGCTAGACGTTGAGCATCTGTTAATGTCCAATGTGGCTTAAGCAAAACTTCAGAAGGACCTTCTAAAAGCAAACGTTGATCTCGATAAAGAACATCCAAAGAGGTGCTTGATCCGATGCTCTCACAACTTCGACACGTCGCAGCCATCCCGTAAAAGCTAGGCCACTCTTCCACATCAGTTTCCCCACAACGTTGACACTGCCAACCAGTACCCAGTCGCTTTACCGCGGGAATCCACTGCCCTCTTCCCTGCTCCACATTAAAATGAGTTAGCTTTATAACCTCTGCGTCTTTAATCCTGAGCTCTCGGGCCAGCCCGTGAAGATCTCCAATTGAAAGTTGTCTTGCTGAAACAAGCCGATTAAAGGCTTTCCTGATCTCGTCTTGTTGATCGTCATCTAATCCAACTTGAGGGACCGACGAAGTAGGACTGATTTCCTTCCAGGTAAAGCTCAGCGGGTCCCGGGCAAAAGTTTTAAGTATTTTAAGGATTTCAGGTTTTATATCCTTCCGTCTAGATCCTTTGTGCCAAAAAACAAAAGAATCTCGCCTATCAAGCCGCTCCTGAACAAATTGAATAAGTGCTAAAGGAAGAGGGGCACTAAGATAACTTATGATGCTGGGATCCAGATTTTCTCTCTCCCAGAATGGAGAAAAACTGACGTCACCGTTTTTAGTTAACGTCAGGAAAAAGTTCATAGCTATCCCTCTCTTCATAAATATCAAGCTCTGGGAATCGGCGCCGAAGACAAGATATGTAGATTCCTTTCTGTCCTGGGTCCATGCGATGATGAACACTAACTTCGATCCATACCGGGACCCTCAATTTCCCCCTCAGCCCAGGCAGAGCCATTTTAAGATGCCAAAATTGCTTCTCTATTTCACTGTTTCTTGGGCTCAAGTACCAAACATAGTTTAGCGTTTGAGTTCCACTAGTAAGCCCTTCCTTCCAAGACTCAATACAAGCCTGCCATTTAAGCGGGATACTCCATTCGATATCTAAAACAACTCTCCACAATAGAATATCTAAGATCAACACTACGCCCAGCAAAAACGTCATAAACTCGCCTCCTCACACAACTTATGTTCTGGGCGGGAGTTGTGTGAGTTGTCTTTGTCGAGCATACTCTGCTAGAAGTTTAACATGCTGGGATACTTGAAATTCTCGGTAACCTTGCCAAAGCAGACGATCGGATAAAGAGAGAGTAGAGACTTTCCCTTCAATTGTTTCTGGCACAGTCTCGACCCAATGATAAAGCCTATTTGACGATTCCGGGTGTGTTCGCCTCTGAACCTCCGCAGCATCCCAAACAACCGACTGAGCCCATTCATATACTCCTAAGTCAAGCGCTTGCCAGCGAAGCACTTCGTCCACAGCCTTTAATCCATCAGCTGTGTTTCCAAGCTTTAATAGCAACTCAGCCTGCTCTCGCCGCGTACTGAGTTGTGTTTGATCCCAATTCAAACTCAAGTTCCAAAGTGCAATACTATGGGTGGGGTTCTGTTTGATCTCTAAACGTGCCTGCGTATTCCAAATCATCTCTCTCTCTAAAAGCGTTGGATATAAGAGTGCGCTCCCACTGAACAGACACAAGATTAGACTTAAGAGAAACATTCCCATGCTGCTCAACCTAACAGCTAATCTATTCCACTTTAAAAGGAAAGGGCTAGGATGTTGGTCTTTCCTTTTAAAGCTCCCGATAAGCATCCAAAATAGAATACCTAAAGCACCAAAGGAAAAATCAGCATCCACCAGACTATGTAAGGCCAAAAAGAGCAAAGCTCCGGATGGCAGCACACATTTGTTTCCCCAAGTCTTCCAGACCTGCACTAATATAAAAACACTCCAGAGCCCCACACTTATTAGGCCAAGAACGCCTTGGTTTAACAAGATATGAATGAAACTCGAATGGGGATCTGCCGTCCAGTAAGGAAAACGTTGAATCGTAGGAAATGCTAGCCACCCTCCGGCTCGGGGAAGTCCCCCTGCGTTCCAGGCTAAGCTTAACCCGTCTTTATAATAGGCCAACCGCTCCTGCCAACTCGAAGAGGAAAAACCCCAAGCCGTTAAATTCTCCCAAGCTGGCCTGTTAAAGACTAGCGCAAGAGCTGCCCCTGAGATCCCCAAGCAAATGGCCCAAAATCCTTTAATATTAATCTCCGTTATTTTCCGCCTAAACAAAAGGATCTGTTGACTCATAAGAACTATTAAAAATAAACCCACTCCTGCGCGCGAACCTGTTGCTAGTAACGAGATTCCCAAGAAGATTTGAACGGATTTTCTACGTGGATTAAGTAGGAGCACAGCGCCTAAAAATGTTGCCGTAGCATTAGGATAACCAAAGACAGAACTCAGTCTTCCTGCCACTTTGCTCACCCAAGGCAACCAACCAATGATAGCCACAACGATTGCAAGCCATTGAATATATTCTACTAGACGTCTTTTGGCTGTTTCATCAAGAGAAATTCGTACTCCCAATCGATAGATGGACCAGAAGATTCCCCACCGCAATGCCTCCATTAAGCCGTCCTTAACTTTGACAGCATGAACTAAGCCCAATACCGAAAAGCAGACCATTCCCAAGAGCAGAACATCTGTCAAACCAAAGGCGATTTCATCACTAGCTACGGATTTAAACCTTAGGTGCGAATAATATGCTAAAAGACTGTATATCGACAAAGTGAAGCCGAAAATAATCCATTCTTGTGGAAAGAAAAGGCCATGCGCAATAAGGCTTAGGGATAGAAAAAGAGCTAGGAGGCGTGCTGTGTTGCTCCTAGCTCTGCTGCTGATTAGATGTATTGATGTACTGCTCACTGGGCAGTGTTCTTCTCTATGAAGAATTTCAGGGTGCCTTCAGCCGCCAATTCTTCCCCTACATACGCCTTACCCTGAGCGACGCCAAAGGTTTTTCGCATCCTCACTAGCTCTACTTCCA
>DHJG01000203.1:0-537 GCA_002404215.1 Desulfosporosinus sp. UBA4726
GGGAGCGAGAATTGAATGGTGGATTTTTTGAATACCTCAAGACTGCCAAGGCAGGAATTCCCTATGTCCCGGGGTGTAAGAATAATAAATTTCATGTTATCTACGCTGGAGACCTGGCTAGAGCTTACGTCTTGGCCTATGCAAAACAGCTGACAGGTCTAAACTGTATTCTAGTCGGAGATGAACAGGCTGAAAACATGGACAGAATTTATGGGCTATTCTGTACTGAAGCCGGACTGAAGAAACCTAGGAATATTCCCAAGGCCTTGACCTATCCCATCGCCTTGCTGATCGAACTTTTGTATACTCTGCTTAATTCTCAGAGACCACCGCTCCTGACCAGGGGAAGAGTTAACATGTTCTATGACAATCTCGAAGTTTCAGTGGGGAAGGCTGAGCAGATCCTCGGGTTCAGAAACTCCTTTAGCCTAGAGGAAGGGGTTAAAAAAACGGTCTCATGGTATAAGGAACAAGGCCTGATATGAAAGAGGGTGGTCCGTGATGAAGGTGAGTAATGTTACAGGCTGGCAGAAAACA
>DHJG01000203.1:677-4922 GCA_002404215.1 Desulfosporosinus sp. UBA4726
GTGGCAAGACTCGGCTAGGTCTATATGTACCGAGCTTCCCATCCCGAGCATTTCACACTTCCTGTCAGAAATTTAGCCAATTCTCAGAACAAATGCCCTGTACTACGGTCTTGTTATCGATTACCTCCGCCTGTCCATATCATTGCAATTACTGTTACCAGAAACTTGATAAAGGCAAGGATGTCGAGCTAGAGATTCTTCTCAAGACTGTAAGAAAGCTACAGGACATGGGAATTGCATTTTTTAATATTGAAGGGGGCGAGCCATTCTTAGTCTATGATCGGTTGAAAAGCGTTTGCTCAGTTATTGACGCACGATCGGAAATCTGGATCAATTCCACGGGTGCAGGTATGACTAGGGAAAAGCTTGTAGGACTTAAAGATTTGAACGTGACAGCCATTATGTTTTCCTTGCACAACCCCGATAGTGATGCGTTCAATCGGTTTATGGGGGATAATTCTGCTTGGGGTGCTATGGAGGCTGGGGTTAAGATGTGCCACGATGTGGGCCTGGCCGTGGCCTTTAATACCTGCCTGATGCAGGACGACTTTCATAACGGCACGTTCGAACAAATTATGGAGGCAGCCCGGGACTATAAAGCCTGTCTGATTCAGATCATTAAGCCTAAACCAGCGGGTGGGTGGTTGAAAAAAGCAGATATAGAGTTCACAGCGGAGGAGCTTACTTATATTAAGGACAAGGTAAATCGATACAATCTACAGGAAGAATTCTCAGGGTATCCATCAATCTCAGCTCAGATTATTGAAGAGGATAAAGCGGTTTTCGGCTGCACCGCCGGTGGTACAGACCGATTTTATATCAATGCCAAGGGAGATTTACAGCCCTGCGAGTTTCTCAATCTATCCTTTGGAAATATCGCAGTAGAGCGATTTGAAGATATTTATCAAAAAATGCGCAGTTGCTTCGCTTGGGGCGGAGAGTGTTATCTCTGCGAAAGCTGCTCGAAAGAGATATATAAGCTTTATGTGGAGAATGATTTAAAGTCCCTGCCGCTTACTCCTGAGCTGTCGGAAAAGGTCTACAGTTCTTGGGATAGGGGGAGGAGAACGGAATTGTATGAGAGGCTAGACAAGATGAAGTAGTCGGGCGCTTATCGCTATGGCTCCTGAAAATTGTTATAATGATAATATGAAAGATTTGAGTAACTTACGTAAGATAATACATGTAGATATGGATGCTTTTTACGCTTCTGTCGAGCAACGGGACGATCCGAGCTTACTGGCTAAGCCGGTAGTGGTAGGAGGAAAACCCAACAGTCGGGGTGTAGTTTGTGCTGCCTCGTATGAAGCACGCAAATTTGGAATTCACTCGGCTATGCCCATGGCGGAGGCTTTTCGGCGTTGCCCTCAGGCGATCTTTTTGCCTGTAAACGCTCTTAAATACCAGGAAGTGTCCTTACAAATCCGACGGATATTTGTAACTTATACGCCTATTGTGGAGCCACTATCATTGGATGAGGCATTTTTGGATGTTAGTGGGTCTACCAGCTTGTTTGGCCCTGCTGATACAATTGCTTTGACGATTAAACAACGTATACAGCAGGAGCTAAACTTAACGGCTTCAGTTGGTGTAGCCAGCAATAAGTTTCTGGCTAAACTAGCATCAGACCTGAAGAAACCAGATGGTTTCGTCGTTGTTCAACCGGATAGTGTTCAGGAATTCCTTGACCCATTGTCTGTGGAAAGGCTTTGGGGAGTGGGCAAAAAAACGGCTGAGCAGTTACACAAGATTAATGTCAAAACGGTTAAGGATTTGCGTTACTTGGAGATGAGTTATTTAACGCAACTATTTGGAGTTATGGGAAGTCAGCTTTATCAGTTGGCCCAAGGTATTGACGATAGACCAGTGGAATGCGACAGGATGGTTAAATCGATCGGTCGTGAGACCACTTTTGCCACGGATATCTCGGACCAAGATGTCCTGGAGGCGGTTCTGTTGGAGCTTGCTGTTGATGTGGGCTGGAGCTTGCGCAAGAAGGGCTTTAGAGGAAAAACGATCACCATGAAAGTTCGGTATGACGATTTTCGCACAATGTCTCATTCTTATACATTATCACTAGCCACCGATCTTGATGACGTGATTTATAAAGAAGCCTGTAATTTATTGAAGAAGGTATCGCTTAAGCAGCCACTCAGATTGATTGGTTTGACGTTGCATAATCTGACTGATAAGGTAGAAGGTCAACTATCCTTGTTTGCTGAGCCGCAAAAGGATAAGGAAACTCTCACTAAGGTCATCGATTTACTTAAAGAAAAATATGGTGAGAAGAGTATAACAAGGGCGAGACTGTTGTGACTCATTAATATGAGGGAGTAGTTGGTGAACTATGGCTTTGTTGTAAAAAGAACAATACTATGACCTTTCCGTGCTTGGAACAATTTAGATTTACTTTAAGCTGCGTTGAGCAATTAAGTGTAAATGCCCTAGGAGCTCTATCAAGACTAGAGACCATAGGGCATTTTATCTTTTTTAATTAACCAGTTGCGATTATAGGTTGATAGCTTTGATTCTTGACATAACACATTTTTAGAATGTTTAGGTTAATCTTATCGTTAAAATCTTTTAATAAATAGAGAAGTTAAATGCAGGGTTTAGCGAAAAAAAGGAGAATTTAAGTTATAACTTTAAGTGCAAAAGGTATTATTACTTGGTTAAATGCAAGGAGATAACTGCAGTTTGTAATTGAAGACCTCTTAGAATAAAGGAATTAATATTTAAAAAATAATTCAATTTTCCAATTGAAAATGTTCAATTTCTTAGAGACTTAATGATTAACCATATTGACAGTTAACACTATCATGCAAGATGAGGCGTGAAAGGAGGATACTGAAATGGGTGCTAAACTTGAGAAGATGTATACGTCAACACTGCAATCGTTAGATGCTAGAACAAAAGGAATAATGTCAGTACGAATAACCTTGAAAATGGGGACAAAACCGGCTGATTTTGCCAGCATAGCTGATACCCCTGAAACCTTGGCGAAACTACAAAAGACGTTTGATGAGCTTGGACTAAAATAAGGAGGAAAGTAAAAGGAGGTAAATAAGATGGCTTTAAAAACTACGAATGTCAGAGGACTTGATGTCCAAGAATTAGTTGACCAAATCTATGCTGAGATTCATCAAGATAATGAAAAATTAATCATGTATTTCGTGTCCGCTACCCAATATAATTTCCAAGACGTATCAAAACGACTGGCAGATAAATTTCCTGATGCAGAAGTAGTGGGGTGTTCAACAGCTGGCGAGATTATTTCTGGACAAGGCTCTGTTGATGGAAGCATCACGGCTATAAGTTTTGGTGAGGATAAAGTCGGTGAGGTAGCAGTCTTTACGGTTGATTTGGACAAACTTGACCAATGTGTAGAGGATTTTAGAGCATTTAAAACAGCCTTTGTTAATCCCGTTGAAATTGAACATTATATTGGACTTACACTCATTGATGGAAGCAGTCTTAAGGAAGAATCTTTAATGGATAAACTAGGCAATGCTGCCCCGGAATTAATTCTTGTAGGCGGAAGCGCTGGCGACGGAATGAACTTTGGAACAACCTATGTTGCCCATAACGGAAAAATAATGGAACATGGGGCTGTTATTCCTTTATTAAAGATGAAGACTAATTATGCAGTTATTCAAACATCGAGTTACAAAGCGTCAAACGTAAAATTTGTGGCTACGAAAACTAGCCCCGAAAAAAGATTAATACACGAGATAAATGGGATGAATGCCGTGGAGTTTTACAGACAAATCGTCCCTGCTGAAGTATATGATGTTGGGGTATTTGCCGCCCATCCAATAGGATTAGAGTTTGATGGGGGTAACGCTTTCGTTAGAAGTATAAAAAACTTTACTGACGATGGTTCATTACTGTTATATTGTGCTGTAAACGAAGACACTCAATTATGTTTATTAGAGCCAATTGATATTGTTGAAGACATGAACAATGCTCTCACAAATGGTATCAATGAAGTCGGTGGAAGTTCAGGTGGGATTTTATTTAGTTGCATCCTACAGAAGATAGAGATATTAACGCTAGGTAAGCAAGACGAGTTTATTAAATTACTCGAAGGACGCAATCTCGCTGGATTCTTTACCTATGGTGAAAATTACTTTGCACACATGAATCAGACTTTGACAGGGTTATTAATTGCGTAAAATGTAAGTAGTTTATTAAAAATATACCGAAAAAGGCCGTCTGGACGGCCTTTTTCGATTATCATAATTA
>DHJG01000198.1:0-522 GCA_002404215.1 Desulfosporosinus sp. UBA4726
GATTAGCTTCCCTCGCTGGTTCGGTTTATTTGATTATATGAGAATTGGACGTCGAAAACACTCGAACTGTATAGATTGCAATAGCGATGTTTCTGTAGTAAGTTTAATTGCAGGTGGAACAGAATTTTTCTGTTAGCAAGTCTTTAATGTATACCATTGAAAAATTCACAGAGAAGATGAAGTTTAAATTTGGATAGGTATCTTCAAAGCTTACCGTGAAACGTTTTAAGAACTATGGTATCGGTGGTGACAAGGGCACACCCAGTTACAAAATATGACAGCCAATGAGTAGCAAATTGGCTAGAAAATAATGAGTTTTACATCTTAAGGAGGGTTGAAAATGCTCAATATTGATCCTGTACCAGATGGGGGGATATGGAACAAGACCTTCTTTTTAATCCTGACAGTGTCATTTTTAATGTTTCTGTCAATGTACATGCTGTTGCCGACACTTCCTCTCTATGCCCAAACCATAGGGGGTAACGAGACTGTGGCAGGAACAATTGTCGGCGTTTTTACGCT
>DHJG01000198.1:696-1816 GCA_002404215.1 Desulfosporosinus sp. UBA4726
TTTTCCTTGTTTCAGCACTCGCCTATAATCTTGCCTCCTCTATCCTTATCTTATTAGCGCTGAGAGCGGTTCAGGGTATTGGGTGGGGTGCATCTACTACCGCTACCGCAACGATGGCTTCAGACGTGATACCAGCTGTTAGACGGGCAGAAGGAATGGGCTATTATGGAATAGCCGCCACTCTTGCCATGTCTCTTGGGCCGGCATTAGGGTTATACCTAGTCAAGTACAGCAGTTACTCTGTTTTGTTTACAGGCGCAGCAATTTTGGCTGCTCTAGGATTGGCAGTCTCGTTTTTTATTAATTATGAAATACCGCGTGAAAATCAAGATGAAGCTAGCTTCCAACCTGTGAAAGGTGTTATCTTGGAAAAGACCGCGATAGCTCCCGCTCTGGTTTTGTTCTTTATCACCGTTACATACGGTGGAATAGTAACTTTTCTGCCTTCCTACGCGGACTACCGGGGAGTAGTGAACTCAGGGCTATTTTTTACGATCTATGCTTTGGTATTATTGCTTAGTCGTCCGATCATTGGAAAATTGGCTGATCGCTACGGCGTGCAAAAATTTCTAGTTCCTGGAATATTATTGATAGCTCTTGCCTTGCTTTTGCTGGTTAAGGCATCTTCCTTGTCCATGTTTTTATTGGTTGGTGTTGTTTATGGCCTTGGTTTTGGAACCGTTCAGCCAATTCTAAACGCCTTGGTTATATCTTTATCACCACCCGAACGTAGAGGGGCAGCCAACGCAACATTTGCCATGGCGATGGACCTAGGCATTGGGGTAGGGGCCGTGGTTCTTGGCTTCTTAACACAAAAGATGGGCTTCGAATTCATGTATTGCAGTTCTGCGGGTTTTGCCCTGTTAGCACTGGTTATGTACTATGCTTTACTTCGCAAAAAGCTGACCTATTGAATTAGTGTTTGGCGAGGGGGAAACCTAGGAAAGAGGTGACTGTAGGGAAGCTCTCATGAACAGCCTTGGTCAGCATTGAGTTTTGAGATGTATGATTTTTACATTTCGTCGGCTATAATATATAATGACAACGTATTAGCTGAAGGGGTGATTGCGAAATGAGGTACATTTCATGTGAGTTTCTCATCACTCATTCAAAATGAACT
>DHJG01000198.1:1949-8888 GCA_002404215.1 Desulfosporosinus sp. UBA4726
CTAACCAATACATTCAAAACGCTTGAGATATCAACTATCGAACGTGAAAATGGTGCTGTGCTTTGTATGAAAGCTGAACTAACGGCGTTTAATGGTAGGATTAGATCATTCCAATTTGCCTTATTTGATACGAGAAAATCTAGATAAAAGAAAAACAAATGCAAGAAAGATGGTGTCCTACCTATGTTGGAAATTGAAAAATCCAGAATGGAGTGTATAGAACGTTCCGAAGACGACTCCTATGCAAAATTTGTCGTTGAGCCTCTTGAAAGGGGATATGGGACTACCTTGGGGAATTCTCTTAGGCGTATCCTATTATCTTCTCTTCCGGGATCAGCGGTAACATCGATCAAAATTGAAGGGGTACTCCATGAGTTCTCAACGATACCGGGAGTTTTAGAAGACGTTACAGACATTATAATTAATTTAAAGTCCCTTGCTTTGAAAGGCTATACGGATGAACCTCGGGTAATTCGCTTGGAGTCTCAAGGCGGAGGGGTAGTCACAGCAGCGGATATCATAACTGATCCAGACATTGAAATTTTGAACCCGGATTTGAAGATAGCGACATTAGATAATGATGGCCGACTATTTATGGAAATGACCGTGAGACGCGGTAAAGGATATATCTCCGGGGACAAAAATAAGACTCCAGATGATGTCATCGGGGTTATTCCCATTGACGCTATTTATGCGCCAATTTATAAAGTCAGCTATAATACAGAGGCTACTCGGGTTGGTCAAATCACAGACTATGACAAGTTAACCCTTGAGGTATGGTCAAATGGCAGTATTTCACCAGAGGACGCTACTAGTGCGGCAGCAAAAATTCTGAGTGACCATTTGAGTCTATTTGTGGGACTTACTAATGAAATCAAGGATGTAGAGATTATGGTGGAAAAAGAAGAGGACCCTAAGCTAAAATTTCTTAATATGACGATAGAGGACCTTAATTTATCCGTTCGTTCTTATAACTGCCTCAAAAGGGCAGGAATTAACTGGGTCAAAGACTTGACCCAGAAAACGAAAGAAGACATGATTAAAATGCGTAACCTTGGTAGTAAGTCGGTTGAAGAAGTGAAATTGAAGATTCAAGATTTAGGATTAGAGTTTAGGGTTGATGACTAAACTACCAATCCAAATTAAAGATACAGAAGTTGGATCTCATTGAAGTAATATTTAGAAAAAGCCGGAGTTCATAGAACTTCGGCTTTTTCTAAGATATATTATTAAGTTATGTTTTATCGTAGCGTTTTCTTTAGGACTTCATGATCAGAACATCGATGCGAGTATAAAGGCTACCTAACTAATAGAACATAGTACACAATGTATAACCAACCTAACACCCCATGTATTAGAGCCCAAAGTATGGAGTGATTTGCAGTCCAAGATACGACTACAGCAATAATATTACCGATACCAATACCTGCGCCAATACTAGAATTTTTGCTCATAACAACTTACTCCTTTTCCCCTAATTATTTGGAGCTAATACCAAAAAGAGGATGACAAGGTTCAGCAAATTTAGTCCCTATCATTCCTGTTATGCTCTGAGTATAACACTATTCTGAACAAACGACCTATGCTTTTTTAGAAATTATAAATCAAAGTACCCAGTAGGGTCCTTAGAAATAATGTATGAGTCATCAAGAATAATAAGAGGCTCCCCGCGTCCGGAGAGCCCTTTTATGCACAATGTCCCGTAGGCTTTAGTCTTGCCATTGAGACAAGATTATCGAAAAAGCTCCCTCCGTTCATAAAGCGGAGGGATAATGAGAGTTTAACTACATGAAAAAGACGAAAACCGCCTTCGACACATTATACTATATTATCACATATTTGTAATGAAAATGGATGTTGGTAATTTCTGGAATGTCTTAACTTAGTTGTAAACTCAAGCTTAGAGGTGGCTTTTTATTAACTCCCCATTGCAAAATAAGATGAATTATTGGATAATGTTGAAGCGTTGGGTAAAACCTAAATAAAGGTAAAGTTGCTCTCTGAACATAAGAGCAACTTTTTATATTTATGTACAATACCTATAATATTGAGTGGGGAGAATGAATAAATATGTCCAAGTACTACATCCGTCACATGGAGCTGAATGAACTCAAAACTTTTTATGAACGAATTGTACGGGATTTTGCTCAGGGAGAATATTCACCGTATGAAATAATCTATCAACATCTTAAAAATGGTCTGCAAAAGGCACTGATCTTCTGTGAAGGAGAACGAGATCTAGCCTACTCAGTCTGTACGGATGACCATGACAATCACTATGTTCTTATTAGTCTATTAGCCGTCTTTAAGCAGGATAGGGGACAGGGTATTGGATCGGCTTTTATTAAACAACTGAGTCTCATGTATAAGAATAAGAAAGCACTTATCGTAGAAGTTGAACGGCCAGACGAAGCCAAAACACAGGAGGAAGGTAACTCTCGCAGGCGACGCATTGAGTTTTATGAAAAAGCGGGGTTTTATCTAATTAAGGGAGTGGATTATTCCATATGGGATATCCCAATGCATCTAATGGCACTACCTCTCGTCGCTCCCCAGGAAATAATAAATCAAGAGATCAGACGGTCTATGCGAGAACTGTATCTCGATCTGATGGGGGAAGAGTTGATTCATAAGCTGCAGATTTCAAGTTAACCTGTTCTCCTATTCATATAGACACTTAAAAGTGCTATAATTGAAAGAAGGACTCTTAGTAGAAATTTGAAAAGGCTACCACTTTGTGAAGGTAGTCTTTTCCAGCTATAATTTATAATTTGCATAGCCTTTCATCGTCACCCATTCCGTACATAAGGAGATCCATCTTTCTTAATTTACAATACAATTCCCATTGCGATCAGTAGAAGAATTATTAATACAACTGCAACGATTCCTGCACCGAAACTTTTTCCACAACCGCAAGCTGCTCCATCAAAGTTCTCAAATGCCATTTGTAATTCCTCCCTTTCCAGTGATACTTAATAATATGAAAATGTAATATGGAAGAATATGGGGAGAGGATTGAACCTGCGTTTACCAAAGGAGATCTGCTTCGGACACTAAAATCTGAATATTAAAAAAGGTTTTCACAAATATTTCGCGAAGTATTCTCCTAGATCCCCCTATTGATGACTGAACCAAAGAAGTCGATGAAAGAGGTGAACTTGTGTGCATTCCCTTAAACATCATATCCTCATATTAATGGTGGGGTCACTCGTTTTATTAGCGGCTAGCTTTCTCACGGGCATTGGCTGGTATATGAAAGATCGCATTGTAGCGGGTGCTATCCTTAAAGCGCAAACAGATTTAGCTATATGTGCGGAAATTATTGATAAGACATATCCAGGATCGTGGTTAGTGCAAGATGGGAGCCTATATAAAGGACCTGCTAAAATTAGCCTCAATAATAACTTAGTGGATCATTTATCCCGTTTAACGGGTGACACTGTGACCTTGTTTTTGTTTGAGACGCGAGTAGCAACTACTGTAAGTGGTTCAAACGGCGAACGAGCGATAGGTACCAAGGTTGCTGACAATGTAGCTCAAACAGTACTGAAAAATGGTCAGACGTATGTGGGAGAGGCTAAAGTAGTCGAGCAGTGGTACCAGACGGGTTATGTCCCATTACGAGCAGAAAGTGGTAACATTGTTGGAATGCTCTTTGTTGGAATTTCCCAAGCTTATGAGCAGGAAATTATTACTCGATATTTGACTACAATGGCCGAATTAGCCTTAGCCTTAACGATCTTGGTAGCTCTTCTAAGTTGGTTTTTCCTTCAGAAATTTATCATCAACCCCTTGCACAATATCATGTTAGGAACTCGGGACGTAGCAACTGGACACCTTACCCAAAAGGTTAAGGTGTCCGGTGCCAAGGAAATTGAGGAGTTAGAGGATGCCTTTAACCAAATGGTAGAGCAGATCCAATCCCTGACGGAAGAAATAAACGATGCAACCATTAGCAATTCGGAAAATGACTCCATTGAAAGTAGTGAGGCAACAACCGAGTTAACCGTTGAATCGACGATCGATACCGAGCAAGAGCCACCAGCTAAACAGGATGCTCCCTGGTGTATTGGAGAAGAGGTATTGCCGAAGGGCTTGAACCAAGACACATTGGATCTAATAATTCAATATTTGCAAGCGACCCCACGTCCTCTCTCTGCAGAGAACGTCGCGGAAGGAGTTAAGCTGACGAGAGTCACCGTGCGTCGTTACCTCGAATTTCTTGAACAGCGCGGAGTATTAAAATCAGAACAGAAATACGGCACAGTAGGCCGTCCGGTTAAACTGTTTATCCCATTATAAAAGGCCCCCTTGGGGCCTTTTTTTTATTTCCTGATTCTTATACCAGTTACATTTACTAAATAGTCTCAACATTTTAATTATTTACATTATGGTTTATTAATGTCCGAAAGCGCGACAAGGCGCGTGATGAAAGATAAACTTAAATCACGAGCTGCTGGTCGCTCAGCAATACCTTTGTAAAGAAAGGGGGCATATCCTGAGTACTCAAAATTTGTGTCTTGACAGCTGAGTGTATTGCGAAATTTCTGCTTCAAAAAAAGGAGATCAATCCGAATCAGAACATTAATTAAAGTTGGGAGTGACGAATTTGGAAACGAAAAATTATTCTACACCATCTGAAATTACTTATACTACTATAGAGACAGGCATAAAAAAAGCAGGTATGAAATATTCGAATCAGTTCATACTTGGAATTTTAGCTGGAGCCTATATCGCTTTTGCGGCCGAAGGGTCAAATATGGCAGCCTTTAATTTATTTGCAAAGCCAGAAACCTATGGTCTCGGGAAAGTACTAGCTGGCTCTATATTCGGAACAGGTCTCATGTTGGTTATATTAGCAGGCGGAGAATTGTTCACTGGAAACACTATGATTTTAGGCGGAGTTTTAGATGGAAAAATTAGATTTAGAGATATGCTTATAAATTGGTTCTTTGTTTATGGTGGGAATTTGGTTGGATCCGTATTGCTTGCCTATTTAATGGTGCATTCTGGATTATTTAACAGTGGCGCAAATGTTCTGGGTGGGATAACCATCAAAATAGCAGCCTATAAAGTTGGTTTGCCCTTTATGTCTGCTTTCTATTTGGGAATAATGTGCAACATGTTAGTTTGTCTTGCGGTTTGGATGGCCTATGGTGCGAAGGACGTGGTAGGTAAAGTATTCGCAATTTTCTTCCCAATATGGTTATTTATAACATCGGGTTTTGAGCATAGTGTCGCAAATATGTATTATATTCCAGCTGGAATATTAGCTAAAGCAAATCCTAGTTGGGTAGCTGAATCTCATCTTACACCAGCAGCTCTTGCAAACTTAAACTGGGGGACTTTTGTAACCAATAACTTAATTCCTGTAACCCTTGGAAACATTGTCGGGGGATCAGTTTTCGTGATCGGTATCTACTGGTTTGTTTATATTAAAAATGATACAAAAAAAGAATGTGTACCTGCAGATCAGTCTAGTAAAAATGCTGCTAGATAAAATGGTGCAATCCAGTGAGTAAGGTTGCAACCTAAAACGTCTGTCGTCCTTATTTATTAATGTGTACCCTATAGAGTAGACAGTTGGAAAAACGTCTAACCTATAGGGTATTTCTATTTATGAAATAATTAACAGAGGTGTTAGAAGTGGGTTAAATGAGTAGTAGGGCATCCTAGTTTCCCTACTGTTAGTATATAGGCTCCTGAGTTCGTAACTCGATTTAGGCAAGAAAGCAATAAATAGAAATAATAGTAGACTAAGAAGGAAAAGCTAGTAAAGAATGCTAACAAACAGTTGATTCCATAGAGGATCGATCTCTCAGAGTTAATCATCGAAACAGACATTGCGATGAAAAGGTCTAATGCAAAGCTTGGTGCTTATGGGGTGATTAAAGGTGCATCAACCTAATTTGTTGCAGTGTTAGACAGGCGGACAAGGATTTAGAGGAACTCGGATATATCCTCGAAAAAGTCGTTTTGCATGCGACATTCCTTGATAGACTCTATTTGTTTTGTTATACTGAGTAAGGCTTGTTGCTGAAATTTATGGCAAATGAGGAAGAAAATGAAATGACAATACTACTAATGATTTCAAGAAGCGTGTTTCTTATTTCCATAGTGCTTTATCTTTATTATTTCTCCCGGCGAAAAGAACATAATGTTGTGATTTATATGTGGCTCAGCATTGTTGTGGGGATGATTGCTGGCTTATCCGGTCAACTTATCGGCGTATATCTCGGAAATTTTAGTTGGGCCTCCATCCAAATCAGCTTTTATCTTTATTTTGCCATTATTATTTATTCTTTGTGGAAACTAAAATTAGAGTTAAAAAAACGACGTGATTAAGAAGTTGGTAGCCACATTTTAAAACATCAGAACAGGGGGCAAGGCCATGTCACTAGGTAATGCTAAAAGAACGGCTAATAAAGAAAAACGAAGAGATCTAAGAGAACAACTAACCCCTGAAAACGAGGTTTTAAAAGACCGAAAGTTAATTAGAAAAGAAGTTAATTCTAGACTGGTCTCTGGGACACAAACGATGACTTTAGAGTATGATGCCATTTTTAATTCTGAGAAGGCAAGTTTAAACAAGGACTCTGAGGTATTGAGTTTGCTTTTTCATAGAATGTTTTTCTATAGGTTGAATGAGAAACTCTCGGGATTAACATGCGACCATACCTTTCGCTTGAGCAACCAAATCCTTACACAGATGCAGTTAAGTCGAGGAAAAATAAACGAAATAGTAGAGATATTTAAAAAAAATGATGGGAATTGTGACTGCGAGATCATTTTTAATGTTGAGAGCCAATTAATAGGCCATTAATAGTGTTTATTTTATCTTCGAGACCGTAATTTAGAGTTGATTGATAGACAGATATAAAATCCACGATACAATTCTGTATGGTGGATTTTGTATTTTCATATAGGAATGATTGTAAT
>DHJG01000063.1:0-2537 GCA_002404215.1 Desulfosporosinus sp. UBA4726
TTAAAGGTTTAGCATGAACTCTTCCTGTATAATATTGAGTTGCTGATTAGAGGTGCAAAACCTTGGAAAGAATGGCAAAGAGGAAGGGGACTGAACCAGTGGCCTATATTGCAAGGTGGATCGATCAAAGTGAACATACACGCTTTAATGATTTTTTGGCTAAGGATATAAAAGGACATGTGCTCCAGTCTTGGGAGTGGGGAGAGATTAAGAGCAAGACAGGATGGATACCTTGGCGCCTGGTTATAGAAGAGAACAAAGAGATTGTAGCTGCAGCTACAATTCTTGAACGTAAAATACCGGTAGTAGGTATCCCTATTTTTTACGCTTCTCGCGGACCGGTGCTGGATTGGAAAAATGTCGAGCTATTTGATTTGGTCTTGGCAGAGATTCGTAAGTTAGCGAAAAAACGAGGGGCTATTTTCTTAAAGATCGACCCAGATGTACCATCATCAGAAAAAGAGTTGGAAAAGTATCTGCTTTCTAAAGGTTTTCAATCTTCTGAGAGTGGTAAGGGCTTTGAAGGGGTTCAACCGAAGTATGTGTTCCGCTTAGATATCTCTCCAGATGAGAAGACGTTACTAGCTAATATGCATCAAAAAACACGCTACAACATTCGCCTCGCACAGAAAAAAGGGGTGCAAATCCGGCGCGGGACGCGTGAGGATTTGCCAGAATTTTATCGTGTTATGAGTGAAACGACTGAACGCGACAACTTTTTAGTGCGGGCCTATTCTTATTTTGAAGACCTTTATGACTTCTTGGTGCCAGTAGGCTTAGGTGAGTTATTTGTTGCCGAGTATGAAGGGGAAATCATCTCCGGAACGTTGGCATTTGTCATTGGCGATAAAGCTTGGTATATCTATGGGGCTTCGTCAAACGCACATCGCAATGTCATGCCCAATTACTTGATTCAGTGGGAAATGATTCGCTGGGCAAAGTCACTAGGGTGCACACTGTATGATTTCAGAGGGGTTCCAGGGCTTTTGACAGAAGATAACCCACTTTACGGTCTTTATCGCTTTAAGAAGGGGTTTAACGGAGAGTATACTGAGTTTATCGGAGAATGGGACTTAGTGTATCGGCCCTTATTCTATTCTCTCTGGAAATTAGAACCTATCTATTCCGATGTCGTTAAGGGGATAATCAGTAAGATGCGGCGAGCACGGAGGGGATAAAGTCATGGCTGGAACCTGGATTGAGGTTGACCTCGATGCTGTAGTGAGAAATTATCAGGAAGTTGTAAAGCACCTTCGTTCTGGAGCCAGATGTATGGCAGTGGTGAAAGCCGATGCCTATGGCTTGGGCGCAATCGAGGTCGCGCGCGCCTTAGAAAGAGCCGGCTGTGAGGCGTTTGCGGTCACACGGGTTGAAGAAGGGCTTATCTTGCGCGAGTATGGGATCCGGGGGATTATTCTTGTTTTGGGGCCAACTACGAAGCAAGAATGGCCTAGAGCCATCGCTGCACAGTTACAGCTGACGCTCTCGGAACTATCTTGGATTGCAGAGCTTAATGAGTCATATTCAGAGCTGGGATGCCCCATGCCAGTTCAAGTACATCTTAAACTTGAGACAGGAATGGGACGAACCGGCTTTCGCTTTTCTGAACTTGAACAACTGGCAATATCCTTAACAAAAGCTCCTCAGATTGATGTTCAAGGAGTATATACCCACTTTGCTCGAGCGGCTCAAAGGGATCAGCGCTATACATTAGAGCAATATGAACGTTTTAGTGCCGCAACAATCCGTCTTGAAGAACTGGGGATTTGCCCGACTTGGAAGCATGTCTGCAACAGTGCGGCGTTTCTCGATTACCCACAGTGGCATCATGATTTTGTGCGTATTGGGACATTATTGATCGGACATTATCCGGGGCAAGGGTTTAGCGGAAGGCTGACGTTGAGTGATCCTTGGGTTGCTAGAAGTCAGATCGTTCATTTGCGTAAAGTTCCTAAAGGGACAAATGTGGGATATCAAAGTATTTATCGCACGAAGTCCGAAACACAGCTTGCGGTGATTCCCGTGGGCTATGCGGATGGGTTTGGGTTAGAACCGCATTTCACTCCCCAGGGATGGATTGATTTCCTGAAAATTGTGATTAAAAACCTTGCGGCATTAATTGGTGTTTTCCTTGGTCAGGAACGAGTTGAACTGAAGGGCAGGTCGGTTCGTGTAGCTGGGAAAATTGGTATGCAACTTACCGTGCTCGATGTAGGAATGCAGGATTGCGCATTGGGGGATGAAGTCGTGATTCCTTTGCGACGGACAGTGGCGAATCCACGGATCTCTAGGAAATATATACAAGGTGGACAAATACTGTCAGAACGGATCTTAGAAGAAGGAATTTCGCTTGTCTCTACAGAATATTCTGTCGTAGAAGAATTTACGGGAGAGGGATGTAGGTAGTGGCTAAAATTCTTGTCGTAGATGATCAACTTGGTGTGCGTCGCTTGCTTTTGGAGACTTTTCGAGAGGATCAGCACGAGGTTGAAATGGCAGCAAACGGGGCGGAAGCCCTTCAGTTACTTAAGAACTAT
>DHJG01000063.1:2694-17107 GCA_002404215.1 Desulfosporosinus sp. UBA4726
ATGGAGCAAGCCAAGGATCTCGGAATTCTCTATTATATGGGGAAACCTTTTGATTTATTTGTGCTGAGAGACAGGGTGAGAGAGATATTATCCGAAAAATAGGTTTGAGCCTCTTTTCTCTTCAACATATACTTCGTTGACTAGCAGAATAGTTCTATAACTTCTGCATCAGTTGTTACACGGGTACATTATTTGTTCAACAGAAAGGCAGGAAAATCTTTCTCTATGACGAAGTATATGCTAGTAGGAAGAGGTGGGAATTATGATTCTAAAGACAAATACAACGATAGCTATTCAGTGTTCCCAATGCGGCGAGTTGGAATTTCATGCCCTCTCTCTCTTTGCATTTTCAGGACAAGGGCGTAAAGACTTGCTTTGTGGTTGTGGTGCGGGGCTTATGTCAATAGCCAGTAGAAACCGGCAGCAGTTTAACGCCAGTTACGTTTGTGCTTACTGTGGGGAGACCCATTATTTAAAATTAAACCGCCAGGTCATATGGGGAAAAGAGGCTTTGCCACTGACTTGCCCTGACGTGGTGGCTTCGGTTGGGTATATCGGGCCGAAGCAGAAGGTAACCCAGGCTTGTCATGAACGAGAAAAATCTATTGGGGAACTAGCAGTAGAACTGGGTTATGAGGAAGAATTCGAAAATCCTGAAGTGATGCTGCGGATCTTAGATCATCTTCACCGTCTGGCGAAGAAAAGTGATCTAGGATGTGCTTGTGGAAACCAGCAGTTGACCTTTGAGTTGTTACAAGATCGCATTGAACTTTATTGTGAGTGTTGTGAAGCTGTGGGAGTTATTTATGCGGACAGTGCAGATAATGTTCACCAGATTGAAGGTATGAATTCTCTGTATTTGGAAGAGAATAAGACTTGGCTTATTAATAATCCATTGCGAGGCCAACATATCTCAAAGGCGAACAAGGAGGAAAAGAAATGGCGTTAGTTTCAATGGTTGAGTTATTACAAAAGGCCCAAAAGGAACATTATGCAGTAGGGGCTTTTAACTGTAATAACATGGAAATAGTGCAGGCCATTGTGGCTGCAGCAGAGGCTGAAAATGCTCCCATTATTATTCAGGCTAGTCAAGGTGCAATAAAATATGCAGGCATTGAATATATTGCAATGTTGACCAAATTAGCGTCTGAAAATGCCAGCGTGCCCATCGCCCTGCATTTGGATCATGGGACAAGCTTTGAACAAGTCATGCAGTGTGCACGCAACGGATTTTCTTCCGTGATGATTGACGGATCTAAACACTCGTTGGAAGATAATATTGCCTTGACTAACAAAGTAATCGAAGCAGTTCGAATTCTAGGTATTTCAGTAGAGGCTGAATTGGGTAAAATCGGTGGGACAGAAGATGACATTACTGTTAGTGACCGCGAAGCACTGTTCACGGATCCAGCTGAGGCAGAGCACTTTGTTCAAGCGACAAAGGTTGATGCTTTAGCAATTGCTATAGGGACAGCTCATGGCCAATATATTGGGATACCTAAACTGGACTTTGAACGATTAACAAAAATTAGGGAACGAATTGCAACTCCTATTGTATTGCATGGTTCTTCTGGAGTGCCAGATGATGCGTTGCGCGAAGCAATTTCAAGGGGTGTTTGCAAGATTAACATTGATACTAATATTCGCGAGGCGTTTGTATGGGCTGCTCGTCGAGTTCTTGAAGGAGACTCCAAAGAAATTGACCCACGCAAAATGTTAGGCCCTGCCCGGGATGCCGCTACTGCGATAATTCGCGAGAAAATTAGGGTCTTCGGTAGCAACGGGAAGGCGTAAGCCTCGAACTTGCTTCGATCCGATTGATTAGAAAGAAGGTAACAACTATGCGATTTTTCTTAGACTCTGCAAATATCGAAGAAATAAAACAAGCTTGGGATATGGGCGTTATCGCTGGCCTAACAACGAACCCAAGTTTAGTGGCTAAGGAAGGAAAGGACTTTCATGAGCTACTGAACACTGTGACAGGGATCGTTAATGGTCCTATCAGCGCAGAGGTCATTGCTCTTGATCATGAGGGGATGCTTCAGGAAGCGCGTGTGCTCGCAGCCATTCATTCGAACATTGTGGTTAAGATTCCTATGACTGAAGACGGCCTTAAGACCGTGAAGGTATTAAGCACGGAGAACATCAAGACCAATGTTACACTTGTGTTTTCAGCGAATCAGGCTTTGCTGGCAGCACGTGCAGGCGCAACCTATGTGAGCCCGTTTCTGGGCCGACTGGATGATATAGGCGAAAATGGGTTAAATTTGTTGGCAGATATGTGCGATATTTTCCAAGTCAATGGCATCGAAACAAAAATTATTGCAGCAAGCATTCGAAACCCGGTTCATGTCACGGAGGCGGCTAAATTAGGAGCAGATTATGCAACAGTCCCATTTGGTGTCTTAAGACAACTTTTCCGTCATCCTCTGACAGATTCAGGGATTGAGAAGTTTTTGGCGGATTGGAAGAAACGTTAGGAAGTTGTGCGCTAGTTTTGAAATTTTTTATAAAGCGGAAATTGGCATCTTCCTATCTGACATTACAGATAAGCAGATGCCAACCTTTTTGTGGATTTATTAGTCACTTCACATTTTAATGATAGTTGTAATCACATAAAATGTATGTCACAATAAAGGTATAAATAATAAATATTATGACAGAATTAAATAGTTATATAACTGGCCGAGTGTCCCTGTTTTTTCTTTAGATCAGTATTAGTAATAATTGAAAAGAGGAAAGAGGTGAAACCCCCAATTTCATGGTAGTGCACTGAAAAACATTTGTGGTATTTCAGGTGTCTTTGAAACCGGGGTTAGAAATTGGAAAGAGAACTTACGATGGAATTTGCTAGAGTGACAGAAGCAGCAGCGTTAGCGTCAGCGCGCTGGGTAGGGTTGGGAAATAAGGAAGCGGCTGATGACGCTGCAGTGGAAGCGATGCGAGCAGTTTTTGATACGATTCACATGGACGGTACTGTGGTGATCGGAGAAGGGGAAATGGACGAGGCTCCAATGCTCTATATTGGGGAACGTGTCGGAAATGGAGAAAGTCCGGAATTAGATGTCGCAGTTGATCCACTAGAGGGAACTATCAGTTGTGCAAAGGGTGTGGCAGGGGCGATTGCCGTTGTGGCGATTGCCGAGCGAGGTTGCTTACTCCATGCGCCAGATATGTATATGGATAAGATAGCGGTAGGTCCTGCTGCTGCTGGGAAGATAAATCTGGATGCATCTGTGCTTGAAAACGTCTCAAATGTGGCTAAAGCATTGGGGAAAACTATGAATGACATGACGGTTGTTATTATGGACCGCCCACGTCATCAGAAACTGATTCAGGACGTACGTGCTTGCGGAGCGCGGGTTCGTCTCATTACCGATGGAGACGTTTCTCCGGCTGTAGCCTGTGCGTTTGAAGATTCGGGAGTAGATATGATGATGGGAGTTGGCGGAGCGCCTGAAGGTGTTCTGGCTGCGGCAGCCCTCCGTTGTATGGGCGGGGAAATGCAAGGACGTCTTTGGCCGGAAAATGATGAAGATGTCGCTAGGGCTAAAGCTCTAGGAATCGAAGATGTTCAAAAGTTATTAACGATGGATGACTTAGTAAGAACGGATGACGTCTTTTTTGCAGCGACTGGAATCACAGAAGGTCCTTTGCTGCGCGGGGTTACCTTTACCTCTAAAGGAGCTTTGACTCACACCGTGGTCATTCGAGGGAAAACAGGGACGGTTCGCTTTATCGAAGCACGTCACAGTTTTGACAAGAAACCTAAATATGCCATGAAAGGCTGTTAATTATATCCTTGACCACACTATGATAATTGTGCTAAAATAGTAAGAGTTGACTGAAATTGTGATGAAACAGGTGCTTTAGAAGTGCGCCTTGATCCAAATGGGAAAGAAGGTGAAGACATGAAAGAAAAAATTCACCCAAAATACGAACAAACCACGGTGACATGTGCTTGCGGGGAAATTATTCCAACAGCAAGTACAAGACAAGACATCAAAGTGGAAATTTGTTCGAAATGCCATCCCTTCTATACCGGGGTACAGCGGTTTGTCGACGTCGGCGGACGGGTTGATCGGTTTAAAAAGAAATACGGGATGTAAACAACGGCCTGCGGTCGTTGCTGGTGGAGAAGCAGAGCGCAAGCTCTGCTTTTTGCGTAAAATACAACAATGCAACAGCAACTCGAATTTTGCACTTATTCCGTGCTTTGGGTATACTTTATAAATGGTATAAAGAAACCTTACTAAGGTGGGATTCTAACTCTATCTGAAGTAAGCAGAACTTGTCCAGGGGCTCAGGCCACCTATCTCTTAAGAAATGGGAGCGTTAGTGGCATTGAGCTATCGGATAAAATAGGATCCGGAGATGAGGAGGAAATAAAGATGGGTAGACCGGTCCAATATGGCGGGCAAGCGGTTATAGAAGGGGTAATGATGCGCGGACCCCGTGAGAGTGCTATTGCGGTCAGGCTACCAAATGGCGAGATTGAGGTTACGCGCCTAGCGATTAATACATGGGCAAAAAAACCTATTTTAAAGTTACCTTTAGTGCGAGGTTTTGTCGCACTAGTGGATTCTCTAATTGTAGGAACGCGGGCCTTAACTTTTTCAGCAAACCGTTCCATGGACGAGGGTGAGGACGGAGAAGAGGAGAGTGGCGAAGAACTCGGCTTTTGGGAATTGGCTCTAACTATTGGGTTAGCTTTCGGTCTGGGTCTTCTGCTTTTTGTCGCTTTGCCGACCGGTATGGCTCACTTGCTCCGAGGAAAGGTAACCGGGACGGTGTGGCAGAATCTTTTGGAGGGCGCAATACGCCTCGTTGTATTTTTTCTATACATTTTAGTGATTTCCCGACTCAAGGATATTCAGAGGGTTTTCCAATATCATGGGGCAGAGCATAAAGCAATTTTTACCTATGAAGCTGGGGAAGAACTCACGGTAGATAATGCGCGCCGATTTCCTAGGTTACATCCGCGCTGCGGGACAAGTTTTCTTTTAATTGTCGTAGTTGTAAGCATCTTTGTGTTCGCATTTGTAGGGTTGAATCCCTTATGGTGGCGTTTACTTTCTCGAATGATTCTTATGCCTTTTGTGGCTGGAATTGCTTACGAAATCCTTAAATTCTCTTCACGACATTTAGAATCGCCGTGGCTTCGTTGGCTTATTGTTCCCGGATTGTTATTACAGAAATTGACCACTCGGGAACCGGATGATGCCCAGTTAGAGGTCGCACTGGCTGCATTAAAAGACGTTTTAGATTCAGGTCAGGAACTAACGTAAATTTTGGGGTGTGAAAGATGTTAGAGAAACTTTATGAGATTGAACGAAAATATGATGAATTCACGGAACTTCTTAGTGACCCGGAGATCATTTCCAATCAAAGTGAGTGGCAAAAATATGCCAAAGCTCAGGCAGGCATGACGAACCTTGTCACGGCGTTTAGGGAATATCAGGAAATACTCCATGGCCTTGAGGATACCGAGAATCTACTCAAGGAAAAACTTGAATCGGATATGCAGGAGATGGCGGAGCAGGAGCGAGATGAATTACGGAACGCTTCTCTGGAACTAGAAGAACGGATTCGTGTCCTTCTCTTACCTAAGGATCCTTTGGATGAGAAAAACGTCATCATGGAAATTCGAGCCGGGGCAGGCGGCGATGAGGCAGCTTTGTTTGCTGGCGATCTTTATAAAATGTATACTCGCTATGCAGAAGGCCAGGGTTGGAAAGCAGAAGTGCTTAGTGCTAGTTACACGGATATCGGTGGGTATAAAGAAATCATTTTCCTTCTTGAAGGGAATGGAGCCTATAGCAAACTAAAGTTTGAAAGTGGCGTGCATCGGGTTCAACGAATTCCCTCAACAGAATCTGGGGGAAGGATTCACACCTCTACGGCCACAGTTGCCGTTCTTCCAGAGGCGGAAGAGGTGGAAGTCTCTATCAATCCGAACGACCTGCGCATTGATGTTTTTTGTTCTAGCGGACCCGGCGGACAGTGTGTGAATACCACGCAATCGGCGGTACGGATTACCCATCTGCCCACGGGAATAATAGCGTCTTGCCAGGACGAAAAATCTCAGCTTAAGAACAAAGAGAAGGCCTTGCGCGTTTTGCGTGCTCGCATTCTAGAGAAAGCTCAAGATGAAGCTAGTGGAGAGCAAGCCTCTGAACGTCGTAGTCAAGTGGGAACTGGAGACCGGAGTGAGCGGATTAGAACGTTTAACTTCCCTCAGGGACGGGTCACTGATCATCGCATTGGTTTAACGTTACATCGCCTAGAGACGATCCTGACAGGCGACCTAGAGGAGATCATTCAAGCTCTGATTACTTCGGACCAGGCAGAGCGACTAAAGGCTGAGATCGAGTGAAATAACTCACTCGTTGAACTGGGGGTTAAGTTGGTTTGAAGGTGCTAGAAGGAATGCGTTGGGGTGAGGCTATGCTCTTGGACAAGGGCATAGCAAATGCTCGCTTTGACGCAGACTTAATATTAGCTGAAGTTTTAGGTTTGCCGAGACGCGACCGCCTTTATCTGGAGCTTGAGCGCAATTTGTCTAAGCAAGAGGAGATCGATTATCGGCTGAGTGTTACTCGTCGCGCTGGGCACGAACCTCTGCAATACATCTTAAAGCGGCAGGAATTTATGGGTCTTTCCTTCTGTATTGATGAACGAGTACTAATACCCCGTGCGGATAGTGAAATTCTAATAGAGAAGTGGCTGGAGATCGTCAGAGTGGAAGAAGATCAAGACCAGAATCGCTTAATCAAGGTCGTTGATCTTTGTACCGGAAGTGGGGCACTTGCTATTTCGATGGCCTATTATTATCCTAAGGCGGAAGTCGTAGGGACGGATCTTTCGTCAGACGCCTTAGCTGTTGCGCGCCAGAATGCTGTGCGGTTAGGAGTCTCAGTGCAATGGCGACAGGGGGACTTTGTGGCTCCTATTCAGGGAGAACTCTGGGACTTTATCATCACAAATCCCCCCTACGTTTCCTCCGAGGACTATGGATTGTGCGCTCCAGAAATTTTCCATGAGCCTCCTATGGCGTTCCTAGGGGGAGAAGACGGTTTAGATTTCTATCGTCGCCTGGCAGAAGAGATACGGTCGTTACTGAATCCTCAGGGGAAGGTTCTTATGGAAATTGGCTGGAATCAAGCTGAGGCAGTTTGTGAAATTTTCCAGATGAAGGGTTTTAAGACACAGGTTTTTCCGGATCTAGCAGGGCGCGACCGGGTGATCTTAGCGAGGTGATCGTAGATGCAGACAAGAAGACTATATATTGATCCCATCCATCCTGAAACGGAACTATTAAGAGAGGGTGTAAAGTGGCTACAAGCCGGGGAGTTGGTAGCCTTTCCGACAGAAACGGTCTATGGGTTAGGCGCCAATGCCCTAGATGCTTCAGCTTGTAGCAAGATTTTCAAGGCCAAAGGGCGTCCTCAGGATAATCCTTTAATTGTGCATGTTTGTAACCGTATGATGGCCAACCTGCTGGTTGAAGGGTGGACACCTCAAGCTGAGCTTTGTATTCAACATTTCTGGCCGGGTCCGTTGACGTTAGTCTTACCGAAAAGGGCCACCGTCCCGGATATCGTGACAGGAGGACTGGCCAACGTGGCAATTCGTATGCCTAGTCATCCGGTTGCCCTCCGTTTGATCGAAGAAACCGGGCTTCCAATTGCCGCGCCGAGTGCCAACCTCTCAGGACGGCCTAGTCCGACAAAAGGTAGTCATGTATGGCATGATATGAAAGACAAGATTCCGTTGATCCTTGATGCAGGGGCTTGTCCGGTTGGAGTGGAATCAACTGTGCTCGATGTGAGTGGGGGAGTTCCCACCATTCTTCGTGCCGGCGGAATTTCTAAGGAACAGTTAGAGGCAGTTTTGGGCGAGGTTTGGATTGATCATCCCTCGGAGAACCAGGCTCCCAAGGCACCGGGCATGAAATATAGGCACTATGCTCCTCGAGGGGAGATGATTCTGATGATCGGCCTTCGCGAGCGCGTTGTACAGCTGATGGTAGAAGAGATCCAAAGAGGACATGCAAGATTAAAAAAAGTGGGAGTTTTATGTACTCTAGAAAGTGCACCCTTTTTGCATACCTGGCTTCCCGATCTTTTGTTTGTACTCGGTTCAGAAGATCGCCCAGAAGAAATTGCTAGTAACTTGTTTGAAGGGTTGAGACTTTGTGATGAAAGAGGAATAGATTTAATTTTAGCTGAGGGAGTGGAAGAAGGTGGCCTAGGGACCGCTATTATGAATCGATTGAAGAATGCGGCTGGCCAGCACATTCAATTCGTCTAATCCGTCTAATAAACCCTTTCCTGTGCATATACTTAAGCGAGATAGGAGGGAAGGGTATTGAATTTAGCATGGGTTGTGGCAGTTGCAATCGCCTTGGGAGCAGATGCTTTCTCCTTGTCCCTGGCAATCGGTTTGGCAGGGATTAGGAAGCGCATGGTCGTACACTTGTCGATGGTGGTGGCCGTTTTTCATGTGCTCATGCCGCTTGGCGGGATGATGCTAGGTCAGGCTCTGGGATCTGTTCTTGGACAATTCGCAAGTCTGACCGGGGCCTTGGTCCTTATTGGCTTAGGAGGACGAATGCTTTACAAGGTATATCGACCGACCATTGAATATTTTCCTTTCGGAAAGGCGAGAGATGCCCTTTTTCATACAGATTTAACCACCAATGCTTCCCCCAGAGGATTCGGTATTTATTTGTTAGCAGCGAGTGTAAGTTTAGACGCCTTAAGTGTCGGGTTTTCACTGGGGACGATCAAAGCCGATATTTTGATAACAGTTATGATCATAGGAGTGGTAGCTGGTTTGATGACCGGAATGGGCTTAGTTTTGGGGCGTGTAATGGGAACGTGGTTGGGAGATAAGGCTGAACTGCTTGGTGGACTGGCGTTGTTTCTGATTGGGGCTAAATTGCTTTTTTGAATGGATTGGAGTGCAGTTTTTATGAGCTTAAAACTTTTATTTATTTGTACGGGAAACACATGTCGCAGTCCGATGGCGGAAGAATTAGCTCGTGAGATGTTTGGCGAGGCGGTTCAAGTCAGTTCGGCAGGGCTGGAAGCTTGGGAAGGGGAGAAGGCCAGTCCTTATGCATTAGCAGTTCTTAAAGAACAAAACTTGGACCTATCGAGGCACCGTTCTAGAAAAATTAAGGCTGACTTATTGGCGGATGCAGATTGGGTTATTCCGATGACCCAAGCCCAAGAAGAAAAATTAAAGCGTCTATTTCCTGAATTCATACATAAGACCCGCTGTTTAGGTAAGTGGGGAGAACACATTCGTGATATTCAGGATCCCTGGAGTGGTTCGCTAGATGTTTATCGAAAGACAGCACAAGAGATTGGTGAATTATTGATCGCTTTAAATGGTCATTTAAATTAGAATTAGGATAAGATAGGCGAAAGACGCCTATACTAGCGGCGTTAACGTCGCTATATTTGTGTTTTTGCAGGGATTTTGTTACTATCTGTAGAATTAAAATAATTAGAAAAGGTGGAGGACTAAACATGAGGGTTGTGCTGGGAGCAGATCACGGAGGCTACGAACTAAAGGAAGCCATTCGTACACATCTAGAAACACAGGGCTTAGAAGTCCTAGATTTGGGAACCAACTCGACCGACTCGGTGGATTACCCAAAGTATGGTTTCGCAGTAGGAAATGCTATCTTAAAGGGAGAAGCAGACTTAGGGATTGCGGTCTGTGGAACGGGGCTAGGGATTTCTATTGCCGCGAATAAGATCTCAGGAATCCGTGCTGTGGTCTGTACAGAGACGTTTTCGGCAAGAATGGCCAGAGAACATAATAATGCCAATGTTTTAACACTGGGTGGACGGGTAACTGGCGTTGGGCTTGCTCTCGACATTGTGGACATCTTTTTGAAAACAGAGTTTGCTGGAGGCAGGCATGCCCGCCGTGTAAATTTAATTTCCGACCTTGAATGTGGCGGCAAAATTTAGTCAGGCATGCTAACTGGTTATTTACTTGAATGTGCCTAGATCAATGAGAGGAGGAGAACCTTTCTCGTGGACAAAATTGTAGTAGATAAATTGCAGGACCTCGCCCAAGTTTGGGATGGTGTACTTGATGCCTTTTTCCTTAAGGCTAATCTACGCTTGCATCAGATCATCGTTTTGGGGTGCAGTACAAGTGAAGTCATCGGTCAACAGATTGGGCAGGGAAGCAGTTTAGAGATTGCCGAGATGTTACTTCCACCCTTATTGAAACGTGTTCAACAGGAGGGACTCTTTCTAGCTGTTCAGGGGTGTGAACATATTAACCGGGCATTGGTAGTAGAAGAGGCGTGCGTAGATCACTATAGATTAGAGGCTGTTACGGTATTGCCAGCTTTGCATGCTGGAGGTGCGATGACAGTCAAGGCCTGGAAAGATTTTACTTCCCCGGTTATGGTGGAGCAAATTCAAGGGCATGCTGGAATTGATATCGGAGATACGTTTATCGGTATGCACCTTCGCCCGGTGGCGATACCCATTCGCATACATGTGAAGGAACTAGGAGCAGCACACTTAACCCTCGCCCACACTCGCCCACGCCTCATAGGTGGGCCTCGAGCAGAGTACACTCTGTAAGGGCACGAAGTATCGTGCTCCTACGGCATAAACAATACGAAGGGTATGGGCATGATACTTCGTGTCCACCCATTTTAGGAGTGAAAAGAATGGATTATATTAATCAGTGGGTGAAACCACAAGACCCAGAAGTTGCGCAAGCTATCGAGCAAGAAGAGAACCGTCAGAGAAATACCATTGAATTGATCGCCTCTGAGAACTTTGTCAGTCGTGCAGTGATGGCTGCACAAGGGTCTGTTTTAACTAACAAATACGCCGAAGGATATCCGGGCAAACGCTATTATGGCGGATGTGAGTATGTCGACGTCGTCGAAAACTTAGCTCGGGAACGAGTTAAAAAGATTTATGGCGCAGAACATGCAAATGTCCAGCCGCATTCTGGGGCCCAGGCTAATACGGCGGTCTATTTTGCAATGTTAAAACCTGGAGACACAGTTCTTGGAATGAATTTATCTCACGGAGGCCACCTGACTCATGGTAGTCCAGTAAATATCTCCGGGGTATATTTTAACTTTGTTTCTTACGGTGTCGACCCAAAGACGGAATGCATTGACTATGAACAGGTTCGACAGTTAGCACACGCTCATCAGCCAAAGATGATTGTTGCTGGGGCAAGTGCTTATCCGCGAACTATAGACTTTGCTAAATTGCGTGAAATTGCTGATGAAGTTGGCGCTTTTTTAATGGTAGACATGGCACACATCGCTGGTTTGGTCGCCGCAGGATTACATCCATCGCCAGTTCCTTATGCGCATTTTGTAACCTCAACAACCCATAAGACCTTGCGAGGACCACGCGGTGGCATAATTCTCTGTAAGGCTGAGTACGCACAAGCCATTGATAAGGGAATTTTCCCTGGAATTCAAGGAGGGCCGTTGATGCACGTCATTGCCGCTAAAGCAGTCGCTTTTGGCGAAGCCCTACAGCCTGAGTTTAAAACATACCAAACTCGTATTGTGGAAAATGCAAAGGCCTTGGCTCAAGCACTTTTGGATAGAGGATTTCGCCTTGTCTCGGGAGGAACGGATAACCACCTTATTCTTGTGGATGTACAAACCAAAGGGATTACGGGGAAAGAGGCCGAAACTATCCTGGACGAAGTTGGCATCACTGTAAACAAAAACACCATTCCTTTTGAAACTCAAAGCCCTTCTATCACAAGTGGAATTCGCCTTGGGACTCCTGCGGTTACGACGCGCGGGATGAATACGGAGGCTATGGAGGAGATCGCAGAAGCCATAGACCTCACCTTGACCTCACACCGTGAACCTGATAAACTGGCAAAAGCACGGGAAATTGTGAGCACATTATGCGCAAAATACCGCTTGCACTCAAATTTAGATTAGGAGTTGAGCCCTGAAATATGGCAGATGTTCACGTACTTAATCATCCTCTTATTCAACATAAGTTGTCACTTATTCGAGATGAGAGGACAGGCTCAAAGGAATTCAGAGAATTGGTAGAGGAAGTTGCGATGTTAATGGCCTATGAGGTGACCCGCGACTTTGCTCTCCAAGAAATAGAAGTTAAAACACCGGTTGCCTTTGCAAAAAGCAAAGTACTTGTTGGGCGAAAAGTAGGTTTAGTTCCAATCCTACGTGCAGGCTTAGGAATGGTTGATGGAATGCTCCGCTTGATACCTGCAGCAAAGGTCGGGCATGTCGGCCTTTATCGCGACCCGGAGACACTTCTGCCCGTTGAATACTATTGTAAGTTACCGAGCGACATTGCGGAGCGTGATCTTATCGTCATCGATCCCATGTTAGCAACCGGTGGATCTGCATCTGCAGCGATAATGTTTTTGAAAGATCGCGGTGCTAAAAACATTAAGTTGATGTGTTTGATTGCCGCTCCTGAAGGCGTTCTTGCAGTGCAAAATGCTCACCCTGATGTGGATATTTTCGTAGCTGCAGTCGATGAGCGACTTAACGAACACGGATATATAGTGCCGGGACTTGGCGATGCGGGGGACCGGTTGTTTGGTACAAAATGATGACACAGGGAAAACGACCGAGTTGGGATAGTTATTTTATGCAATTGGCGCAAGTGGTTGCCGGGCGTTCAACGTGTCTGCGTCGGCAGGTTGGAGCTGTGATGGTTAAGGATAGACAAATATTAAGCACAGGATACAATGGGAGCCCTTCGGGGCTCATCCATTGTGATGAAATTGGTTGCTTGCGGCAGAGCTTGAACGTTCGATCAGGGGAACGCATGGAGATCTGCCGTGCTGTGCATGCAGAACAAAATGCGCTAATACAGGCTGCAAAACATGGGGTCGCGATTGCAGGGGCAGATCTCTATTCGACCCATCAACCTTGCGTACAATGTACCAAAATGTTGATCAATGTTGGAATACGACGTGTGGTCTATATTCATCCCTATCCGGATACTCTTGCGGACGTAATGGCAAGGGAAGCAGACTTGGAGTTAATCCTATTTGGTGAAGAAGATCTATGACACACGAGGGTGTGGCCCTTTCTAGATAAACGATTGATATTCAATCGAAAGGGAGTAAAAACGTGAAAGATCATAAAAAAGTAATGATCGTGTTTGGGACACGTCCGGAGGCAATTAAAATGGCTCCGGTGATTCGCGCGCTTCGACAGAAGGCATCAATCCACTGTCAGGTTACCGTAACTGCTCAGCATCGTGAGATGCTCGATCAGGTTTTGAAGCTGTTTCATATTGTCCCTGATTTTGATTTAAACCTTATGAGGCAGGGGCAAACCCTTACAGAGATAACAACACGGGCACTTAGCGGGCTTAAAGAGATTTTTTTGCGGGAACACCCTGATCTTGTGTTGGTGCATGGAGATACGACCACAACATTTGTGGCTGCACTTGCTGCTTTTTATGCACAAATCCCGATTGGGCATGTTGAAGCAGGACTGCGTACAGGAAATAAGTATTCTCCATTTCCAGAAGAAATGAATCGTAAACTGGCAAGCGTTCTAACAGATTTTCATTTCGCCCCCACGGAAACGGCGAAAAGGAATCTATTGCTTGAAGGCATCCAGTCAGAGAAAATTTTCGTGACAGGCAACACGGTCATTGATGCTCTATTGGCTACGGTAAAGCCAGAGTATAATTTTCGTGAGCTCGATATCCAAAAAATTCTCAGACAAGGACAAAAATCACGAATGATTCTTGTCACAACGCATCGCAGAGAAAATCTCGGTGAACCGATGCGACAAATCTATCTGGCCTTGAAGGATATTCTTGAGAAATTTCCGGATACCTATGTCATATTTCCGGTACATAAAAATCCCAATGTACGCAAAGTAGTTACTGAAGTATTAGGGAGCCATCCACGAGTCGATCTTATCGAACCAATGGATTATGAGCCCTTTGTAAATCTAATGGCTCGGTCGCATTTAATTTTGACTGACTCTGGAGGGATTCAGGAAGAAGCCCCTTCACTAGGTAAACCTGTGCTGGTTGTACGGGATACTACAGAGCGTCCTGAAGCAGTTGCAGCTGGAACAGTTACCCTCGTGGGCACCGAGTATGAAAGTGTATTTGCAGAACTAAGTCGTCTTCTCAGCGACTCCAAGGCCTATGATAAAATGGCAATGGCCTGCAACCCCTATGGAGACGGGTGTGCGGCTAAACGAATCGCGGAAATTATTGAAGAAAATTAGGTATAACAAAAGCCATACAATACCATTGTGTTATACTATAAAGCATATTATTGTACAATAAACTACGAAGTTGTATAATAAAGTACAAATTATCGACGAAGTGTGTTATGATGTTTTCGAAGCATAAACCAAAGAAGATGTCATCAATAATTT
>DHJG01000063.1:17328-24596 GCA_002404215.1 Desulfosporosinus sp. UBA4726
GGGCGTTACTTGGATGCCCGCTGGGGTACCCAGCCGTGGCTCACGCTTGGTTTAATGCTAAGCGGAGTGGCATTAGGAGCGAGTTATCTAGTGATTACCTTGAAAGAATTTGGGGAATCTAATGATAAAAAGTAGCTTTATAGCCTTGTGGTGTGGAACCGCTTGCATATTACTAGGGATAGCAGGGACAGGTCATCAAGTGTTGTTCGGTAGTTTAGTTGGCTACTGGGTCGGATTTATCTATACGGAATGGATTCGTCGTGAAACACTGCGCAGCTCTGAACTTGATGTTAATTCAGCACTTAAGCGGATGCGTCGGAATCTTGTATCTCGGTTAGGCATGGTTACTCTTGTAGTCGTTGTGGTTGCTCGCTTTCGGACGAGTTGGCTTCTCAGTTTAGCAGTAGGGATTGCCATCGGGGTGATTGTCTCGTTCATCACCGTTGCAATACATAGAATTAATGAAGAAAGGAGTGATAAAAGAAGTGCATAAAGAAGAAGTAGTTTTATGGCATTTGGGAAATATGACTTTTCATGGGAAAACGTTGATCATGACCTGGATTGCGATGGCCGTTATTTTAATATTCTGCTATCTGGGAGTTCGGCATTTGACCAGTGGTAAACCTGGTAAAATGCAAAACGTCTTGGAATGGATCCTTGATTTTGTTAAAAACCTTGTATCTGACAATATGAACTATGAGCAGGGGCGTCCATTGCTAGGTTACTTAGTAACGTTGATCTTGTTTGTTTTCTTTTCCAATATGCTTGGTCTCATTCCGAATTTCACGTTTAATCTATTGGAACATTTCCATGTCGAATTCGCCCAATTAAACTTGATTTTCGAAGGGCCATCCATGATGTCTCCTACATCAGATGTCAACACGACTATGGCATTAGCCTTGTTAACTATTTTCTTGGTTCTTTACTTGGGTATCAAAACTAAAGGACTCCATTATTTCCATCACTTTATTGAACCTTACCCGGTGTTCGCGATCATTCACATTGTTGATTTGCTCTCGAAGCCATTGACGCTTGCCTTCCGTCTTTTCGGAAATATCTTTGCTGGTGAAATTCTCCTGAAGGTTATTCTTATGCTTCCGGGAATATGGGTTATGCCAGGAATTCTACCGATGACAGTTTGGCTAGCTTTCAGTATCTTCGTAGGAGCCATTCAATCTTATGTGTTCACCGTGCTGACAACAGCTTACGTATCGCAGGCTGTTACTGCTGCTGATCATTAAAGTGCTTCTATCTTTCGTTAGTTTTCAGTGACGCTTTACGCTCGCTGAGGGAATAATACTTATAAATTAGTGGATCAAGAAAGGAGGAAATCACATGGACGTATCTGCTGCTGCTGCACTTGGTGCAGGGATTGCTGCTGGATTAGCAGCTCTTGGCGCATCAATTGGTAATGGTAATGTTATTAGTAAAACAGTGGAGGGCATTGCTCGCCAACCTGAGGCTAAAGCTACATTGCAAGCTACCATGTTTATTGGTGTTGGTTTGATCGAGGCTTTGCCACTCCTTAGCTGGGTTGTTGCCCTGTTGCTCATGTTCACAAAGTAAGTTCGTGTACTGGGCTAAATAATACGGCCCATCTTAATTCAAGGGGGAACGCGAGTTCCCCCTTGAAAAAAATCATCCCGACGTCAATCGGACTCGAGAGGGGGGTAGACCATTGGGTGGGAATCCTATTCAATTTGACTATACAGTAGTGGCTACGGTCATATCTTTCCTATTGCTCGTTTGGCTTCTAAGTGCAAAAGCTTGGGGTCCGCTAATGAAAATGATGGAAGAACGGCGGACAAACATTGAATCCATGCTTGCACAGGCAGAAAATGAACGACAACAGGCTGAAAAAATTAAACGCGAGTATCAAGAAGAAATGCGTAAAGCTCGCCAGGAAGCCCAAGAAGTGATTGCAAAGGCCACAAAGGTCAGTGAAACACTTGCGTCTGAAATATTAGCTGCTTCTCATGAAGAAGCTGAAAAAATCAAGAAATCTGCCCTTGTAGATATTGAACGCGAACGCGACCGGGCAATTTCCGATGTTAAGGCACAAGTTGCTGATCTGTCAGTCTTAGTGGCTGAGAAAATTATTCGTCAGAAGTTAGACATTAAGGGTCAAGGAAAGCTCATTGAGCAATTCATTCAAGAGGTAGGGGAAATGCAATGATAAATGGGGCACTTGCTCGTAGGTATTCTCAAGCCTTGTTTAAAATTGCCTCGGAAACGTCCCTAGATCCAATTGATAATGATTTGCGTGAACTCACAAAGCTGGTGGAGGAAAATGAAGAGGTTAAAAACGCTTTGCTTCATCCCCATATTTCACTGAGTGATAAAAAGTCCATTATGGACAAATTATTGGGAGAAGACTTTGGCGCAACAACACGTCATTTCCTCTACCTATTGATTGACCGGAAGAGAGAAAGTCTCTTGCCGTTCATTCAGCAAGAGTTTACTCGATTGGCGGACGAGGCACGTCATGTTGTGGAAGCAAAAGTGGCTAGTGCCATTGCTTTGAGTGCTACCCAACTTGACGATCTTAAACAGGCCATAGGGCGTATGACAGGAAAAGACGTCCGTATTGTTAGCGAAGTTAGAGCAGAACTTATTGGCGGGATTCTTATACAGGTCGGAGATCGCGTGATGGATGGAACCGTCGCCCACGCTTTGAAAAAAATGCGTGCGGATTTGCGTAGAACCACAGAGAAACCTCAGGAAGTAGGGGTGAAATAACAGGATGAACTTGCGTCCAGAAGAAATTAGTTCTATTATCAAACAACAAATTGAACGCTATGAAACAGCTGCCGATATCGTAGATGTAGGAACAGTTATCCAGGTTGGTGACGGTATCGCCCGTGTATACGGTTTAGAAAAAGCTATGGCGGGTGAACTTTTAGAGTTTCCTGGCGATGTATTCGGCATGGCGATGAACCTTGAAGAAGATAACATTGGTTGCGTTATTCTAGGAGCTTTTACAGGGATTAAAGAGGGCGATCAAGTTAAGAGGACAGGGCGGATTGTGGAAGTCCCCGTTGGCGAGGCTTTGATCGGTCGAGTTGTTAATGCACTCGGACAACCTATCGATGGTAAAGGAGAAATCTCGACGACTAAGTTTCGTCCGATTGAATCCCCAGCATCTGGTGTTGTAGCTCGGAAATCTGTACATGAACCTTTGCAAACTGGTTTGAAATCCATTGATGCCATGGTTCCAATTGGTCGTGGTCAACGTGAGTTGATTATTGGTGACCGTCAAACAGGTAAAACTGCAGTGGCGATTGATACCATCATCAACCAAAAAGGGCAAGACATTATTTGTATTTATGTTGCTATCGGGCAAAAAGCTTCAACAATTGCCAGCGTTGTTAAGACGTTGGAAGACAAAGACGCCATGAAGTTCACGATTGTGGTAGCTGCTACCGCATCTGAACCAGCACCAATGCTCTTTATTGCGCCTTATTGCGGTTGTTCTATGGGCGAAGAGTTCATGTATAATGGAAAACATGTTCTAATCGTTTATGATGACCTTTCCAAACAAGCAGTAGCTTACCGCGAACTTTCATTGCTTCTAAAACGTCCACCTGGTCGTGAAGCATATCCTGGGGACGTTTTCTATCTTCACTCTCGTTTGTTAGAGCGAGCAGCGAAGTTGTCTGATGCACTCGGTGGTGGGTCAATGACAGCACTTCCGATTATCGAGACTCAAGCAGGTGATATGTCAGCCTATATTCCTACAAATGTGATTTCCATCACAGATGGTCAGATCTTTCTAGAAGCTGATCTCTTCAACTCTGGTTTCCGACCTGCAATTAACGTTGGTATCTCCGTCTCACGTGTTGGAGGTTCAGCGCAAATTAAGGCAATGAAACAGGTTTCAGGACAACTTCGTTTGGATCTCGCATCATACCGTGAATTGGCTGCGTTTTCTCAGTTTGGATCTGACTTAGATAAAGTCACCCAGAATCGACTCGCTCGTGGCCAGCGGACGCTGGAAATCCTCAAGCAAGGACAGTACGCTCCTTCACCTGTTGAAGAAGAAGTTGTAGTTATCTTTGCGGCAGTTAAAGGATTTATCGATGAGATTGATGTTGATAAGATTGGGAAATTTGAAGTAGAGTACCTGCGTTTCATGCGCTCCGAGAAGGCCGACCTGTTAGAAAAGATTCGCACAGAGAAGGCGCTCTCCAAAGAAATGACCGCCGAGCTTGAAAAAGCGATCAATGATTTCAAGCGGGGATTTTTGGCCTAGATTAAAAAGGAGTAGGTGAATGAGGTGGCAGGAGCACAAGATATTCGTCGTCGGATTCGCAGCGTTCGCAATATGCAGCAGATCACAAAGGCGATGAAAATGGTTTCCGCGGCCAAACTCAGAAAAGCCCAACTAAAACTTAACGCTGCCCGCCCCTATGCCCACCAATTGCAAGGGGTCTTAGAACGCCTTGCACAGGCTCCCGTGGATGTTCTTCATCCACTCTTGAGAAAACGGCCTGTGCAAAAGGTGGTCTATGTGCTGATAACGTCAGACCGTGGTCTCTGCGGAGGGTACAATGCAAACCTCATTCGTAAGACCAGTGGATTGATTGCAGAATCACAGCAGCCGGTTAAGTTGGTGACTGTGGGTCGCAAAGGTCGAGATTTCTTCCGGCGCGGTAAAATTGAGTTTTTGGCTGAGTATACGGGCTTCGGTGACGAACCGAGTTATAATCAAGCTAAAGCGGTTGCCCAGGAAGTAATTCGTCTTTATGAGGAGGGCGAAGCTGACGAAGTATATCTGATGTATACTGAATTCGTCACAGCGATGACCCAGAGACCTTCTCAAATCAAATTACTTCCGATGGAACAACCTGTAGGCAAACAAGGTAAACAGTATATTTTTGAACCATCTCCTGAGGAAATTCTGAACAGTCTGTTACCGAAGTATATCGAAACGCAGATATTTCGGACGATCCTTGAAGGAAAAGCAAGTGAGCAAGGGGCTCGGATGACAGCAATGAGTTCGGCTACAGATAATGCTAAAGATATGATTGATCGTTTGTCGCTAGCAATGAATAGAGCTCGGCAAGCTGCGATTACGACGGAAATATCTGAAATCGTTTCTGGAGCAGCTGCTTTACAATAAGCTGTCGGAAATACCCAATAAGGAGGTTTCGCGCCTGTGAATATCGGCAAGGTTTTGCAAGTTTTGGGACCAGTAGTTGACGTAGAGTTTATGCCCGACCAACTGCCGGCAATATATAATGCCCTTGAGATTAAAGTTCCGGAAAATAACCTTGATATAACCTTAGAAGTAGCCCAACATCTGGGAAATAACACGGTGCGTACGGTTGCAATGTCCTCTACGGATGGATTGCAACGGGGCATTGACGTAACTGACACTGGAGCTGCCATAACAGTACCTGTCGGACCTTCGACGCTTGGACGAATGGTTAGCGTTTTAGGCTTGCCCATTGACAACGGTGGGGAAATCAAAACTGAGACCTATTATCCAATTCATCGCCCAGCTCCTGCCTTTGAGGACCAAGAACCTTCCACCCAAATTCTAGAGACCGGAATTAAGGTAATTGATTTACTTGCTCCGTACTCTAAAGGTGGAAAAATTGGACTATTCGGTGGTGCTGGAGTTGGTAAGACAGTTCTGATTATGGAACTTATCAATAATATTGCTAAGCAACACGGTGGACTTTCCGTATTTGCTGGTGTTGGAGAACGTACTCGTGAAGGAAATGACCTGTGGAACGAAATGAAAGAGTCTGGTGTTATTGACAAGACAGCTATGGTATTCGGTCAAATGAACGAACCTCCTGGCGCTCGTCTTCGCGTAGGCTTAACAGGACTGACCATGGCAGAATACTTCCGGGATGATCAAGGTCAAGACGTGTTACTGTTTATTGACAACATTTTCCGATTCACACAAGCTGGATCAGAGGTTTCGGCCTTGCTCGGTCGGATGCCATCCGCTGTAGGATATCAGCCAACCTTGGCTACGGAAATGGGTCAATTACAAGAGCGTATTACATCCACTCGTAAAGGATCTATCACATCTGTGCAAGCAATTTATGTGCCTGCAGATGACTTGACAGACCCTGCACCAGCCACTGCGTTCGCGCATTTGGATGCAACGACAGTTTTATCTCGTTCGATTGCTGAAATCGGGATTTATCCGGCTGTAGATCCGTTGGATTCTACGTCGCGAATCCTTTCGCCTTTAGTATTAGGAGAAGAACATTATGCGGTTGCTCGAAGTGTTCAGCAGATCCTTCAAAAATACAAAGAGTTGCAAGATATTATTGCAATTTTAGGTATGGATGAGTTGGCTGAAGATGAAAAGCTAATCGTGTTCCGCGCTCGTAAAATTCAACGCTTCTTGTCACAACCGTTCCATGTCGCTGAAGCATTCACGGGCGCACCTGGAAAGTATGTTCCATTGAAAGATACTATTCGCAGTTTTAAAGAAATCGTAGATGGAAAATATGATGACCTGTCTGAGGCTGCCTTCCTTATGGTTGGATCCATTGAAGAGGTTATCGCAAAAGCCAAGACATTGGGGGAGTAAGCCATGGCAGGAACATTCTCACTGAGCATTGTCTCTCCTGAGGGAGATGTACTTAAAGAAGAGGTTGAGTTTGTTGTTCTTCCCGGCGGAGCAGGTGAATTAGGGATTTTACCGAACCACGCACCCTTAATTGCTGGACTGGATATCGGTGTCTTACGTTATACACTAGACGGCGTTATTAATAGGGTGGCAATTGCGGGAGGGTTTGTTGAGGTCGTTGATAACTCTGCGATCGTTCTTGCGGATACTGCTGAGCTGAGTCAAGATATTGATCTCGCTCGTGCGGTGGAGGCCAAAGAACGGGCTACAAAACGCCTGGCGTCAGGCACCAACGAAATTGACCTACGCCGTGCTGAGTTTGCTTTGCGCAGAGCATCTGCTCGAATCGATGCCTCGGAAGTGAAGAAATAAGCTCCCGATTTTTGATGTATGAATAGATGAGAAAAAAGGCCCATGAAGGGTCTTTTTTCTTTTTTATTTCTGAGTTGTAAAACAAAATTTTAATATAATCAAATAAGCATGTTAGCTTTCTCACTATTTGGTAAAACTAGAACTAATACCCGATAGTTTCGAGAAAGAGGTTTTCAATATGGTGGTTAGTTTAGCGCAGGCTAAATCCAATTCGCATAATAATATTGCTCAAATAAAAATAACAATCCTAATGTTATTAGTTTGTACTTTGTTCTTTGTTCTAAGGGCAGATGATCTCAAT